>NZ_JBNGGG010000026.1:0-159616 GCF_049974585.1 Streptomyces sp. UG1 | reverse complement strand
CGTGCCTGCTCTGCTATCCGCCCCTACCGGCTGATCGTCACCCCTCCACGCAATCACGGAACTTGACGGAGCCCTGGCATAAGACAGGCTCATGCACAGACAAGATGTCAGGGAGTCGCCGGGGTCTGAGCTTCAGGGTGGAGGTAGCCGAGGTTGGTGGGGCCGTGTGTGGCTGATACCGAGGAGGAATAGCGCCCGTTGGTCCGGCTCCAGTCGTAGTTGCCCCGGATCAAGTGGCGCATGACCTCGACGTAGCGTGCGACGTCGACCGACTCCGCTTCGGTCAGGTCCAGCGCAGCGCAGAATTCCGGCACCTGGCGGCTGAGGGCGAGAAACCGGTCGACGATATGATCATGGAGATCACGCGCGGCGTCCAGGGCCTGGTCGCGACTGTAGGAATGCTCCGCCATCAGGCAGGTCACCAGGTTGGGATCGCCGCGAGCCTCATCGGCTTCGAGCGAATAGAAGTCGTTGACCAGGATAACCGAATCCACCGTGCACAGACGCAGAGATTCGATGAGCGTGCTGTACCAGACGAGCGGCGGGATCTCGAAGCAGGCGGCGCTCTCAACGAGGTCGATGGAGGGACGTACTCCTCCCGAGCGCCGATGGTTGTGCGTGCGTTGCTCGGCATCCGGACGGGTACCGGCCCGCCGGTCGGCCTCTTCCGTCAAGTTGCCCTCCAGATAGGCCACCCAGTTAGGCGGTTTCGTTTGGATCATCTGGCGGACCAAAGGAAGATGCCTGCGATGTGGAGTCCGGCCAGGTAGATGGTGGCGGTCTTCTCGTAGCGGGTGGCGATGCCGCGCCACTGTTTGAGGCGGTTGATGCATCGCTCGACGGTGTTGCGTTGTTTGTAGGTCTCGCGGTCGAAGGCCGGTGGCTCTGCTGGTCCGCCGGGACGGGGATCACTGCCCGGATGCCGCGCTTGCGCAGGTGTTCGCGGATGGCGCGGGAGGAGTACGCCTTGTCGGCCAGGACCAGATCCGGTCTGGTGCGGGGCCGCCCTCGCCGCCGGGGAACACGCAGGCGGGTGATGACGTCGGTGAAGGCAGGTGCGTCGCCGGCCTGGCCTGTGGTGAGAACGAACGCCAGAGGTCGGCAGCGGCCGTCGGCGGCGAGGTGGATCTTCGTGGTCAGTCCGCCGCGGGAGCGGCCGATGGCGTGGTCGCCGGGTTCGTCTGCCGGGGCCCCTTTTTGCGGGCCCCGGCCGCGTGCTGGTGGGCACGCACGATCGTGGAGTCCACCGAGACGGCCCAGTTGAGGTCCTCGTCCGCGTCGGCCTGGGCCATCAGCGCGGTGAACACCCGCTCCCAGGTACCGTCGACGGCCCACATCCGCAGCCGGTTGTAGACGCCTCGCCAGTTGCCGTACTACTCCGGCAGGTGGACCCACTGCGTTCCGGTCTGGAACTTGAACGCGATCGCGTCGATCACCTCCCGGTGGTCGCGCCACCGGCCGCCCCGCTTCGCGTGCGGTCCGGGAGTAACGGCTCGATCCGCGCCCACTGCGCATCTGTTAACGGCACACCCGGACCAACGACCGGCTGATCCAAACGAAACTGCCTAGGTCAGCAAGAGTCCTGCCACAGCCGCCCACAGACAGCCACACCGTGGAATCGCCAACCGCACCGGTCAGAGCCAGCCAGCTGTTTGGACGCCTCCCGGCAAGCAGGTGGAAGACAGTGAGACTCACCCGGCCGCCTACCGCCTGCGGCCACCGACGCTGACGCGTTTCCGCAGGTCAGCGCACTCTCCCCCGTGGCTTCAGCGGCACCGGCGGCAGTTCCGGTGCGGGCAGTGGCGCCCCGTCGTACCCCTTCACCTCCCCGAACCGGGAGCCTTCCATCCAGTCCTGACGCGCCTGCACGATCTCTTCCTGGGACCGTCCGATCCAGTTCCAGAACATGATCAGCTCCTCCTCGAACGGCTCGCCGCCGAGGAGCATCAGGCACGCGTCCGACTCGGCGCGCAGCGGGAGTTCGGTGCGGCCGCAGCCGAGGTAGAGCATGGAGCCGGGCAGTACCGGTACGCCGTCCACGTGGGCCTCGCCGGACATGGACAGGACGGCGTACTCGAAGTCCGGCTCCAGCGGGAGGCGTACGTCGGCGCCGTGCGACAGGGCGAGGTCCGCGCCGACGATCGGGGTGTACGCGGTGCCGGGCGACGCGGCTCCGTCGAGGCCGCCGAGGATCAGCGTGGCCCGCAGTCCCGGCGCCGTGACGACCGGCAGTTCGGCGTGGTGTTCGAAGTGCGGGTCGGTGTGGCGGTGGCCGTCCGGGAGGGCGACCCAGAGCTGGGCGCCGTGCAGGAAGCGGGCGTGCGACCTCGGGCTCTCCTCGGAGTGGCTGATCGCCCGGCCGGAGGTCATCAGGCCCAGCTCGCGCGGGCGGATCGTCTGGAGGCTGCCCGTGGAGTCCCGGTGCAGCACCTCGCCCTCGTGCAGCCAGCTCACCGTCTGCAGGCCCATGTGCGGGTGCGGCGGCACCTGCATGCCGGGCTCGTCGGCGATGTCGTCCGGACCGTAGTGATCGACGAAGCACCAGGCGCCGACCATGCGACGGCCCAGGTTGGGCAGCAGGCGACGGACTTCGGTGGATTCGCCGAGCTTGACCCGGCGAGGGCTCAGGAGTTCGCGTACGGGCTCCGCCACGACGAAACCGCGGCCGCCGCAGACGGCGGGCACCGCCTCGCGATCAAGATTGCTCATGCCGCCCAACCTAGCCCCGCCGGGGCCGCCTCGTCAGTCCGTACCCCGGGGCTGTCTCGATGCGTTCGAGAAAATAGTCGCCATGTATATAGTAGCCATGTACTGTATCCGTCATGAGCAAGGGTTCCGAGAACGTTTCGCCCGGGTTCCTGGTGTGGCGTCTATCGACGAAATGGCGGGTCGCCGTCGACCGGGCCGTCACCCCACTGGGGCTCACCCACGCGCAGTACGCGCTGGTGGCCTCGCTGTACGGCATGCAGCGCCGCGGCGAGCGCCCCAGCCAGCGGCGCCTCGCCGACCACACCGGGCTCGAACCGCTCTACGTCTCCAAGCTGGCGCGGACACTGGAGACCGCCGGCCTCCTCGAACGCACCCGGGATCCCCGCGATCCGCGCGCGGTGCAGCTCGCGCTGACCGAGCAGGGACGTGAGCGGACGCGGCAGGCAATCAAGGTCGTCCAGAGGCTGCTTCAGCAGTTGCTGGCGCCGCTCGGCGGCCTGGACAGCGCGCGCACCCGGGAGTTCACGCGCGATCTGGCGATCCTGCTCGACGCGCCTCTCGACCCGTTCACCTCGGACAGTGAGTCCGAACTCACCCTGGACAGCCAGTCAGACAAGGAGCAGTCATGACCGCCACCACTCCCCTGGTCGATCCCCGCGTCATCGCCCTGGCCCACTACGCCGGCCGCGCACTTCTCGAGCATGTGCTGGCCCGCCACGGTGCGACCTTCCAGCAGTCCGTCACACTCCGGCTCGCCGCCGTCGCCGAGGGGCCGGTCGAGCGGGAGCGCCTCGCCGACAGCGTCACCGGCGCACTGAAGATCGCCGCGGCGGAGGCGAACTCCGTGGTCGACGAGCTGATCGCCGCTGAGCTGCTGGCCCCTCAGGAGCCGTCCCAGGTGCGGATCACGGATGCGGGGCGGGAGCTGTACGAGCGGACCTCCGCCGAGACCGCCCCCATCACCACTCGGATCTACGCCGGTATCCCGGCGGAGGATCTCGCCGCCGCCGGACGCGTACTGACCCTCATCACGGAACGGGCGAACGCGGAGTTCGCAGCCCTGACCAAGTAGTGGAATATTGAACCACCTGCCTTCGTTGTCGGCGCCGAAGGAGGTCACGAGTGGACACGATGTACTACGACCACGGAACACCGGCCGAGCGCTGGGAGCGCGCGCAGCTCTTCTTCGACGCCAGGGACTACGCCGGTGCCGCGCGCCTACTACCACTCGGCCCAACTTCGGCGTGCGGAAAGCGAGTTGCGGGTCATCGTCGAGCGCGACCCGGTCGAGCAGTACGCCCGGCTGATGCTGGGCCGCACCCTGCAACGGCAGGGCCGGCACGAGGAGGCCGAGCCGCACATGCGCCTCGCCTCGGCGCTGGCGGGTGACTTCGAGCAGCTCTGAGCAGAGCGGGAGAGGGAGCGAGGGCCCGGTTCCCCCCGGAACCGGGCCCTTCGGCTGTCGTTCCCGCTACTTCACTTCCGCGGGCGTCCGCTTCCCCCGCCGATGAGCGACCTCCCCGAGGACCACGTCCACGACGACGAACGCGGCCAGTGGGATGCCGAGCAGCGGTACGAAGTAGCCGAGGACCGCGACGGCGGCCACCAGAGGGACCAGGATCTGCGGGGGCACCTGCCGCCACGCCCCGCGCGGGAGCGGGCGGCCGAAGGCCGAGCCGCGGCCGCGCTGCCACCACATGCGGTAGCCCCACACGATCAGCAGGATCAGGGAGAGGGTGAGCAGCATCAGCGCGATCTGGTTCGCCAGGCCGAACAGTTGGCCGCTGTGCAGGTCGATGCCCCACCGGCTGAGCTTGGCCAGGACCGGGTAGTCGGCGAACCGCAGCACGTCGGTGACCTCACCCGTGGCCGGGTCCACGGCGACCGAGTCCTGCTTCTCGGGCCAGCTTCGCTGGATCTGCTTCACGACGTAGGCGGACGAGGCGTCGGCGGGCGGCACGATCTCCACCGGGTCGCCCAGCCCCTCGGCGCGCGCCGCCGCCAGGACCTGGTCGAGACCGACCCCGTGCGCGGCCTGGCCGCCCGAGGCCGCCGCGTCGCCGTGGCCCGCGTGCTCCCCGCCCGCCGCGGCGGACACCGCCGGGGTGGCCTGGCCGAGCGAGGTGCGCAGGTCCGCGATGTTGGCGCCGGCGTACGCCGACCAGGTCAGGCCGGTCGCCGACAGGAACACGAACCCGGCCGCGGCCCAGACCCCGACGCTGCCGTGCAGGCCGAGCGTGCGGCGCCGGCCGCTGGTGCCGCGCACCTTGCGCTGGGCGCGGCGCCGGGAGAACCACAGCACCACTCCCCCGCCCGCGATCACCCACAGCCAGCTCGCCGCGAACTCGCTGTACAGGCGGCCGGTCTCGCCGAGGTGCAGGTCGCGGTGGAACTCGTCGATCCAGGTGCGCAGCGGCAACGCGCCGGTCGAGCCGTACTGTTCGAGGGCGCCGCGCACCCGCGCGGTGTACGGGTCGACGAACACCGCGAGCGTGTGGCCCTCGTCCACGCCCGGCACCCCGGACAGCAGCACCCTGGTGGTCGCGTCGTCCTCCGGGGAGGGCCGTACGGCCGAGACGGTGCCCTCCGGGTGTGCCTCGCGGGCGGCGGCGACCTGCTCGGAGACCGGCAGCTTGCGGTCGCCGACGGGGACGGTGAGCTGGTCGGCGTACACGACCTTCTCGGCCGGGATCGAGGCGGCGTAGAGCAGGCCGGTGACGGCGGCGACGAGCAGGAACGGCGCCACCAGCACGCCGGCGTAGAAGTGCAGGCGCAGGATCAGCGGGCGCAGCGGGGCCCACCGGCTCTTGGGCGCTGCCGGGGCGGCGGGTGGCGTGGCCTCGTCCCTGGTGGTCGTGGGGGCGGTGGACATCGGCGGCTTCTCCGGGGGGTGGGGAGGACGTTCCTCTTGCTGTGGCAGTCCAGTAGTCGGGCGGCGGGACGGCCGAGTTCCCGCCGTCTCAAGTGACGTAGGCCACAAGGAAGTCCGACGGTGATACGACCGTCATGGCATCCTGGCGCGATGGCACTTCCGAACCATCGCGCCCCGCTGGCCGAGCAGGTCGAGCAACTCCTCGCCGCCGAGGGCCCGTTGCCCATCATGACGGCCGGCGATCCGGTGCTGCGGCGGCCCGCCGAGCGCTTCGAGGGCCAGCTCGGCCCCGCGCTGCTGGACCGCTTCGTCGAGGCCCTCCGGGTCACCATGCACGCGGCGCCCGGCGTCGGCGTCGCCGCACCCCAGGCGGGTGTGGCGCTGCGGATCGCGGTGATCGAGGATCCGGCGCCGGTGCCGGCGGAGGTGGCGCTGGTGCGGGGGCGGGTGCCGCAGCCGTTCCGGGTGCTGGTGAACCCGTCGTACGAAGCCGTGGGTACCGCCCGTGCCGCGTTCTTCGAGGGCTGTTTGAGCGTCCCGGGCTATCAGGCGGTGGTGGCCCGGCCCGCCGAGGTGCGGCTGACCGGTGAGGACGAGCACGGGCGCGGGTTCGACGAGGTGTTCTCGGGGTGGCCCGCCCGTATCGTGCAGCACGAGACGGACCACCTCGACGGCATGCTCTACCTGGACCGGGCCGAGCCGCGCTCGCTCTGCTCGAACCAGGCGATGGCCGAGTACTGGGCCCAGCCGGCCCCGGACGAGGCGGCTCGGGCCCTCGGCTTCGAACTGCCGGACTGAGTACGGCGGTTGCGCCGGTACGTCAGTTGCATCGATACGTCAGTTGTCCCGGTACGACTCCAGCAGCCGCAGCCACACCTCGCTGATCGTCGGATACGACGGAACCGCGTGCCACAGCCTGCTGATCGGCACCTGCCCGGCGACCGCGATCGTCGCCGAGTGGATGAGTTCGCCGACCCCGGGGCCGACGAACGTCACGCCGAGGAGGATCTCGCGCTCCAGGTCGACGACCATGCGGGCGCGGCCCCGGTAGCCGTCGCCGTACAGCGACGCGCCGGACACCGAGGCGAGGTCGTAGTCGACGGCGCGGACGCGGTGGCCGGCCTGTTCCGCCTCCGCCAGGGACAGGCCGACGGCGGCGGCCTCGGGGTCGGTGAAGACGACCTGGGGGACGGCGTCGTGGTCGGCGGTGGCGGTGTGGGCGCCCCAGGGGTCCGACTCCGGGAGCGGCGCACCGGAGGCGCGGGCCGCGATGGCCGCGCCCGCGATACGGGCCTGGTACTTGCCCTGGTGGGTGAGGAGGGCGCGGCGGTTGGCGTCGCCGACCGCGTACAGCCACTCGCTGCCGGTGACGCGCAGGCTGTCGTCGACCTCCAGCCAGGAGCCGGGCTCCAGACCGATGGTCTCCAGGCCGATGTCGTCGGTGCGCGGGGCGCGCCCGGTGGCGAAGAGGATCTCGTCGGCCTCGATCCGGTCGCCGTGGTCGGTGACGACCACGACCGTGCCGTTCTCCCTGGTCACCGTCTCGGCCGAGGTCCCGGTGCGGACATCGGCACCGGCCTCGGTGAGCGCCTCGGCGACGAGTTCGCCGGCGAAGGGCTCCATGCGGTTCAGCAGGCCCTTGCCGCGGACCAGGAGCGTGACCTGTGAGCCGAGGGCCTGATAGGCCGTGGCCATCTCGGTGGCGACCACTCCCCCGCCGACCACGATCAGCCGGCCGGGCACGCTCCGGGCGCTGGTGGCCTCGCGGCTGGTCCAGGGCTTGACCGCGGCCATGCCGGGCAGGTCGGGCACGACGGCCCGGCTGCCGGTGCAGACGGCGACGGCGTGCCGGGCGGTCAGGACGTGTCGTACGCCGTCGGGGCCGGTCACCTCCACCGTGCGGGGGCCGGCGAGGCGGCCGTGGCCGCGGTAGAGGTCGGCGCCGATGCCGTTCAGCCACTGGACCTGGCCGTCGTCGTGCCAGTTCGAGGTGTAGTCGTCGCGTCGGGCGAGGACAGCGGCCGCGTCGAGGGGACCCTGCACGGCCGGGGCGAGGCCGGGCAGGCGGCGGGCGTCGGCCTGGGCGATGACCGGGCGCAGCAGGGCCTTGCTGGGCATGCACGCCCAGTACGAGCATTCGCCGCCGACCAGTTCGCTCTCCACGACCGCGGTGGACAGGCCGGCCGCGCGGGTGCGGTCGGCGACGTTCTCCCCCACCGGTCCCGCTCCGAGCACCACGACGTCGTACGCGATGGAATCCGTTTCCGTCATGGGCTCAGTCTTACGGGTGGTGTGCGGCGAGGCCACACGGGTACGCGCGCGGAATACGTGACCGTACGGTCGTGTTGTCGCCGACGGCTTCGCCCGTACACCAGCAACAGGGATGAGGGATCAACGCCATGAGCAGCACCGTGGAGCTCACCAAGGACAACTTCGACCAGACGGTCACGGACAACGAGTTCGTCCTGATCGACTTCTGGGCATCCTGGTGCGGGCCATGCCGTCAGTTCGCCCCGGTGTACGAGAAGGCCGCCGAGGAGAACCCGGACCTTGTGTTCGGCAAGGTCGACACCGAGGCGCAGCCGGAGCTGGCCGCCGCCTTCGGCATCCAGTCGATCCCGACGCTGATGATCGTCCGTGACCGTGTCGCCGTGTTCGCGCAGCCGGGTGCCCTGCCCGAGGCCGCCCTCACGGACGTCATCGGGCAGGCCCGCAAGCTCGACATGGACGAGGTCCGCAAGGCCGTGGCCGCCCAGCAGGCGCAGGCCGAGCAGGACGGCCAGTAGGGCCTGGAACCAGCCAGGCCTAGAAGGGGTACGCCGCCACGTCGCCGCGCACCGTCGTCCAGCGCACGTCGGTGAACGCCTCCAGGTTGGCCTCGCCGCCGAACCGGGCCCCGGTGCCGGAGGCGGCGATGCCGCCGAACGGGGCGACGGCCTCGTCGTTCACGGTCTGGTCGTTGATGTGCACGATCCCGGTCGGGATCCGCTCGGCCAGGTCCAGGCCGCGGGCGGCGTCGCCGGTGACGATGCCCAGGGAGAGGCCGTAGGAACTGGCCGCGGCCAGGGCGGCGGCCTCGTCGGCGGTGGCGAAGGAACGTACCGGGGCGACCGGGCCGAAGACCTCCTCGGCGTAGGCGGGGGTCTCGTCGTCGACGCCGGCGAGCACCGTCGGCCGGTAGAAGAGCTGCTCGTGGGTGCCGCCCGCCGCCAGCTTGGCGCCCCGTGACGTGCTGGCCTCGACCAGGCCGTGCACCTTGCCGAGTTGGCCGGCGTCGATGAGCGGGCCGAGGTGGACCTCGGCGCGGTGCGGGTCGCCGACGGCGAGGGCGTCGGCCTTGGCCGCGAGCCGCTCGACGTACTCCTCGTACAGGGACTCGTGGACGAGGTGGCGGCCGGTCGTCATGCAGATCTGGCCCTGGTGGAAGAAGGAACCCCAGGCGGCCGTGGAGATCACCGCGTCGATGTCGGCGTCCTCCAGCACGACCAGGGCGGAGTTGCCGCCCAGCTCCAGGTGCGCGCGCTTGAGATGGCGACCGGCGGCCTCACCGACGGCACGGCCCGCGGCCGTGGAGCCGGTGAAGGAGATGACCGGCACGCGCGGGTCCGCGACCAGCGCCTGACCGGCCTCCGGGCCGCCCGGCAGAACGTGCAGCAGCCCCTCGGGCAGACCGGCCTCGGCGAAGACCGCGGCGAGGGAGAGGCCGCCGCAGACCGCCGTGCGCGGGTCCGGCTTCAGGACGACGCCGTTGCCGAGGGCGAGGGCCGGGGCGACGGAGCGGATGGAGAGGATCAGCGGGGCGTTGAACGGCGAGATCACGCCGACGACGCCGACCGGCACCCGGCGGGTGTACGACAGCCGGGGCGCCTCGCTGGGCAGGATCTGCCCGGCCGGGCGGGAGGCGAGGGCGGCGGCCTCGTAGCACTCCTGAGCGGCGACGTGCAGCTCGAAGTCGGCCTTGCCGGGGATGGAGCCGGATTCCCGCACGAGCCATTCGCGCAGTTCGGCGGCGTGCGCGGTGAACAGGTCGCCGGCCTTGCGCAGCACCGCGGCGCGCGCGAAGTGCGGCAGGCGCGCCCACTCGGTCTGCGCGGCACGGGCGGCCTCGGCGGCGGTAGCGATGTCCTCGGCGGAGGCCAGGGTGACGGCGGCGAGCGTGTCGCCGGTGGCGGGCTCGGTGACGGCGTACTCGCCTCCCCGCAGGGAGCGGGGCTGCCAGGTCCTGGGGTCGAGCAACGGCATTGCGACTCTCCGTTCGATCACCTGGCGGGACTCACACAGGCAGTGGAAGTCCCGCGTAGTTCGCCGCCAGTTCGGCGGCGGCGTGGCGGGATGCGGTGATCCGGCGCAGACGTGCGAGCTGCATCCGGTGGTCGAACACATCCCCATCTGGTTGAGCGTGCAACATCTTAGTCATGTCATCCGAGAATCGGGTGGCCTGCCACACGCGTTGAAGGCATACCTCCGAGTACCTGTCGAGGAGTGCTGTACTCCCTGTACGGTCCAGCTCGGCGAACGCGCGGGCCAGGACCCGTACGTCCGACACGGCGAGGTTGAGGCCCTTGGCACCGGTCGGCGGGACGATGTGGGCGGCGTCCCCGGCGAGCAGGAGACGGCCGTGGCGCATCGGTTCGTGGACGTAACTGCGCATCGGCGTCACGGACTTGGAGGTGATCGGCCCGCGGTTCAGGGTCCAGTCGGCGTCGATGGCGAAGCGGGCGGCGAGTTCGTCCCAGATGCGGTCGTCGGGCCAGTCGTCGGCGTCGGTGTCCACAGGGACCTGGAGGTAGAGCCGGGAGACCGACGGTGAGCGCATGCTGTGCAGGGCGAAGCCGCGCTCACCGCGTGCGTAGATCAACTCCTCGCAGGACGGCGGGACTTCGGCGAGGACGCCGAGCCAGGAGTACGGATAGTCGTGCGCAAAGGAGCGGCCGGCGCCGGCCGGGAAGGCGTTCCGGGAGATGCCGTGGAAGCCGTCGCAGCCGACGACCCAGTCGCAGGTCAGCGTCCGCTCGCGGCCCTCGTGCCGGAACCGTACGACAGGCGTCGCGCTCTGCGGCGCCTCGACGGCGAGCGCCTCGGCCTCGAACAACAGCGGCGGCCCGTCGGCGAGTTGCAGCGCCACCAGGTCCTTCACGATCTCGGTCTGCGCGTAGATCGTCACCGTACGGCCGCCGGTCAGGGCCGGGAAGTCGATGTGGTGGCGTTCCCGGTCGAAGCGCAGCTCGATGCCCCGGTGCACCAGGCCCTCGGCCTCCAGCCGCTCGGCGGCACCGGCCTCGCGCAGCGCGTGGACCGTGCCCTGCTCCAGCATCCCGGCCCGCTGGCGCTGCTCGACGTACTCCCGGGTCCTGGCCTCCAGCACCACGCAGTCGACGCCCGCGCGATGCAGCAGCCGGGCGAGGAGCAGCCCGGCGGGGCCGCCGCCGATGATGCCGACCGTCGTGCGCATTCCCACGCCTCCCTGGCTTTCGACGGTACGTCGGCCGGGCCGCCGGGGCCTGTCCGACGGCGTGTTTCGAGAGTCCCGTGCGGGTGCTGTGCGGGACGCTCACCACACCCCCTGGGCCCTCAGCTCGACTCGCGGTGCACCACCGTCGCCCCCAGCACCTGGTGCGTCCCGGGGGCCGTGCCGGGGTTGCGCACCGCGCGGTCGACCAGTTCCGCGAGGTCGCGGCTGGACGGGAGCTCGATGTGGACGGTGCTCAGCCTAGGCCGCAGCAGCCGTCCGAGCATCAGGTCGTCGGCGCCCATGACGGCAGTTTCGGCGGGGACGTCGACGCCTTCGTCCTGCAGGGCCCGCATCAGCAGCATCGCGTACTCGTCGTTGTAGGCGAACACCGCGTCGAGGCCGAGGTCGCGCCAGCGGGCGGCGAGCCGTGCGGCCGACTCCTCGGTGTAGGCCAGGGGCAGCGCGGTCACGGTGGCGTCCGTGCCGTGCAGGGCGCGGCGTACGCCTTCCAGCCGGGGGGTGGAGAAGGCCTCCAGCTTGTCCTCCTCGGGTACGACGACGCCGATCCGGCGCCTGCCGCGCTCGTAGAGGTGGCTGCCCGCGCAGTGCCCGACGGCCTCGAAGTCCATCAGCAGGGTGTGGGCGCCCTCGACGGAGTCGGGGCCGAGGGTGATCACGGCCCGGGCGCCGGAGCGCTTGAGCACGGTCACACCTTTCGGGCCGAGGCCGGAGCCCGACACCAGGACGGCGACGGGGCGCAGTTCGGCCCAGGCGCGGGCGGCCTCGTCGCCGTGCAGGCCGACGCTGCCGTGCTGGACGACGGTGTAGTCGAGGCGGCCGAGGGCCAACTGGAGGTCGCTGAGGAAGTGGCTGTAGAGGTGGCCGGCGGCGAAGCTCGGCGTGGGCATCAGGACCATGCGGCTGTGTCCGGCGCGCAGGCTGCGGGCCGCGGCGTGCGGGACGTAGCCGAGTTCCTTCGCGGCCTCGCGGACCCGGCGGCGGGTGGGCTCGCTGATCCGGACGGCGCTGGTGTTGTTGAGGACGTAGGAGACGGTCGCGCGCGAGACGCCGGCCAGGCGGGCCACATCGGCGCTCGTGGGTACCGAGCGCGGTGCGGGGAGAGCGGGCGCGGGCGTTTTCGGTATCTGCACCATGACGCACCGCATCTTTGCAGAACCTGTACTCGGGCCTGAACTCAGGGCCCTTGACCGTTCACACCGCTGTGCGCGTCACGCGGGCCACCAGGTCCATCCAGCCCTTCTCCAGTCGCTCCATGGGCATCCCGCACTGTCGGGTCAGGTGGTTGATCAGGGCGGGGTCGAGATACGCCATGAGCGTCTGGGCGAGCAGTTCGCAGTCGGCGTCCGGCTGGATCTGCCGCAGCAGCACCGTGACATGGGTGTGCAGCGCCTTGAACGAGGGGTGCAGGAACCGGCGGGTGGGCTCGGGCTGGGCCGCCAGTTGCAGATCCAGCTGATCGGCCGCGCGGTACAGCACCGCCACGCCGAACGCCCGCAGCCGCTCGACCGGCTCGGCGCCGGGGCCGAGCGGCGGCGGCCCGCCGAGGAAGTCGGCCTGGAGCCCCCGAGCGGAGTGGTCGAGCAGCGCCGTCAGCAGGCCGGTGCGGTCGCCGAAGCGGCGGAAGACCGTCCCTTTGCCCACGCCCGCCTCCGCGGCCACCGCCTCCATGGTGACCCCGGCCGCGCCGTGCTCCGCGATCAGCCGTGCGGCGGCGTCCAGCAGCCGGGCGCGGTTGCGGGCGGCGTCGGCGCGCAGGCAGGGCTCGTCGGGGGCGGCGCCGACCTCCAGCAACTGTGGCGTGCCGAAGGGCTCCTGGGGCTTCGGGAAGGGCGGCTCGGGTGCGGACATGAAGCAAGAGTAAAGCATCGGGAATGAAACTGGACCGCGGTCCGGTTAGGGTGGTAGAAATCTAAACGGACCCCGGTCCGAATATGTCACGGCACTGTTTCAAGACTCCTGGAGTTCGCATGTCTGTTCGTATCCTCGCGCTCGTCGGCAGCCTTCGTGCCGGTTCGCACAACCGCCAGCTCGCCGAGGCGGCCGTCAAGCTCGCTCCCGAGGGCGCCGAGGTCGTGCTCTTCGAGGGCCTGGCCGAGATCCCCTTCTACAACGAGGACATCGACGTCGAGGGCGGCGTCCCGGCCACGGCCGCCAAGCTGCGCGAGGCCGCTGCCGGCGCCGACGCGCTGCTGCTGTTCACGCCCGAGTACAACGGCACGATCCCGGCCGTCCTGAAGAACGCCATCGACTGGCTGTCCCGCCCGTTCGGCGCCGGAGCCATCTCGGGCAGGCCGGTCGCCGTGGTCGGCACCGCGTTCGGCCAGTACGGCGGTGTGTGGGCGCAGGACGAGGCCCGCAAGTCCGTCGGTGTGGCCGGCGGCAAGGTGCTGGAGGACATCAAGCTGTCCATCCCCGGCTCCGTGACCCGCTTCGCCGAGACCCACCCGGCCGACGACGCCGAGGTCGCCGCCCAGCTCACCGAGGTCATCGCGCGCGTCCACGGGCACGCGGGCGAGGCGGTCGCCGCCTGACCTCACCGGAGGTCGCCGCGAGCGTGCGTGCCGGGTGTCGGGGCGCAGGCGGGGAACCGAGGACCGAGAGCAGGCCCCAGGGGGCCGGAGCCGAGCGCTCCGGCCCTCCTCCCTGTCTCACCCTCTGCCTCAGCCCCCCTGTCTAAAGACGTCTAAAGACTCCCCCCTGTCTCAAGCCACCGCCGTCGGCGCCAGATCGCGCAGCTCCGTCAGGGCCGCCGCCACCGCCGGGCGGGCGTGGCCGCCACCCCGGGTGCAGGTCAGGAGTTTGCGGTGGGGGTTGCCCGTGCAGCGGACGCGGGTGATCGGCAGGTGCGGGGTGAGGTGGGCGAGGCGGGGGACGAGGGCGACGCCGAGGCGGTGGGCGACGAGGTGGGCCATGACGTTCCAGTCCATCGCGTGATGCACGATGTCCGGGGTGAACCCGGCCTCCCCGCACGCCGACAGCACATGCGGACGGCAGGGACTCTCCGGCACCGGCGCGATCCACTCCTCGTGCGCCGCCTCCGCGAGGTCGACACCGTCCCGCCCCGCGAGCGGGTGGCCCTCGGGGACGACGAGGTCGAACGGGTCGTCCAGGAGCGGCTGTTGATCGAAGCGGTCGTCGCTCAGGGGCGGGTTGTAGATCGTCGCCTCGACGACGGCCAGGTCGATCTCCCCCTCGAAGAGCAGGTCGAAGCTGACCGGCACCTCGGCCTCCTGGATGCGGACGCTGAGCCGTGGATGGCGTTCGCGCAGTCGGGACGCCATGGGCGCGAGCAGCACCGACACCGCCAGCGGAAAGCCACTGGCACGCAGCGGCCCGGCGGGCGCGCCGTGATCGGCCCGCAGATCGAGCTCGGCCAGCTCCCAGCGGGCCTGGATCGCGTCGGCATGCGCCAGCAGGCTCTCGGCCGCCGGGGTCAGCCGCACCCCGCGGCCCTGCGGTTCCAGCAGGTCGACGCCCAGATCGCGGGCGAGTTGGCGGATCTGCTGGGAGGCGGCGGACGGGGTGAAGTGCAGGGCGCGGGCGGCCGCGGTGACCGTGCCATAGTGCGCAACAGCTCTCAGTACATGCAGTCGGCGCAGGTCAATCATGAAGCCCACGCTTCAAGGTGAGGTCCACAAAGTCAACCTGGACGTGTACGAAGACGCATCGCACCCTTGGTGGTGTCGCGACGGCCGAACCAGCCACCGAAGTACGAGGAGTCGCCATGACCAGCACGACCGGCACCGTCTGCCCGCACTGCGGGTGGCCCGACGGCGCCGAGCCCTACCAGGTGGTGTCCCGCCACTCCACGGCGGCGGGCAGCACGGTGTGGACGCGGTGCGCCTGCGGTTCGCTGCAGGTGCGCGTCGTGGACGCCCAGGGCATGCGCGTCGTCTCCCGAAGCCGGCCGGCCGACTCCGCGTCGCAGTCGCCCTGCCGGTGACCTCGCCCGCTCAGTCCAGCCCGGCGAGCCGCTGCACGGCCGGTGCCGCGAAGTTCTCGATGAACGCGGCCGGTTCGCCGGTGCGCGGGCCGAGGATCACCGTGTCGATGCCGAGTTCGGTGTAGCCGGCGATGTCCCGGGTGAAGGCGTCGAGGTCGCCCGTCGCGGCGGCCTCGCCCGCGTAGAGGACGGTCTTGCGGATCCGGTCGTAGTCGCGCCCCTCGGTGTCGCAGTGGCCGCGCAGCACATCGAGCTTGCGCCCGACCTCCTCCGGCGAGGTGGTGAACAGGTTGCACGCGTCGCCGTACCGGGCCACCAGCCGCAGCGTCTTCTTCTCGCCGCCCCCGCCGATCATGATCTCGGGGTGCGGGGCGCTGACCGGTGCCGGGACGCAGAGGGTCTCGGCCAGCCGGTAGTGCTTGCCCTCGAAGGGGCCGTTGGCCTGCGGGTTCCACATCTGCAGGCAGATCCGCAGGGTCTCCTCCAGTCGCTCGAAGCGCTCGGCGACCGGCGGGAACGGCACGCCGAGCCCCTGGTGCTCCCGGTCGTACCAGGCGGCGCCGATCCCGAGGGCGGCCCGGCCGCCGGACAGTACGTCGAGGGTGGTGGCGATCTTGGCGAGCAGGCCGGGGTGGCGGTAGGTCACGCCGGTCACCAGGGTGCCCAGGCGGACCGTTGAGGTGTGGGCGGCGAGGTAGCCGAGGGTCGTGTAGGCCTCCAGCATGGGGTCCTCGGCGCGGTCGTTGAACTCCATCTGGAAGTAGTGGTCCATGACCGACAGCCAGCTCACGCCGGCTTCCTCGGCGGCTGCGCCCGCGGCGGCGAGTTCGGTGCCGAGCGCGGGGCCTCCTCCGGAGTGGTCGAAGCGGTTGATGTGCACGCCGACGCGCATGTCCTGTCTCCGTTCGCCCGGACCTCGCCCCCGTCACGGGTGACGCTAGAACTTCGAGCGCTCTCGAAGTCAAGCCCGGCCGGCGAGTTGGTCGCCGAGCGCGGTGCGCCGGTACAGCACGCGCCGCCCGTCACGGGCCCGGGTGAGCAGTCCCGTCGCGTGCAGCACCTTCAGATGCTGGGTCGTCGGCGCTGACCGGGGGCGCGGGCTTGTGCGCGAACAGGGACGGCACCAGGCGCAGCCCGCGCCCGGATCCGTCCACCTCGTGCCGGCCGATCATCTGCTCGACGCGCAGGACGCCGTCGCGCCAGCGCACATTGCGGTGCAGGTCGGAGAAGAGGAGCCGCGCTCCGCCCATGGCGAGCTGCCGGGCGCGGTGGGTGATGTCGGCCTCGAGGACGAGCCGCATCCGGGGCCAGTCCGGCCCGATGGCCGACTCCCAGTACCGCCGCAGCAGGTCGGACAGCTCTTCCAGCAGCTCGGCCACGGGGGCGTCGCCGGGTGCGGTGATCTGCCGCAGGGCGTCCGGGAGGGGGTGCGGGGCATGGGCCGCGTGCAGGTCGCGTCGTACGAGATCCGGCGGTGTCGACCGTACGGCGGCGAGCTGGTCCTCCAGCGTGGGCGCGAAGGTCGTCGGGCGCGGGGTGAGGAAGTCGGGCAGGGCCAGGGTCGGTCCCACCAGGGCGCGCAGCAGCCGGGCGTCGGCGGGGTCGAGGCGGTCGAGGACCGAGCGGCGCCACGGGGTGTGCAGGGGGTAGAGGGCGGGGGCGCGCAGGGCCCGCAGGCTGCCCATGGCCTCGCGCAACGGCGAGATCGCGAACCGGGTGTCCGCGAGGTCGTCGCCGTCGAGCAGGAAGCTGATCATTTAGCCTCCGGCTACATCCTTTGGCAACCGCCCGTCGCCGCTGTGGACTTCGGCGTATGACGGATCGCAATCCCCGGCAGACTACCTGCGCGATCGCGCTGCTCGCCTTCGCGTGCGGGGTCGCCGTGGGCAATGTCTACTTCCCGCAGGCGATCGGCCCGTTGGTGGCCTCCGGCCTCGGCGTCTCCCCCGACGCGGCCGCCACGGTGGTGACGGCCACCCAGTTCGGCTACGCGGCCGGCATCTTCCTGCTGGTCCCGCTCGGCGACCGGCTGCGGCCGCGCCGACTGCTCGTCGGCCTGCTCACACTGACCGGCCTCGGCCTGCTCGCCGCGAGCACGGCGTCTGCGCTGCTGCCGCTGGTCGCCGCGAGCACCCTCGTCGGCGCGGCCACGGTGATCGCCCCGCTCGCCGGCCCGCTGGCGGCCGGCCTGGTGCCCGCCGAGCGGCGCGGCGTCGTCAGCGGCACCCTGCTCAGCGGCGCCCTCGCCGGCATGCTGCTGTCCCGCGCGTTCGGCGGCGCCCTCGGCGACTGGCTGGGCTGGCGGGCGCCGTACGTCGTGGCCGCCGCGGTGTCCCTCATGGTCGCGGCCCTGCTGGCCCGACTCCTGCCGGCGCTGCCCCCGGCCACCGCGACGCCATACCCGGCGCTGCTCGCCGCACCCCTGCGGCTGCTGCGCACCGAGCCGGAGCTGCGCCGCTCGTGCCTGTACCAGGCGACGGTGTTCGGCGCCTTCTGCGCGGTGTGGACCGGCGTGGCACTGCTGCTCACGGGCCCGGTGTACGGCATGGACGCCACGGCCGCCGGGCTGCTGGCCCTGGTCAACGCGGCGATGATGCTGTGCACGCCGGTCGCGGGGCGGCTGGTGGACCGCCGGGGCGCGGACCTGGTCAACCTGGTGTGCTTCCTCGTGGTCGGCGCGTCGGCGGTGGTGCTGGCGTTCGGCGGCCTGGGCGGCGTGCCCGGACTGACCGCGCTGGTCGTCGGCACGTTGCTGCTGGACGTCGGCATGCAGTCCGGCATGGTGGCCAACCAGGTGCGGATCTACGGCCTGGGCGCCGATGTCCGCAGCCGCCTCAACACCGCGTACATGACCTGCGCCTACCTGGGCGGCACGGCCGGCTCCTGGCTGGGCGCCCGTGCCTACGGCCGCTTCGGGTGGGGCGGGGTGTGCGTGCTGGTCGCGGCGCTCACGGCGGTGGCGCTCACCCGCCATCTGCTGACGCGCCGCGCCCGGCCCCGGCGAGTTCCTGCCGCTGCGCAGCGCGCAGGCTGGTCACCGTCGTCACCGCCAGGACGAGCACGATGAAGCCCAGCGAGAAGGGGATGCCGTAGCTGAGGTGGACCAGCTTCTCCAGCAGGCCGCCGATGAGGAAGTACAACTGCCTCAGCCCCATCGGCGCGAAGGCGTTGGCCGTGAACACGATGTGCGGGTCCTGCGTCAGCCCGTATATGGCGGGGATGGAGTCCAGGGCGAACAGCACGTCGGTGGAGCCGATCACGAGCATCACGACCAGCATCGGGGTCATGACCCGCTTGCCGTTCTGCTCGATGCTCAGCTTGGTGCCGTGGTAGCGGTCGGCCACACCGAATCGTCGCTCCACCAGCTTCAGCAGCCTGTTCTCCTGGTACTCCCTAGGAACTCGCCCGTGGGCCGGGTGCCGCCGTAGTGGAGCAGGCCGAGACCGAAGAGACCGGCCAGGACGACCCAGACGATCGTCCACGTGCCCGCTTCCCTGAGGGCAGCCAGACGGTGAGGGAAACGCTCACGGGTGGTACTCCTGGTGCGGGTGGGGCCTTGTCAGGGTCGTCGCCGCCAGGAGTTCTCCTCCACCCACGGCAGGTGAACAGCAGGTCTTCTCCTGGCAAGCTCCAGGTCACGGGAGTGCCACCCGCCGGACGGCGGGGAGGTTCCGCCGAACGGCGGCCCTGCGCCGGGGGCCGGTGCGCCGATGCTGGCCGCAGAGCCGCCGGGCACACTCGTGCCCCCTGTGTGAGGAGACGCCATGACCCAGGCCCCGCCCCCGTTCGACCCCGAGCTCGCCGCCGCGCTGGAGCTCATCAAGGACGTGATCTCGCCCGGTCTGACGATGGACGAGATAGCCGACGTCCGCCAGGGGCCGGGGATCGAGATGCTGGCGGATCTGGATCTGACGGTGGACGGCTTCTTCGAGGTCGAGGACCGTGCGGTGCCGGGCCCCGAGGGCGCGCCCGAGATCTCCCTGCTGATCTGCCGGCCGGCCGCCCCGGCGGGCGCGGATCCGCGGCCCGTGATCTACCACGTCCACGGCGGCGGCCTGATCCTCGGCGACAACCGCGTCGGCGTCGACGTCGCCCTGGCCTGGGCGAAGGAGCTGGACGCGGTCGTGGTGTCGGTGGAGTACCGGCTCGCGCCCGAGCACCCGTACCCGGCGCAGATCGAGGACGTGTACGCCGGCCTTGAGTGGACGGCGAAGCACGCGGGCGAGTTCGGCGGCGACCCGCAGCGGATCGTCGTCGCGGGGGCGAGCGCGGGTGGCGGGCTGTCCGCGGCGCTGGCGCTGCTCACCCGGGACCGCGGCGGCCCGGAGCTGATCGGCCAGCTGCTGATGTGCCCGATGCTGGACGATCGCAACGACACTCCGTCCAGCCATCAGATGGCCGGCCTGGGGGTGTGGGACCGTACGGCGAACGAGACCGGGTGGACGGCGCTGCTCGGTGCGCGTCGGGGTGGGCCCGATGTGCCGGCGTACGCGGCGCCGGCACGTGCGCAGGACCTGTCGGGACTGCCCCCTGCCTTCCTGGACGTCGGTTCGGCGGAGACGTTCCGTGACGAGGTGGTCGCGTATGCGTCCCGGATCTGGCAGGTGGGCGGTGTGGCCGAGCTGCACGTGTGGCCCGGCGGCTTCCACGGGTTCGACGGGTTCGC
Source organism: Streptomyces sp. UG1 (assembly GCF_049974585.1). Classification (NCBI taxonomy): domain Bacteria; kingdom Bacillati; phylum Actinomycetota; class Actinomycetes; order Kitasatosporales; family Streptomycetaceae; genus Streptomyces; species Streptomyces sp. UG1. The sequence continues at coordinate 139,953 of NZ_JBNGGG010000026.1, read as the reverse complement.
GCCGCAGGCGGCGCTGTCGCAGGCCTGCCGGGCGGCGCAACTGGCCTGGTTGAGGCGGCTGCTGAGCCGGTGACGACGCGGTGCGCGCGCCCACGCGGCGAAGCCGCACGTCCACACGGTCCCGCACCCCTCGATGCCGGCCGCGGGTCCCGGGGCTTGACCGCATGCCGCACCATGGGCCTATGAAAGAGCTGGCCGGGCGCCTGACCGCGCTCGATCCGGATGCCGGAGCCGCCGTTCGGGTCATCGCCTACTTCGATCGGCTCGCCGAGTCCCGCGCCGGGCTGGAGGCGCTGGTGCGCGGTGCCGCCGTGCTGGCCGGGGTGCCGGCGCGGCTGAGGGACGCGGACCGGCGGGTCCATGTGCGGGTCGAGGCCGACGGGACGCGCCGGGAGAGCGATCTGCCGCCGGACCCCGCCTGGCCGTCGGCCGCGCTGGCGCCGGGCGGTGCTCCCGCGCTGTGGCTGGAGCGGGACGGGCAGACGGAGCCGAGTGTCGTGGACGCGGTGATCCTGGAGCGGGCCGCCGGTGTCATACGGCTCGTGCTCGACCGGACGCGCGGACGGGCCCCGGCCGATGATCCGGCCCTCGTCGAGACCGTCCTCGACGGCACCGCTGCGGAGGCGGCGCGGCTGCACGCGGCGCGCGGTCTTGGCCTCGACCCCGCCGCGCCGGCCCGTGTCCTGGCCCCGCTGGACGGGCGGCCTCGTATCGCGCCCGCACACCTGGACGCCGAGCCGCCCGCCGGCCGCGTGGGCGTGGGGCCCGCCGTCCCGGTGCTCGACCTGCCGCGCTCCTGGTCCGAGGCCCGCGTCGCCCTCCGGTTCACGGCCGAGGGCACCGCACAGGACCCCGGCCCCCGTGTCGTCCACGCCGACGAGTTGGGCGGCATCGCCCTCCTCGCCGGCCTCGTCGCACCGGGTGCCGAGCCGCCGCCCGACGTACAGGCGCTGGAGTCGGCCGCCGCGGCCGCGCCCTGGCTGCTCGCCACGCTGCACGCCGTCGCCTCGACGGCGAGCCTGCGGGCTGCGGCGGCCGAGATCAACGTCCACCACTCCACGCTCCAGGAGCGGCTGGCGCACGCCGAACACCTGCTGGGCTGGCCGCTGCGCAGCCCGCAGGGCCGGTTCAGGCTGGGCCTGGCGCTGACCATGCGGCATCTGACGCGGGCCTAGCGGTGCGGGCCGCCTGCCGGAGGACACCGGCGCCATGAGCGCCACGGAGCCCACGCTCACCGCCCTGAGAACCTCGTCCGAGGTCACCGGCTCCGTTGACGCGATCTCCGATGTGGACGTACACATGGCCGCTATGAACGCCCCTCACCTCCCCCTGTCCGGCATCACCGTCGTCAGCCTGGAGCAGGCCGTGGCCGCCCCGTACGCCACTCGGCAGCTCGCCGATCTCGGGGCGCGGGTGATCAAGGTCGAGCGGCCGGGGGACGGGGACTTCGCCCGCCGGTACGACACGACGGTGCACGGGCAGTCCAGCTATTTCGTCTGGCTCAACCGGTCGAAGGAATCCCTCACGCTGGATCTGAAGGCCCCCCGGGGTCTGGCGATCCTGCACCGGCTCCTCGACACCGCCGACGTGTTCGTGCAGAACCTGGCGCCGGGCGCCGCCGACCGTCTCGGCCTCGGCATCGACGCGCTCGGCAAGCGGTGGCCGCGGCTGATCCCGTGCACGATCTCCGGGTACGGGACGTCCGGGCCGTGGGCCGACCGGAAGTCGTACGACCTGCTGGTGCAGTGCCAGACCGGGCTGGTGTCACTGACCGGCACCGCCGACGAGACCGCGCGCGTCGGCATCTCCGTCGCCGACATCGCCGCCGGGATGTACGCGTACAGCGGCGTCCTCACCGCCCTGTACACGCGCGCCACCACGGGCACGGCCCACCCGGTGGAGGTGTCCCTGTTCGAGGCGCTGGCGGAATGGATGGGCCAGCCCGCCTACTACACCCGCTACGGCGGCACCCAGCCGCCGCGTCTGGGCACCCAGCACCCCACCCTCGCCCCGTACGGCGCCTACCCGGCCGCCGACGGCAAGGAGGTGCTGTTCTCCATCCAGAACGAGCGCGAGTGGACCGCGCTGTGCGCGCGTTTCCTCGGCCGGCCCGAGCTGACCGACGACCCGCGCTTCGCCACCAGTTCCGCGCGGGTGGCCCACCGCGACGAGCTGAACGCCGTCGTCGCCGAGCGCTGCGCCCGCTCCGGCGCCGAGGAGATCCTCAAGGACCTGGAGGCCATCAACATCGCCTGCGCCGGGGTCAACGACGTCGCCGCGTTCCTGGACCACCCGGTCCTGGCCGAGCGCGGACGCTGGCGCGATGTGGCGCTACCCGGCGGGGCGACCGCGCAGGCGCTGCTGCCGCCGGCCGACCTCGCGGGCATGCCCGCGCGCATGGACCCGGTGCCCGCGGTGGGCGAACACACCGAAGCGATCCTGGCCGAACTCGGCCACAGCGGCGAGGAGATCGAGGCCCTGCGCGCCGACGCCGTCATCTAGCGACGGCTCGGTGTCTGCACGGCCGGCCCGCCGACTTGATCCGGTCGAACGCCCCGCGCCCTTCGTCCGTCACAGTGTCGGGCGGCGCCTGCACCGCCCCGTCCGGCTCATCGCCGTCCACTCGGGGGGATCCATGCCTACGACCACGCGTACGACCGCTGCACGCACCGCCCTGTTGCTCACCGCACTCGGGCTGCTCGCCACCGCATGCGGCACCGGCGCCGCGAGCGAGGACCGGTCCGAACCGGCGCCCGACACCGCGCCCCGCGCCCGCGAGGTGGCCAGGGCCTGGGACGGTTCAGCGGCGGCCGCCATCTGGCTGGAGGGTTACTACCCGTTGGGCGACCCGGTGCAGCTGCCCGAGGACGCCTTCCACAACGCCGCCGACAAGGAGGCGTACATCACCCAGAACTTCACGCTGCGCGGCGATCTCCCCGAGACCCCGCAGAAGCAGGCGAAGGTGACCTGGAAGAACGGTGACTCGCTCACGCTGCCGCTCATGGGGGCGCGGACGGCGTACGAGAAGGTGGGCGGCATCAACGGCCCCGGGCCGCGCCTCACGGTGACCGGGGCGAAGCTGGGCGAGATGACGCTGGCCACCAGCCGCGGCCCTGCCACCGTCCCGGCCTGGCTGTTCACCCTGGAGGGCTACGACACCCCGCTCAAGCGGGTCGCCCTCAGCTCCTCGAAGCATCCGAAGCCGCCCATCGGACCGGCCGGCCACCTCAGCGGGGAGCTGTGGGAGCTGAACAAGGTGGTCGAGGTCGCCGCCGACGGCCGGTCCGTCACCGTGCTGGCCCACCACGGGTCGTGCGACGACGGACCCGCCGTGGACGTGCTGGAGACGGACGACAGCGTCGTGCTGTCCGCCTACTGGGTCGGGACGAGGGCCGGTATCTGCACGCTGGATCTGCGTGCCGAGAAGGTGAGGGTCGCGCTGGACCGCCCGCTCGGCGACCGGATCCTGCTGGACGCGTTCACCGGCCGCCCGGTGCGCGGCGCCGAGTGAGTCACAGATCCCGGAGGACCTTCACATCCCAAGGCCCCAGGGGTACTTCGGTGGCGTACTCAGCGCCGGACAGCACATCCCGTCCGCCCTCCGGCACGGGGACGGTCACCGCGTCCCACGACCAGTTGTGCAGGAAACGGACCCGGCGGCCGTCCCGGGAGCGGGCCGAGGTCGACGTGACGCTCGGGTGCGGCGGACGCCAGGCCTCGCCGGCAGGGGCCGCCCACCGGAGCAGGGCCTTGGCGAAGGCCGGGGCCGGGACGGTGCCGACGTAGGTGATGCGGCCCGCGCCGTGGGGGTGTGTCGTGGCGGCGGGCCAGCGGCCGAAGTGCGGGTGTTCGTACGTCGCCAGCCGCTGCGCCCCCTGCGGCTGCAGACCGTCGGCCCAGTGCAGGGCCCGGGCCTCGGGCGGAAGGGTCAGTCCGCCCGCGCCGGTCACGGGCAGCGGGGCGTCCAGATTGCTGAACTCGTCGTACGTCACTCCGGCCGCCTCGGCCAGCCGCGCGGGCTGGACGTCGGTGCGGGCGCGTGCCTCGTGGTCGCCGTAGGCGGAGCGCGGGCCGAGCACCAGGTGGCCGCCCTGTTCGGCGTAGGCCTTCAGGCGGTCCAGGGTGGTGTCGTCGGCCGCGTAGTAGGCCGGGACGACCAGGACCGACGGCAGGTCGGCGCCCGGGAGTTGGCCGGGGTGGAGGATGCGGGACTGGAGGCCTGCCTCGAAGGCACCCCGGTAGAAGGCGTCGAAGACGGTCGCGTACGACCGCTTGTCCGGGCCTCCGTCGGGTACGGCCAGGGGCGGCTGTGCCTGAAGTGCCCATTTGCTGGGGCCGTCGTGGAGGAAGGCGACGTCGGCGTCCGGGGTGAGCGCCGCGACCAGGTCGCCGGCCTTTTCCAACTCCTTCCCCAGCGCGGCGAGTTCACGGTAGACGCGGCCGGGGCGGCCGTTGTGCGGCAGGATGCCGCCCCAGTAGGTCTCGGCGCCGAAGTGCAGGGTGTGCCAGTGCCAGTACTCGATCATCGAGGCGCCGCGTGAGATCAGCGCCCAGGCCGCCTGGCGGTACTGGCCGTCGTAGGCCGGTCGGTTGTTCCACGGCCCGCCGATGGCCTGCGCGTTGGTCTCCGTGACCAGGAAGGGCTCCTGGCGGGAGGAGTACATGCGGTCGGCGCTGCGGTACAGCGCCCAGGTCCCGTTGGTCGTCCAGTCCTGGCCGGTGCGGTTGCGGTCGGGCAGGGCGAGGGCGTCCTGCATCGTGTAGTACGGGTTGCCGGCGGTGACGTCCAGCCGCTCGGTCAGCTTGTCGTCCTCGACGCCCTGGCGGTCGTAGGAGATGCAGGTGGTGACGAACTGGCCGGGGCGGGCGTACTCGCGCACGATCTCGGCCTGCCAGGCGATGAACTCGGTGGTGAGACGCGCCTGGAAGCGGCGCCAGGCCAGGTCGTACTGCGGCTGGACGTTGCCGTCGGGGGTCCACAGGTCGGCCCAGGTCGAGAGGCGGTGGGACCAGTAGACAAGGCCCCACTCCCGGTTGAGGGTCTCTACGTCGCCGTAGCGTTCGCGCAGGTCGTCGGTGAAGCGCTGGAAGACGCCGTGGTTGTGGAAGAGGTGCAGGCCCGGTTCGTTGTCGACCTGGAAGCCGATGACGGCCGGGTGGTCGGCGTAGCGGCCGGCGATCTTGCGGATGATCCGCTCGGCGTGGAAGCGGAACGCCGGGTGGGTGAAGTCGACCTCCTGACGGGCGCCCCAGCCGTGGCGCCGGCCGGTGCGGTACTCCCCCGCGATCTCCGGGTACTGCCGGGCCAGCCACGGCGGGACCGCGTACGTCGGTGTCCCGAGGATCACCGAGATGCCGCGCTCGTGGGCGCCGTCGAGGACCGGCTGGAGCCAGTCGAGGGCGAAGCGGCCGTTCTCCGGCTCCCAGGTCGACCAGACGGACTCGCCGACCCGGATCACGGTGAAGCGGGCCTCGACCATCAGGTCGAGGTCGTCCTTGAGGCGTTCGTGGGGTCGGTACTCGTGATAGTAGGCGGCGCCGAACAGGACTCGGGGTGGCAGTGCGAACATCCTTCTCCAATACGGTGGTTGAGGGGAGCCTCAGCCCTTCACGGCGCCCGTGGACAGGCCTTCGAGGAGCTGCTTGCGCAGTACGACGAAGAGGGCGACGGCGGGCAGGACGGCGAGGACGGCTCCGGCGAGGACCAGGTCGTACTGGCGCTGCTCGGAGACGAACAGGGTCTGCAGGCTGAGCGGCAGGGTGTACTGGGAGCTGTCGGAGACCAGGACCAGGGGCCACAGGAAGCTGTTGTAGCTCTGGAGGAAGGTCCATACGGCGAGGGCGCCGAGGGAGGGCCGCAGCAGCGGCAGCACGATCCGGCGGAAGATGCCGAACTCGCTCGCGCCGTCGACAGGTATTGAACAGGAACTCCTTCGCCGCCCGGGTGCTTGCCTTGTCCCTGATGGCACCGAAGCCGGTGCCGCCCGCGGGCGGGTTGGCCGCGCCGCCTCCAGCGAACCGGGGCAGCGCCTTGACCCGCCATCTCCCCTTCTGCTCGGGCACGTTGGACACCAGGCCGTAGTTCTTGTACCAGATCGCCATGGGGAGCCCGATGACCCGGCCCTGCTTCAGGGCGGTCTGCATCGCCGCTCCGTAGTAGTCGGAGACGTCGATGACGAAGCCGGTGCGCAGTCCGTCGCACAGGAAGCGCAGGACCTCCTCGGCCTCCGGCGAGTCGAGGACGAGATTCTGGTCGGCGTCGAAGAAGGCGCCGCCGCGCTGGTAGAGCAGCATCTGGAAGGACTGCACGACCTGGCCGACGTCGCTGCCGACGGTGGAGACGACGCGCATCGAGGCGCCGTGGTCGCGGTGGACGCGGGCGCCGAGTTCGGCGAACTCCTCCCAAGTGGCGGTGTCCTTGGGCAGCTTGTACCGGTCGAAGAGGTCGTCGCCGTAGAAAGTAGACGACCATCGGGGTGTCCGAGTCGAGGGCGTAGACCCGGCCGTCCTTGCTGAAGGGTGCCGTGCGGGCGGGCAGCAGGTCGTCCTTGAGGCCGGGTACGGCGGCTATGTCGTCGGTGAGGTCGTACAGCAGCCGTTCGGCTATGTCGCCGCGCAGCATGCGCGGGAAGCTGCCGATCTCGAAGCCCACGAGGTCGGGTGTGCCGCGGCCGGCGACGGCCTGGGCGAGGAGTTGGTGACCACGTCGGGGGCTCCGGCGCGGGTGACCTTCAGGTGGTAGCGGAAGTCGGTGAGCCGGTCGGCCTGCGGTGAGGGCGGTGGTGGCGGCTTGTGAGCAGGCGGTGAGTGCGGCGGCCGTGCCCAGGCCGAGGGCGCCGCGCAGGAGGGTGCGGCGGTTCGGGTGGGGTGGTGGGTACACACGTGACTCCTCACGTGGTGCGGCTACAGGTGTGCGGGTCCGCTGGAGGCTCGTACGATCAACTCGACGGCCGCTTCGGGGTGTTCGGCCGGTTCGTGGCGGTGCTCGATCAGGGTGAGCAGATGGTCGACGGCGCGGTCGGCTACGGCGGTGAACTTCTGCCTGACGGTGGTCAGGGGTGGGCAGAGGTAGGCGGCGGCCGGGATGTCGTCGTAGCCGACGACACTGACGTCGCCGGGGACGTCGCGGCCCGCCTCCGCGAAGGCGTGCAGGGCGCCGATCGCCATGTCGTCGTTGGCCGCGAACACGGCGGTGACGTCGCCCAGTCGGGCGAGCTGCCGCCCGGCCGCGTATCCGGCGGCCGGTGTCCAGTCGCCCTCCAGGGCGAGCGGCGGTTCGGGGGCTCCGGCGGCGGCCAGGGCCTCGCGCCAGCCGCGCAGGCGGTCGCGGGCGGCCCACCAGTTCTGCGGGCCGGGGATGTGCCAGACGGTGCGGTGACCGAGGGAGAGCAGATGCTCGGTGGCGATGCGGGCCGCGTCGACCCCGTCGGCGCCGACGATCGCGCCCACGCCCTCGGTGAGTTCGACGCCCTCGCCGAGGCTGATCACCGGCACGTCCGCGCTGAGTCTGAGCGGTGCGCCGTCGTCGATGGGTTCCGACAGCACGATCCCGTCGACGCCCTGCTCCAGCAGCGCGTCCACGGCGACCGAGACCTTCTGCCCCTCCAGGGTGCTGGCCAGGGCGAACGAGTATCCCGCCCGCTGCATCGCCCGCTCCAGGGCGATGAGCAGGGTCGACGGGCCGTACAGGGCGGTGCCGAGCGAGACGACGCCGATGCGCCGGTAGCGGCCCAGGAGCAGGGCGCGTGCCGCGTTGTTCGGGCGGTAGTCCAGTTCCCTGACGGCCCGGAGCACGCGGTCGCGTACCTCGGGGCTGACGTGCGGTTCGCCGTTGACGACCCGCGACACCGTCTTCTGGGAGACACCGGCGGCACGGGCGACCTCGGTCATCGTCGTCGCCATCCGGGCTCCCGGGGTCGTCGTCGGAGATGACCACGTAGTCAAGGCTTGTAGCAGCGTGGTTGGCGCCGCTCTGACTACGTAGTCATGTCAGTGTCGGCAGCCTTCGGCGTCCCGTCAATGGTCCGTGCGTCAACGAGTGCGCGGAAGGGACCCGGCCGCCGCCAGGGCCTGTTCGGCGTATCCGCGGCCGAAGAGGACCGCGTGCACCAGGAGCGGGAACAGCTGGTGGAGGCCGATGCGGTCGGTCCAGCCGGGGGCGAGGGGCGCGGCCTCCTGGTAGCCGTCCAGGATCCGGTCCAGGTGGGGGCAGCCGAAGAGGTGGAGCATCGCCAGGTCGGTCTCGCGGTGCCCGCCGTGTGCGGCCGGGTCGATGAGCCAGGCGTGCCCGTCCGCGCCCCACAGGACGTTGCCGTTCCACAGGTCGCCGTGCAGCCGGGACGGTGGCTCGGCGGGACCGGCCAGTTCGGGAAGCCGCTCGCAGGCCCGCTCGATGACGGGCGCCTCGGTGGAGCGGAGGGTGCCGTCGTCGACCGCGCGGCGCAGATACGGCAGCACCCGGTGCTCGGCGTACCAGCGGGGCCAGTCGGGGCCGGTGACGTTGCGCATAGGGGCGAGCCCGATGTAGGCGTCCCGCGGGCCGCCGGGCGGCGCGGCGCCGAACGCGGGGGCGCCGGTGGCGTGCAGGGCGGCGAGGTCGCGGCCGAAGCGGTGGGCCGCCGCGGCGTCGGGCCGACCGATCGCCACGCGGTCGGTGACCAGCCACTGACCGTCGTGGCCGTGCACGGCCGGGACACGGACCGTGCCGGCGTCGGCGAGCCAGCGCAGTCCGGCCGCCTCGGCCTGTGCGGCACCGTCGCCGTCGCCGCGCTTGACCATCACCGTCCGGCCGTCGTCGAGGGTGACTTCGGCGAGCGTGCCGGAGAGACGGCGTTCCCCGGTCACCGGACGCCCGGTGAACCGCGCCGCCATGATGCCCGGGCCCTCGAAGCTGTTGCGCACGGCCTCAGGGTACGGGCGCCTTCGGCGGTCGGGGAGCCTTTTCGGTGGCCCGCGCGGCCTGTTGTGGCCGGCCCCGGCGCGAATGTTCCGGACTGGCTCGGGGCACCAGGATTCGCGCCGTCCTCGCACCGTCCTCGAGCTCGCCCGACGGTTCGCTCCCGCGCGCTGCACACCAAAAACGGGACGTGGCGACGCCTCGGGCCGCGGTCAGCCGTGGGCGGCAGCCTTCGGAGGCCGGTCGTTGGCGACAGCGGGTGGCGGCGGCCTTCGCCGGTCAGCCGTTGACGGGGGCCTTCGGCAATCAGCCGTTGGCAGCGGCCATCGGCGGTCAGCCGTTCGCGGCGGCCATCGGCGGTCAGCCGTTCGCGGCGGCCTTCTTGATCGCCTCACGGATCCGGGAGTAGGTGCCGCAGCGGCAGACGTTCTCGATGCGGTCGATGTCGGCGTCCGTCGGCCGGGGTGTCTTCTTCAGCAGGGCGGCCGTGGCCATGATCTGGCCGGGCTGGCAGAAGCCGCACTGGGCGACGTCGCAGTCGAGCCAGGCCCTTTGCACGGGGTGCAGCCGGTCGCCGTCGGCCAGGCCCTCGATGGTGGTGACCTCGCGGTCGGCGCAGTCAGCGACCGGGACGACGCACGGCTGGATCTCCTCGCCGTCGAGATGGCTGGTGCAGGCGCGGCAGGCGCCCACGCCACAGCCGTACTTGGGGCCGGTGACGTGCAGCAGGTCGCGCAGCACCCACAGGAGGGGCATGTCGGCGGGGGCCTCGACGGTGACCCGCTTCCCGTTGAGGGTGAAGGTGTAGGAGGGCATGGGGACCTTCTCTTCGGGTGGCTCAGAAGTTCAGGGGGAAGCGGCGCGGCTTGGTGCCGGTCGCGCGGGCGTAGGCGTTGGCGACGGCTGCGGACGCGGCCGGGACGCCGAGTTCGCCGGCGCCGCCGGGGTCGCGCCGGGAGGGCATGATGTGCGCCTCGAAGCGCAGCGGGGCGTGCCGCTGGCGGGCGTAGTGGAAGTCGGCGAAGCTGCTCTCGCGGACGGCGCCCTTGTCGATGTGCAGGCCGGCCCGCAGCACGGTGGAGATGCCGTCGACGGCGGTGCCCATGAGCTGGGCCTCCAGGCCGCGCGGATTGACGGCGATTCCGACGTCGGCCGCCATCACCACCTTGGTCACCCGGGGGTTCTTCGGATCACCGGCGTCGACCTCGACGAGGCAGGCCACGCAGGAGTCGTACTCCTCGTGGACGGCGACACCCTGTGCGTGGCCGCGTGGCATGGTCCGGCCCCACTTTCCCGCGGTCGCGACCTTCTCCAGCGCGGCCTTGACGGTCTTGCTGCGCAGGGTCGTACGGCGGAATGCGACCGGGTCCTTGCCGAGGCTGCGGGCGACCTCGTCGACGACGATCTCCTCGGCGGTGCGCACCGTGCCGGAGTCCACCGAGCGCCAGGCGCCGAGCGGGATCGCCAGTTCGACCGAGCCCGAGTCGCCGGAGAGGCGGCCGAAGTTGTACAGGCCGCTGTCGCTGGGGAGTGGCGCGGCCGCGGGGGCGCGCGAGCCGCCCTGGGTGGACAGGCCCCGGTCCCCGAAGGACTCGGTGACCGAGGCCATGGAGTGGGCGAAGGCCACCACGCGGCCCCGGGCGTGGCTGGCCCGGATGCGGTGGTGGGTGGCCGGGCGCATTCTGCCGTGCCGGACGTCGTCGGACCGGCTCCACATCAGCTTCACCGGCCGGCGCGCCTTCTTGGAGATGACGGCGGCCTCGATCGCGGCGTCGTAGGTCAGGCGCCGTCCGAACGAGCCGCCGCCGCGGATCACATGGACCCGCACCTTCGACACCGGCACTCCGACCGCGGCGGCGATGTCCTCCCGCGCCGACTGCGGGGTCTGGGAGGAGAACCAGATCTCGGCCTGCCCCGCCGTCACGTCCGCCACGGCGGTGAGAACCTCCATCGGGGCGTGGCTGACGAAGGCGAACTCGAACTCGGCCTCGGTCTGCGCCGATCCGCTCGGCGGGGTACCCAGCTTCGGTACGGCGGCGCGCAGCCGGGAGCGGATCCGGTCGTCGGAGAGGTTGGCCAGCGGTCCCGGCGCCCACTTGACGCGCAGGGCGTCGCGGGCCTGGAAGGCGTGGTGGAAGGTCTCCGCCACCACGGCGACCCCGCCGTCGAACCGCACGACCGCGTGGACCCCGGGCATGGCGCGGGCGGCCGCGGAGTCGACCGAGACGACCTTGCCGCCGAGCGTCGGCGGCCGGGCCACGACCGTCGGCTTCGCTCCGGCCGCCGTGAGGTCGCCGGTGTACTCGGCCTTGCCGGTGACGATGTCGTGGGCGTCGATGCGGGTCGTGGGCCGTCCGATCACCCGGTGCTTCGACGCCGGTTTGGGCGCGGTCGACACGGCGGGCCTGGTGATCCGGGCGGCGCTTCTGGTGAGCGATCCGAAGGTGGCCGAGCGGCCGTCGGGGCCGAAGACGCGGGTGCCGCGGGTGCGCAGGGTGCGCGCGGGGACGTGCCAGCGGCGGGCGGCCGCGGTCACCAGCTTGGCGCGGGCGGTGGCGGCCAGTTGGCGGGCCGGTCCGTACAGCGAACTGACCGAGTTGGAGCCGCCGGTGAACTGGTTGCCCTCGCTGCGGGCGTCCGCGAGCGGGATCCGGACGTCGGCGAGCCGGGCGTCGAGTTCCTCGGCGATCATCATGGCGACGGCGGTGGTGACGCCCTGACCGACCTCGACGCGCGGCAGCCGTACCACGACCTTGTTGGCCGGGGTGACCTCCAGGACCAGCATCTCGCCGTCGGTGCCGGTGACCAGGACGTCGGAGGCGCGGCGCGCGCCGTCCGCGCCTTCCTCGGCGCCCTCGGCCGTGGAGCCGTCGCAGCCGAGCGGTGCCGCGACGGTGAGGGTCGTCGCCGCGAGCGAATAGACCACGAACTGTCGACGGGACAACTGACGGGCCAACACGCCCTCCTCTCCACGAACCCGGGGTGGTTCGACCTCTATGAGGGGCCTGTGCACGTCAAGGTTGCGCCGGTTGGCAACACCATCGATCCGGACATCGGGCTACGGCGCGGGCGGCCGCAGGCCGGTGCTCCAGGCGAGCTGCCGTATCAGCTCCTCGTCGCCCTGCCGGTTCGCGCCCCCGGCTCGGGGTCCGGGGCCCGACGGGGTGTGGGTGCCGCGGGAGATGTTGCCGCTGACGGTGATGTTGTTCTCCACGCGGGGGCGGCGCAGTGTCTCGTACAGGGAGAGCGCGGCGTCGGTGTCCGGGGCGTCCCTGAGGGACTTGGCGAGGACGACGGCGTCCTCCAGCGCCATCGACGCGCCCTGCCCGGTGGCGGGGGACGCCGCGTGGGCCGCGTCGCCGATGACCAGGGTGCGGCCGGAGCGCCAGGGCGCGCCGGTGGGGAGTTCGGTGGCGTTGGTGACCATGAGGTCGTCGGCGGTGGCCGCGACGAGGTCCGCGGCGGGGGTGGCGTCCTTGCGGAGCCGTGGCAGCAGCAACTCGCGCCGGCGGGCCGGGGTGCCGTGCTCGATGTCGTCCGCGGCCAGGGGCTCGTCGGCGACGCGCGCGAACCAATGGGCCTCTCCCTCGGGCGAGATCGCGTACCCGAAGGAGACCGAGCTGCCGCGCACCATGGTGATGGTCTCGGCCCTGCCTGCCTCGGGCGCTTCGCGCGTGTAGCCGTAGAAGACGTGCTGTCCGGCGTAGAGGGGCCGGGTGTCGGGGGCGGTGAGCCGGCGGACGGTGGAGTTCAGGCCGTCGGCGCCGATGAGCAGGTCGCCGGTGGCCGTGGTGCCGTCGGCGAAGTGGGCGGTGACGCCGTCGGCGCCGTCCTCGACCGCGACGAGGCGCATGCCGTGCCGGATGTCGATGCCTCTGCGGGTGACCTCGGCCTGCAGGGCGGAGTTGAGGTCGCCGCGCCGCACGCACCGGTACCGCAGGCGCGGCGTACCGGCCTCGCCGAGCGGCACTCGGGCCGTTTCGGCGCCGGTGTCGTCCAGGACGCGCATCGAGGTCAGCGGGAAGCCGATCGCGGTGACCGCGGCCGACGCGTCCACCTCCGCCAGGGCGCGCATGCCGTTGCTCGCCAGCGTGAGGAACGCGCCGATGTCCGCGGCGGAGTCGGGATGCGCCTCGTACACGGCGACGTCGAATCCGGCCTTGTGCAGGGCCAGAGCCGCGCCCGTGCCGGCGATTCCGCCCCCTACGACCGTCAACCGCGTCACATCGCCCCCTCGATTCGCCTGCGACCGCCGTGCGCACCGGCGTCCTTCGTGGAACGTGCCAGGTCCGGTCAGGGTTCCCGGTCGAGCCGCCGATCACTGCAGGTCCGGACCGCGAAGTTCCGCGACAGTGCAACCATTCGACCAAGGCGGCAGTCTCCCCTAATATCAGGCACATCACCTCCCGGGGGACACAATGGGACGAAACAGAAGCGCATGGGCGGCGACCACCGCACTCGTGGTCGCCACGTTGGGCGTGGCGGTGGCCCCGGCCGAGGCGACCACGACCACCACCGCTGCCCGGACCACCCAGACCACGGCCTGCCCCACCGGGTGGGGCAGCGGGGCCGAGACCCGCTCCGCCGCGACGACGAAGTCGGTCACCGACATCAGGACCGGCCGGCACGCCTGCTTCGACCGCATGGTCGTCGACGTCCCCGGCGCGGGCACCAGCGGACTCGGCTACACCGTCCGCTACGTCAGCCGCCTGTACCAGGACGGCTCGGGCCGGCAGATCGCCGTCGGCGGCGGAGCCGTCATCGAGGTGCGTGTGGCCGCCCCCGCGTACGACCCCGCCACCGGAAAGCCGACCTATCCCGCGAAGGCCGGTCAGCGCCTGACGGGCGTCGATCTCACGGGGTACCGCACGTTCCGGGACGCCCGGTTCGCCGGCAGCTTCGAGGGCGACACACAGATCGGGCTCGGTGTCCGCGCGCGGCTGCCGTTCCGGGTGTGGGTCGCGACCGATCGCATCGTCGTCGATGTGGCGCACAACTGGACCGGGGCACGCTGACGACCTCCGAGGCCCGGGCGGTCAGGGCCTCGGCCCGGTCAGGGCGTCCCACCCCTGGTACTCCCGCAGCTTCCGGTAGAGGGTGGCGCGGCCGATCCCCAACGCCGCTGCGGCGCGTGCCTTGTTGCCGCCGTGGCGGCGCAACGCCTCCAGGATCGCGGCGCGTTCGGCCAGCTCCATGGGGCTGAGGGTCCGTCCCGCGGGTCCTTCGCGGACGGGATCGGGCAGTTCACCGCGCCGCACCGGTCCGAAGACCCGCCGCTGACTCGCCAACGCCCTCACGAGGTGGGCGAGTTCGGTGACGTTGCCGGGCCAGGGATGCTGCTCCAGCGCGCGCAGCGCGTCCAGTGTCCAGGTCAGCGGCGGGCTGCCGGGAGCGGGCGCGGGCATGAGGGCGGGGAGCAACTCCCGGATGTCCTCGGGGCGTTCCCGCAGCGCGGGCAGGGTCACGGAGCGGGCCGCGAGGGTGTCGAGGAGGCGCTGGAGGCAGGGGCCCGGCGAGGTGCCGGGCGTGTAGGTGGCGACCAGGCGGGCGTTCGGCTGCTCCTCGAGGAGGGAGTTGAGGGCGGCGACGTCCGGCTGGGCCAGCCGTTCGGCGTGCCGCAGCAGCAGGGGGCGGACCTCGATCTCGCCGCGCTCGCCGCCCTCGAGGTCGAGTTCGGGCGACTCCGCGGCGTCCATCACCAGCGGGGCGGCGCCGTCGAGCAGTTCGAGGGCGAGGGCGGTCTTGCCGGTGCCCCGCTCGCCCGCCACCAGCACGGGACCGGCCGTACGGAACAGTGCCGTCGCGCGCGCGACCGCGTGCCGCCAGGGCACCGAGCCGCCGGCCAGGGCACCCGCCCGCCTCGGCGGCGACGCCACCGGCTCCGCGGGACGGGGTGCGAGCACGGCGACCAGGCCGAGGGCGCGGCCCTCGTGCCGTACCGGGGTGATCTCGACGGTGCATCCGGCGTCCTCGGGGAGCGGGATGTCGTACGACTCGCGGGCGCCCCTCCCCCACGCCCGGGCGCCGCGCTCCAGCGCCTCCAGCACCTGGGGCGAGGCGAGTCGTGCCGCGGCCTCGCTGATCAGGCGGTTACGGCCGTCCAGGGCGACGACCGCCCGCTCACGTCCCCGTGCGGCGCTCTCGTAGGCGTCGAGGAGCGCCCGCTGCGCGGTACGCGCGCGTGCCCGCAGTTCCGCCTCCACCGCCGCGGCGGCCGCCTCGGCGAGGGCGGCGCCGGGATGCGGCCGGCAGCCCACGCCCAGGCCGGCGGCCACGGTCACCGTGCCGAGCACCCGCCCCGTCTCCGGGGAGAGCAGGGGCACGCTGACCGCGGAGACGTCCTGCCAGACGTCGAGGAAGTGCTCGGGGCCGTGCACCTCGGCCCGGCACCGGGTGCGCAGGGCGAGGGCGGCGCTGTTGTGGCCGACCTCCCGCTCGGACAGGTCGCGGCAGGTGTCGTCGCCGGGCACGCTGCCGGTGGACCACAGCACCCTGAGCCGCTCGTCGGTGAGCACGAGCGCCGAGCGCCCGGCGTCGAGGGCCGGGGCGAGACGGGCGAGCACGGGGCGGGCCGCCTCCAGCAGGGGCGAGTCGGCGGGGTGGGCCGACTCGCTTACCGGGCCGTCGAGATCGGGCCGTACGCCGAAGAACCGGGCGCGCCGCCAGGCGGCGACCACGTCCTCCGGTACGCCGTCCGGGAGCGGACGCCCCGTCAGGAACCTTTCTCGGGCATGACGGAGCGGGGCGAGGGCAGGAGGATGTTCCGCGGTGCTCATGGCGTCCCTCACCGTAGCGGGGGTTTCGCGCGCGGGGCGACGGCGGGTGGTCTCGTATCGAACGGCGGGCTGTCTCGTAGTGAGCTGTCTCGTAGTGAGCTGTCTCGTATTGAGACACCCACGGCAGGCCGCACCGCTCCATGATCTTGGAAGTCGGAGTCTGTTCTCATTCCTGGAGCGTTCTGTCGTGCACACCGTCGAGACCGATGTACTGATCGTGGGCAGCGGCCCGGCGGGCGCGTCGGCCGCGCTCGCCCTGAGCACCTACGGCGTGCGCAACATGGTCGTCACCCGGTACGCGAGCCTCGCCGACACGCCCCGGGCGCACATCACCAACCAGCGCACCATGGAGGTGCTGCGCGATCTGGGCGTCGAGCAGGACGTGATCGCCAAGGCGACGCCCCAGCACCTGATGGGCGACACGACGTTCTGCACCAGCCTGGCCGGCGAGGAGCTGGGCCGGGTGCGCTCCTGGGGCAACGACCCGCTGGTGCAGGCCGCGCACGAACTGGCCAGTCCGACCCGCATGTGCGACATGCCGCAGCACCTGATGGAGCCGGTGCTGGTGGACGCGGCGATCGCACGCGGCACCGACTTCCGGTTCAGCACGGTCTACCGGTCCTTCGAGCAGGACGCGGGCGGCGTGACGGCCACCGTCGAGGACCGGCTGCGCGGCGACGCGTACACCATCCGCGCGAAGTACCTGATCGGCGCCGACGGCGGGCGTTCCCAGGTCGCCGCGGACGCCGGGCTGCCGATGGGCGGCCAGATGGGTGTCGCGGGCAGCATCAACATCGTCTTCGACGCCGACCTGAGCCAGTACACCGCGCACCGCCCCTCCACCCTCTACTGGGTGCTCGCGCCGGGCGCCACGGTCGGCGGCATCGGCGCGGGCCTGGTGCGCTGTGTGCGGCCCTGGAACGAGTGGCTGATCGTGTGGGGCTACGACGTGTCGGCGGGCGCCCCCGACCTCACCGAGGAGTACGCCCTGTCCGTGGTGCGGCAGTTGGTCGGCGACGACGGGATACCGGTGACGATCAAGTCGTCGTCGGCGTGGACGGTCAACGAGATGTACGCCGAGACCTATGCCAACGGGCGGGTGTTCTGCGCCGGTGACGCCGTGCACCGCCACCCGCCGTCCAACGGGCTCGGCTCCAACACGTCGATCCAGGACTCCTACAACCTGGCCTGGAAGCTGAAGCTCGTCCTGGACGGCGTCGCCTCGCCGAAGCTCCTCGACACCTACGACGCCGAGCGGGCGCCGGTCGGCAAGCAGATCGTGACCCGCGCCAACAAGTCCATCGCCGAGACCGCCCCCATATTCGAGGCGCTCGACGGGCTCTCCCCGCAGACGCCCGAGCAGCTCTGGGCCAACATCGCCGCCCGCAAGGACGCCACCGAGGCCGCCGCCAAGCAGCGGACCGCGCTGCGCGAGGCGATCGCCTTCAAGGTGTACGAGTTCAACGCGCACGGCGTCGACCTCAACCAGCGCTACACCTCCGCCGCGGTCGTCCCCGACGGCACGCCCGACCCCGGCTTCACCCGCGACCCCGAGCTGTACCACCAGCCCAGCTCCCGCCCCGGCGCCAAGCTCCCGCACGCCTGGCTCACCCGCGGCACCCGCACCCTGTCCACCCTCGACACCGTCGGCAGGGGTCGCTTCACGCTGCTCACCGGCATCGGCGGCGAGGCGTGGCTGCGGGCCGCCGAGGCGCAGCCCCTGGACATCGCGGCGGTGGTGGTCGGACCGGGCCAGGAGTACGAGGACCCGTACGGCGACTGGGCGCAGGTCAGCGAGATCTCCGACGCCGGCGCGCTGCTGGTGCGCCCCGACGGGTATGTGGCCTTCCGGCACGCGGGCGCGGCCGAGGACGCCGAACGGTTGCTCACGGACGCGCTGCGGCGGATTCTCGGGCACGGTTGAGATGAGCGGGCGGCAGGACGGGAAGGAGCCGACATGACCGGCGAGCCGGCGGTCACCGACGAGGTCGTCGCCAGTCTGCGGGACACGGCCGATCCGCGGCTGCGGGAGCTGCTGACGGGGCTGGTGCGGCATCTGCACGCCTTCGCGCGCGAGACACGGCTGACGCAGCAGGAGTGGGAGCGGGCGATCGGGTTCCTGACGGCGACCGGGCAGATGTGCACGGACACCCGGCAGGAGTTCATCCTGCTGTCGGACGTGCTGGGCCTGTCGATGCTGGTGGAGACGATCAACGACCGGCACGGCCCCGGTGCCACCGAGTCGACGGTCCTCGGCCCGTTCCACATGACGAAGTCGCCGGTGCGCGAGCTCGGCGCGAACATCGACCTGGTGGGCGGCGGCGAGCCGTGCGTGGTGAGCGGGCGGGTGCGGTCCCGGGACGGCGAACCGCTGCCCGGCGCGGTCGTCGACGTGTGGCAGGCCGACGGCAACGGCTTCTACGACGTGCAGCGGCCGGACGTGCAGCCCCCGGGCAACGGGCGCGGCCTGTTCACCGCGGACGGCGAGGGCCGGTTCTGGTTCCGCACGTGCGTGCCGAGCCCGTATCCGATCCCGACGGACGGTCCGGTCGGCGGGCTGCTGCGGGCCACCGGACGGCATCCCTACCGGCCCGCGCACATCCACTTCATCGCCTCGGCCGCCGGGCACACCCCGGTGACCACGCACATCTTCGTGGCGGGGAGCGACTACCTGGACTCGGACGCGGTGTTCGCCGTCAAGCCGGGCCTGGTCACCGACTTCGCGCCGGTCGACGACCCGTCAGCGGCGCGGGAGCACGGGGTGGCGAACCCCTTCCGGCACGCCCGCTTCGACCTCGTACTGGAGCCGGCGTGACGGGCGCCCTGGACTTCTCCTACGAGAGCCGGCCCGTGCGGGTCGTGTTCCGGGCGGGGGCGGCGGTGTCCGCGACGCCGGGCGAGGTGGAGCGGCTGGGGCTGCGGCGGGTGCTGGTGGTGTGCGGGGCGCGGGGCGCGCAGACCGCGCGGGCGGTCGCCGACGCGCTCGGGCCGGTGTGCGTCGGGGTCCACGACCGGGCCCGGATGCATGTGCCGGCCGAGGTCGCCGACGTGGCCGTGCAGGCGGCTCGCGCGGCCGGCGCCGACGGGTGCGTGGCCGTGGGCGGCGGCTCGTCGATCGGGCTGGGCAAGGCGGTCGCGCTGCGCACCGGGCTGCCGCTGGTCGCCGTGCCGTCCACGTACTCCGGCTCGGAGATGACCCCGGTGTGGGGCCTGACGGAGCACGGCGTCAAGCGCACCGGCCGCGATGCGAAGGTGCTGCCCCGCAGCGTGGTCTACGACCCCGAGCTCACCCTCTCGCTGCCCGTGCCGCTCTCCGTGACCAGCGGCATCAACGCCGTCGCGCACGCCGTCGAGGCGCTGTACGCCCCCGATACCTCGCCTCTGGTCGCGCTGATGGCCGAGGAGGGCGTACGGGCGATGGCGGGGGCGCTCCCGGCGGTGGCGGGCGAACCGGAGTCGACGCAGGCGCGCGGGCGTGCCCTGTACGGGGCCTGGCTGTGCGGGTCGTGTCTGGGCGCCACCACGATGGGCCTGCACCACAAGCTGTGCCATGTCCTGGGCGGCACCTTCTCGTTGCCGCACGCCGAGACGCACACGGTGGTGCTGCCGTACGCCCTGGCCCACAACGCGTCCGCCGCCCCGGAGGCGGCCGCCGCCGTGGCCCGCGCCCTGGACGCGAGCGACGCGCCGACGGCCCTGTGGGACCTGGCCGGACGCCTCGGCGCACCCCGCTCCCTGGCCGAACTGGGCCTGGCCGAGGCCGACTTGGCGACGGCCGCCGCGCAGACCGCGGGCCAGGCGTACGCCAACCCCTGCCCGGTCACGGCCGACGGCGTGCTCGCCCTGCTGCGGGCGGCGTACGAGGGCGCCCCGCCGGCCACGCTCACCCACTGACCCGCCCCCCACGCTCCTGGATCCCCCCATGCCTGGAAGAAAGGTGATCAGCATGCGCCTCGGTCTGCTCAGGAGTCGACGCTCCCGAGGAGCGCCGGGTGTCCCGTTGCCCGTGCCGCCCGGTGCGGGCTTCGTGGGGCGCGAGGTCGTCGATCCGGTCGGGCTGCCGATGCGCGGCGCCGATGTGACGGTGACGGCGCTGGACTCGCACGAGGTCGTGGCGTCCGGTACGACGGACCCGTACGGCCTGTTCCTCGCCGTGGTGCCCCCGGGCCGCTACAGCCTCATGGTCACGGCCGAGGGGCTGACCCCGCACCGCGAGCCCCTGGACGTCGTCGCCGGTCCGCCGCAGCCCGCGGTGCGGGTGCAGCTCGCGTCGGCCCGGCAGCTCGAGCTCCCTACGCCCGGCACCTGGTTGTTCGACCCGCCGCACACGGCGATCCGGTTCATCGCCAAGCACGTCGGCATGGCCCATGTGCACGGCCGCTTCGAGCGGTTCACCGGCGGCATCCGGGTGGCGCCCGACATGGCCGCGTCCCAGGTGTCGGTGCGCATCGACGCGGCCAGCATCACGACGGGCAACAACACCCGGGACAACCACCTGCGTTCGGCCGACTTCCTGGACGTGGAGCGCTATCCGTACATCGACTTCGCCAGCACCCGCTTCGCCTACCGGGGCGGTGCCAAGTGGACGCTGCACGGCTCGCTGACCATGCACGGCGTCAGCCGCTCGGTGGAGCTGGACACCACCTACCTGGGGTCGGTCAACGGCGGCTACGGCGAGGAGCTGCGGTGCGCGGCGCTGGCCAGGGCGGAGCTGCACCGGGAGGACTTCACCCTGAACTGGCGCAGCATGCTGGCCCGCGGCATCGCGGTGGTCGGGCCCACGGTCCAGCTCGAGCTGGACGTTCAGGCGATGTACCGCACGCCCGACACTCCGACGCCTCCCGACTAGGCGACGATGGCCGAGAGGTACCTCACGCACCGGTTACGAATCGCTCAACCTCTGGTTGCGGCGCGGTGATCGGGTGACTATGGGTATATGAAACTGGCCCAGCGCGCCCTGGAACGACTGCAAGCCTGGCCCGACCTCACCTCGGGCCCGGCCAGTTGCGGCGCAGGGCGGGCACTGCGCTCCGTCCACAGCGAGATCGTGCACTTCCACTCCGACCGGGATGTGGACCTGCATCTGACGATGGCGGCCATCGGGCGGTTTCACGACGATCTCGAGGGGTCGACGGCGATCCGGCTGGTACCCGGCTCGGGCTGGGTGACCGTGCACCTCGACTGCGACACGGACGTCGACCTGCTGATGAGCCTGGTCAGCGCCGCGCTCAAGGCCCATCAGAACCTGCCCTCCCCGGCCGGACGACGGGCAGCGGGCGAGTGCAACTTCCACCGCGTGACCGTGCTGCCCCGCGGCTAGGGCCTGTTCTGAGTTCTCCCTTCTGCGCCCCGACACTCGGCACGCCGAGAGCACGCACCGACCGCCGCTGCGCCCGCGCTCCGCGCGGACGAAGGGGGAACTCAGAACAAGCCCTAGGGCCCGCACTCGGCTTCCGTGTCGGAGTCGTCCTCGCCCGCCTCCAGCAGGCCGGCGGCGGCGCCGACGATGCGGGGGTCGGGGGTGCCGACGACCTCGTCGTCCTTGCCGGTGTAGTCGAAGCGGGCCAGCACGCTGCGCATGGCCTCGACGCGGGCCCGCTTCTTGTCGTTGCTCTTCACCACCGTCCACGGCGCGTGCTCGGTGTCCGTCTCCCGGAACATCGCGACCTTGGCGGCGGTGTAGTCCGCCCAGCGGTCCAGCGAGGCCAGGTCCATGGGGCTGAGCTTCCACTGCCGTACCGGGTCGACCTGGCGGATGGTGAAGCGGGTGCGCTGCTCGCCCTGGGACACCGAGAACCAGAACTTGACCAGGTCGACCCCGTCGTCCACCAGCATCCGCTCGAAGGCCGGGGCCTGCCGCATGAAGCGCCGGTACTCGTCGTCGGTGCAGAAGCCCATCACGCGCTCCACGCCGGCCCGGTTGTACCAGGACCGGTCGAACAGCACGATCTCACCGGCGGTCGGCAGATGCTCGACGTACCGCTGGAAGTACCACTGCCCGCGCTCGCGCTCGGTCGGCTTCTCCAGGGCGACCACCCGGGCGCCGCGCGGGTTCAGATGCTCGGTGAACCGCTTGATCGTGCCGCCCTTGCCGGCCGCGTCCCGCCCCTCGAAGACGATGACGAGACGGCGGCCGGTCTCCTTGATCCAGCTCTGGAGCTTCAGCAGTTCGATCTGCTGGAGCCGCTTGTGCCACTCGTATTCCGGGCGTTCCATGCGCTGCCGATAGGGATAGTTCTCGCGCCAGGTGTCCACCGGGCTGCCGTCCGCCCGGATCAGCACGGGGTCGTCCTGGTCGGTGTAGTCGACGCGCAGTCCTGACAGCAGTTCGGTGTCCATGCTTCCGCATGGGAGCAACCGCTTTCGTACGCCCGGCGAAGTCCCGGCAAAGATCACGTAAGGAGCGGGGGGAAGTGCCCTCAGCCGTCGGTCGCCGCGGACTCCACCAGTCGGGCCAGGTTGGCCAGGGCCATGCGAGTGCCGGTCTCGTTGTCCGCGGCGGGCACGACGTCGGGGATGCCCTCGTGCGCGATCACGACGTCCGTGCCGCCGCCGGCGGCGTCGGTGAGGGTGGTGGTCATCGTCATCGTGCCGCGCAGGGCGGGGTCGTCGGTCTCGAACTCGACCTCCTCGACGACCAGTTCGTCCGGCACGAGCCGCACGAAGCGGCCGTGGTACGTGTCGGTGTGCGCGTCTGACTTGCCGGTGCCGGTCGGCGCTTCATAGGTGAGCGAGACCCGGAACGCCCCGCCTTCGCGCCCGTCGAACGCGTGCACGCGCCCGGTCATCCCGTCCGGAACCCGCCAACGCTCCACGGCGTCCGCGTCCAGCAGCGCACGGTAGACGGCCGCGCGTGAGGCGTTCACATGTCCGGAGACTCGCGTCGAGTACATGGCGCCCACCATAGGCCGCGGGAGAGTGTGGGCAACGAACCCGACCCTTCCGGAGAGGCCGAGTCCATGCCCGTGATCGACGCCTGGATGCAGCACCCGACGCCGCGCCACGCCAACCACGAGATGTTCGAGTCGCTGCGCCGGTGGACCGGCATGGAGCGGTCCGACGAGCCGCTGCCCGTCGAGGTCACGGTGGCGGCGCTGGAGGCCGCCGACGTGGAGGTGGGCCTCGCGACCGCCTGGTACGGGCCGCAGGGTCCGCTGATCGACAACGACGAGGTGGCCGGGTTCGTCGCGCGGGCCGGCGGGCGGCTGCGCGGGGTGGCGGGGGCCGATCTCGCCCGGCCCATGGCCGCCGTGCGGGAACTGCGCCGCGCCGTCGAGGAGTTGGGCTTCGTGGCGCTGCGCGTCATCCCGTGGCTGTGGGGGCTGCCGCCCACCGACCGGCTGTACTACCCGCTGTACGCGGCCTGTGTGGACCTCGGTGTGCCGTTCTGCACCCAGGTCGGGCACACCGGCCCGCTGCGGCCGTCGGAGACGGGGCGGCCCATCCCGTACGTCGACCAGGTGGCGCTGGACTTCCCCGAGCTGACGATCGTGTGCGGGCACATCGGCTACCCGTGGACGACGGAGATGATCGCGGTCGCCGACAAGCACGAGAACGTCTTCATCGACACCAGCGCCTACACCGTCCGCCGCTATCCGCCGGAGCTGGTGGAGTATCTGCGCGGCCGGGGCCGGCACAAGGTGCTGTTCGGCTCCAACTACCCCATGATCACGCCGGGCCGGGCCCTGGAGCACCTGGACGCCCTGAAGCTGGACGAGGAGACGCGGGAGCTGTTCCTGCACGGGAACGCGCGCCGCGTCTTCGCCCTCTGACGGTACGGCGGCGGGTTCAGCGCACCAGGCAGGGGCGCTTGGCGTCGAAGGTCCAGCCCTCGATCAGGTACCGCATGCCGACGGCGTCGTCCCGGCCGGACAGGGCCTTCTCCCGGTACAGCTCGTGCGCCGCGAGGAGCCGGTCCTCGTCCAGTTCGATGCCCAGTCCGGGCGTGTCCGGTACGGCGACCTCGCCGCCGGTGATCCTCGGCGGGTCGACGGTGAGCCGCTCCAGGCCCTCCTGCCAGATCCAGTGGGTGTCCAGGGCGTTGTACTCGCCGGGCGCGGCGGCTCCGCAGTGGGCCATCATCGCCAGGGAGATGTCGAAGTGGTTGTTGGAGTGGCAGCCCCAGGTCAGGCCCATCGCGTTGCAGAGCTGGGCGACGCGCACCGAGCCCCGCATGGTCCAGAAGTGCGGGTCGGCCAGCGGGATGGACACCGACTGCAGGGCCAGGGCGTGGGTCAGCTCGCGCCAGTCCGTGGCGATCATGTTGGTCGCCGTGGGCAGGCCGGTGGCCCGGCGGAACTCCGCGAGGATCTCACGGCCGGAGTAGCCGTCCTCCGCCCCGCAGGGGTCCTCGGCGTAGGCGAGGGTGCCCAGGAGTGGGCGGCACAGTTCGACGGCCTCGCGCAGGGACCAGGCGCCGTTGGGGTCGAGGGTGATCCGCGCCTCGGGGAAGCGG
The DNA here is from genome assembly GCF_049974585.1 of Streptomyces sp. UG1. NCBI lineage: Bacteria > Bacillati > Actinomycetota > Actinomycetes > Kitasatosporales > Streptomycetaceae > Streptomyces > Streptomyces sp. UG1. The sequence continues at coordinate 115,826 of NZ_JBNGGG010000026.1, read as the reverse complement.
TCCTTGAGCGCCCGTACGGCCTTGACCTCCTCCGGGCCGGGCAGGACGCCGCCCTTGAGCTTGAAGTCACGGAAGCCGTAGTGGTCGTAGGCGGCCTCGGCCTGGCGGACGATCGCCTCGGGGGTCAGCGCCTCCTCGTGCCGGACGCGGTACCACTCGACGGGTGCATCGGGGGCGCGGACGTAGTCCAGGTCGGTGCGGTCCGGGTCGCCGACGTGGAAGAGGTAGCCGAGCACGCGTACGGCGTCGCGCTGCTTGCCGTCGCCCAGGAGGGCGGCGACCGGGACCTGAAGGTGCTGCCCGAGCAGGTCGAGGAGGGCGGACTCGACGGCGGTGACCGCGTGCACCGTGGTGCGCAGGTCGAAGGTCTGTGTGCCGCGCCCGCCCGCGTCACGGTCGGCGAACCTCGCCCCGATCGCCCGCAGGACGTTGTTGTGGTCGCCCAGGCGGGCGCCGACGACGAGGGATTCGGCGTCGCGCAGGGTGCGGGTGATCCCCTCTCCGCCGGGCACCTCGCCCAGGCCCGTGCGGCCCTCGGAGTCCTCCAGGACGACGACGTTGCGGGTGAAGTACGGGGCGTGCGCCCCGGAGAGGTTGAGGAGCATCGAGTCGCGGCCGGCGACCGGATACACGCAGAAGCGGGTGACGACGGGCTGGCTCATGGCTGGCGGCTGCCGTTCTCGTGAGGGGTCAGAGCTGAGGGCGTCGAGGGCTTGTTCCAGGACCAGTACGCCACCGAGGCCGAGGATCGCGAGCATCGTCGGGATCCGCACATGAAGATCTCGTCTACATATGAGGACGGAGATTATGTTCGTGGATGGTCAAGGTCAATGGGTCTGCGGCTGCGGATTGCCGCGCCCGTGCCTCACCCGCCGTCCGGCGCGGCCCGCCAGCCGCGCCAGTGCAGGACGGTGATCACGATCACGGGCCCTTCCGGCGGCTCCTGCCGGTACTGGGGGTACTTCTGCCGCAGCTGCTCCACGGCATCGGCGTACTCGGCATGCGCGGCCCGGTCCGACGCCTCGGGCGGCAGGATCCGAGCGCCGCCATCGGCCCGTACCCACCACAGGCGGTCCCAGTCGTCGTCGTAGGCGTCCACCAGCAGGCAGACGGCCGGGCTGACGGCGATGTTGTGCAGCCGCCTGAGCCGCAGCGACCGCTTCGGTTTCCGGTCGACGGCGGTGACGATCTCGTCGCCGCGCAGCGCGAACACGACCGGCACCAGATGCGGTCGGCCCACGGGATCGACCGTCGCCAGCCGTGCGACGGGCGCCCCCGCGAACCGCCTGCGCGCCTCGTCCTGCTCCATGTCCGGCATGTCGGCTCCTTCCGGCCCCCGGCGATAGGTGATGCCCTGTCGCGGGTACCCGTGTCGGCGTAGGACGGACGCTCGTGGGGAGATGACTCGGATGCTGTTCCTCGGCCTGCTCCTCGTCGTGGCCACCGGTGCCTTCACCGGACTGGTCATCGCCGACAATCTTTCCGGCGGCCCCGAGTACACGGTGTCGGTGCTCGGTCAGGACATCGCCACCATGAACACGCTGGCCGTCTTCTGCTCGGGTCTCGCCCTGGCACTCATCTTCTGCCTGGGCCTGATCATGGCGACGAGCCGCAGGGGACACTCCCGCCATCGCAGGCCGCGACGGCACACGACCCGCGGCGCCTTCCCGTTCCGCCGGACGGCGGATCCCGACGCCCGCGCGTGAGCGGCCCCGCAGCCGAGAGGTGGTGCACATGGTCGGCGACACCGACGACGACATCCAGACGCGGCGGCGTGGCGGAAGCGGCCATCGGGCGGTGCCGCACACGGCCGACGTGCGGATCGAGGCGTGGGGGGTGAGCCGCGAGCGCTGTCTGGTGGAGGCCGCACTGGGCATGGTGGAGTCCTTCGCCGACGTCACGGCGGTACGGCCCACCTCGGTCGAGCGGGTACGGCTCGCGGAGGAGAGCGACGAGGATCTGCTCACCGCACTCCTCGACGAGGTCGTCTTCCGCCTCGACGCGGACGGCCGGATCCCCGTCGACCTGGAGGCCGACACCACGGACGGGGACCTGGACGTACGGCTCGCGCTCGCCGAACTGGCGGACGTCGAGATCACCGGCGCCACCCCGAAGGGCGTGTCCTGGCACGGACTGCACATCGGGCCGGATCCGTACGGGTGGTCGTGTGCGGTGACCGTGGACGTGTGACGGGTGATGCGTGACAAGTGATTGGTGACGGTGGGCGTGTGACGGGTGATGGGTGACGGTGGGCGTGTGAGGGGGTACGACCGCACAGCCGCCGTGAACGGCATACGTCCGTCCCCGCCGCCTCAGCCCTTCACCACCCCCAGCGGCACGAGCCGGGCCACCGTCCGGCACAGTCCCGCGCCCTCACTCGCGGCCACCACCTCGCTCACGTCCTTGTACGCCTCGGGCGTCTCCTCCGCGAGGCCCCGCAGCGACCGCGGGCGCACGGCGATGCCCGCCGACTCCAGTCGAGCCCGCAGTTCCCCGCCGCCCACCGCCCGGGCGGCCCGGTGACGGCTGAGCACCCGGCCCGCGCCGTGGCACGTCGAGGAGAACGCGTCGCCGCCCGGCACACCGACCAGGACGTAGGAGGAGGTGCCCATCGTCCCGGGGATCAGCACCGGCTGGCCGACCTCGCGCAGGTCGTCGGGCAGGTCCGGGTGGCCGGGCGGGAAGGCGCGGGTCGCGCCCTTGCGGTGGACGCACAGGGTGCGGCGGGCTCCGTGCACCGGGTGGGTCTCGATCTTGGCGAGGTTGTGGGAGACGTCGTACACCAACGACAGCCGGGTGCCCGCGGTGCGGCGGAAGACCTTGCGGGCGGCGTCGGAGAGCAACTGGCGGTTGGCGCGGCCGTAGTTGGCCGCGGCAGCCATCGCGCCGAGGTACCGCTCGCCCTCCGGTGACTCGACCGGCGTGCAGGCCAGTTGGCGGTCGGGGACCTCTATGCCGTAGCGGGCCATCGCGCCGTCCATCAGCCGCACGTGATCGGTGCAGATCTGGTGGCCGAGGCCGCGGGAGCCGCAGTGGATCATCACGCACACCTGGCCGAGGGCGAGCCCGAAGGCGGCGGCGGCCGTCTCGTCGTACACCTCGTCGACGCGCTGCACCTCCAGGAAGTGGTTGGCCGAGCCGAGGCTGCCGACCTGGCCGAGGCCGCGCTCGCGCGCCCGTGCGCTGACCTGGTCGACGTCGGCGTCGGCGACCGCCCCGCCGTCCTCGCAGCGCGTCAGGTCGCGCTCCTCGCCGTGCCCCTCCTGGACCGCGTACCGCGACCCGCCGCGCAGGATCCGCTCCAACTGCCCGGGGCCGGTCAGGTGCCACACCCCGCCGGGCCCGGCGCCGCGCGGGATGGCCCGGTCGAGGCCGTCCATCACGGCGGGCAGCGCCGCCCCCAGCCCCTCGCCGTCGGTGTCGGCGGCCAGCAGCCGCACCCCGCAGGAGATGTCGAAGCCGACCCCGCCCGGCGAGACGACCCCGCCCTCGGCCACGTCGGTGGCGGCGACGCCGCCGATGGGGAAGCCGTAGCCCCAGTGGATGTCGGGCATGGCGTACGAGGCGCCGACGATGCCGGGCAGCGTGGCCACGTTGGCCACCTGCTCCAGTGACTGCTCGGCGTCCCTGAGCAGGTTCCGGGACGCGAACACCACGCCCGGCACCCGCATCGGCCCGTGCGGGGCGATACGGAAGCGGTGCGGAGCTTCCTGGACCAGTTCCATGACGGCCTCCCGTGTCCGGGCCGGCTCAGGCCCTTCTGGTGGATCTGCGCGGGAGAAGGAGCGGCGTTCGGTGCGTGCTCTCGGCGTGCCGCGTGGAAACTCTCGCAGCGGAGCTGCATGGGCTTTCGCGCGGTGCGGCGGGCGTGCGTGCCGGGCGTCGCGACGCCGCGGAGGTCCGTCAAAGGGGCCTGAGTCCCGCGCCCGGCGTCGCAGGTGCGGGGTACCCGTGCGGGGCGTTCCCTATCGGGTCGGCCGCCGGGCGCTTCCGTGGCCCGGTGGGGCTCGTACCGTGGAGATATGAGCGGCGCCACGGTGACCCTGTTCGTCTGCGGCGACGTGATGCTCGGACGCGGCGTCGACCAGATCCTGGCCCGCCCCGGCGACCCGGAGCTGCGGGAGGGGTACGTCACGGACGCCCGCGCCTACGTGAGCATGGCGGAGTCGGTGAGCGGCCCCGTCCCGGCGCCCGTCGACCCGTCCTGGCCGTGGGGCGAGTCGCTGCGGCTGATGGAGGCGAACGGCCCCGATGTCCGGATCGTCAACCTGGAGACGTCCGTGACGCGCAGCGACGACTTCGAGCCCGGCAAGGCGGTGCACTACCGCATGCATCCGGCCAACCTCCCCGCTCTCACGGTGGCCCGGCCCGACGTGTGCGTGCTGGCCAACAACCATGTGCGGGACTTCGGCCGCGCCGGTCTGCGGGAGACGCTCGACGTGCTGCACGGGGCGGGGCTGCGGACGGCGGGCGCGGGACGCGGTGCCGAGGAGGCGTACGCGCCCGTCGCGCTGCCGCTCCCCCACGGCGGCCGGGTACTCGTCTTCGCCCTCGGCGCCGCCACCAGCGGCATCCCGGCGAGCTGGGCGGCGACGTCCGACCTGCCCGGCGTCGCCTACGTGCCCGAGCTGTCGCCGGCCACGGCGGCCGCGGCCGTGCGGCGGATACGGCGGGTCAAACGGCCCGGCGACCTCGTGGTGGTGTCCGTGCACTGGGGCTCCAACTGGGGCTATGTCGTCCCCCGCGACCAGCGCCGCTTCGCGCACGCCCTGGTGGACGGCGGCGCCGACGTCGTCCACGGCCACTCCTCGCATCACCCCCGTCCCGTCGAGGTCTACCGGGACCGGCTGATCCTGCACGGCTGCGGCGACTTCATCGACGACTACGAAGGAATCCCCGGGTACGAGCAGTACCGCGACGACCTGCGCATCGCCTATTTCGTCAGGCTGGCGGCGGACACCGGCGCACTCACCGAGCTGCGCATGGTGCCCCTGCTCGCCCGCCGGATGCGGCTGGAGCACGCCCCGGCGGAGGACCGGAGCTGGCTGCACACGACCCTCGACCGCATCAGCCAGGGCATCCGCCTCACCACCGGCGCGGACGGCACGCTCGTCGGGTCCGCGCCCGCCACCCGGGCCACCCCATGACCCGCCGGCTCCGACTGACCCTGCTCGGCGTCGGCGCGATGAACTCTCCCCGTTTCGCCCCCGCCGGTCTGCTGCTGCGCCACGCGGGACAGCGTGTGGCCTTCGACGGCGGCCCCGGCGCCGAACCGCCACCCGGGCGGCTGGCCGCCTGGCTGGTCACGGACGAGCAGGCGGAGCTGCGGTCCCGGCTGCGCAGGAGTGCGGCCGAGCGGGACGTCGCCCTGCGTGCGGGTGATCTGGACGTGGGCGAGGTGCGAGTGCGCCGCCGTCCCGTGGTGCACACCTCGCACCCGGCGTACGGCTATCGCGTCGAGGCCGGTGAGCTGCTGGTGGTGTGGGCGCCGGAGTTCTGGGAGTTCCCGACGTGGGCGGCGGGGGCGGACCTGATGTTCGCGGAGGCCGCCGCCTGGAACCGGCCGATACGGTTCCGGGGCGGCGTCGGCGGCCACGCCGATGTGCACGCGATCGCCGCGGAGGCCGGACGGCGCGGGGTACGGCGTCTGGTCTGGGCCCATATCGGGCGGCCGAGCATCCGGGCGATCGACGCCGGGCTCGAGCCGCCGGCCGGCGAGTGGGGCGTCGAGGGGCGCACCTACTCGCTGCGGCTGAGTCCGGACGGGCCGAGCTGAGCCTCACTCGCCGCGCAGCGCGGCCAGCACATCGGCGTCGGTGAGCTGACCGAAGTCCTGGTACCACTCGCCGACCGCGCTGAACAGCCTCGGCTCGTGCAGGCAGACGAACTCGTCGACCTCCCGGCGCAGTTCCTCGGCCGCCTCCGGTGCGCAGACCGGTACGGCCAGCAGCAGGCGCTCGGGGTTCCGGTTGCGCACGGCGCGCACCGCGACGCGTGCCGTGGAGCCGGTCGCGACCCCGTCGTCGACGACGATCGCGGTACGGCCGCGCAGCTCCGGAGCCGGCCGGCCCTCGCGATAGCGCTCCTCGCGCCGCCGCAGCTCCTTGCGCTCCCGCTCCACCACCGGCGCCAGATCGGCCTCGCTCAACCCCAGCCGGTACAGCGTCGCCTCGTCGAAGAAGGGAGGGTCGTCGCCGGCGAGCGCGCCGACCCCGAACTCCTCGTGGAACGGGGCGCCGATCTTGCGCACGACGAGCACGTCCAGCGGGGCGTCCAGCTCCCGGGCGACCTCCCGGGCGACCGCGACGCCGCCTCTGGGCAGGGCGAGAACCACGGGCCGCGGAAGGATGCCCTTGTCCTGCCGGATGCGTAGCTGCTCCGCCAGCTCCCGCCCGGCCTCCTTGCGGTCACGGAACTGCATGGCTTCCCCTTCCGTCCGTCGCCGCGTACCCCACCGACCGGCACCGGACACACCACTGCGGCCCCGGGGACTCGCCCGTCCTGTCCTGCGCACGGGTCTGGACCGCCCGGACGGAGCTGGCCTAGGGTGCCCAGTGGCAAGCGCTTTCTAGCCTGAGCATGCCAAGCCGCACGCTCGCCCACGCCGTTCCCTCGCCCCCGGCCCCCGGTCATGCGCGGAAAGGAACCGCCCTGTGCCGCACCACGAATCGCACCGCCCGTCCCGGCAGTTGACCCGCAAGGCGTTCCTGCGGGGAATGGCCGCTGTCGGAGCGGCTCCCGTACTCCCGGCCGTCCTTCCCTCGGCCGCCGCGGCCGCCGCGCCGAAGCGGACCGACTTCCCGCTGGTCCGCGGCGGCACCGCCGTCGCGCTGTACGTCGACGCCGCGGACGACCCCGCCGTGATCCGCGCCGCCGGCGACCTCCAGGCGGATGTCGAACGGGTCAGCGGAGTCCGTCCGGAGCTGCGCCACACCCTCCCGCAGACGCCCGCCGCGAGCCTGGTCGTCGTGGGCACGCTCGGCTCCGCCCCGGTCGTCGACCGGCTCGTCGCGCAGGGGCGCCTCGACGTCTCACGGGTGGCGGGGCGCTGGGAGGCGTCGGTGACGCAGGTGGTGGAGCGTCCGCTGCCGGGGGTGGAGCGCGCCCTGGTGATCGCGGGCAGCGACCGGCGCGGCACGGTCTACGGCATCTACGACACCTCGGAGCGCATCGGCGTCTCCCCCTGGTACTGGTGGGCCGACGTCCCCGTGCCCCGCCGTGACACGGTGACGGTGCCCGCGGGCCCGGTCAAGCGGTACGAGCCGTCGGTCCGCTACCGGGGCATCTTCATCAACGACGAGCAGAACCTGACCACGTGGTCGCACCGCACCCAGGAGCCGGACAAGAACATCGGCCCCGAGACCTACAAGCGCGTCTTCGAACTGCTGCTCCGCCTCAAGGCCAACTACCTGTGGCCGGCGATGCATCCGTACTCCGACTTCTTCAACAAGCACCGCGAGAACCCGGAACTGGCCGATCGCTACGGCATCGTCGTCGGCTCCAGCCACCCCGAGGCCCTGCTGCGCAACGGCGTCCACGAGTGGGCGCCGTGGGCGCAGGAGCACCGCGGCGCGGACGGGACCCTGCCGGTGTACGACTACACGGTGAACCCCGGTGTCATCTCCGACTACTGGAGAGCCCGGGCGAGACAGAACGCCGGGTACGAGAGCAGTTGGACGATCGGCATGCGCGGCCTGCACGACAGCGCGCTGGAGACCAAGTACGCCACGACCGTCCCGGAGAAGGTCGCGGTGATGAACGACATCATCGCCGACCAGCGCCGCATCCTGGCCGAGGAGGTCGGCGCGGCCGCCGAGCCGCAGATCTTCATTCCGTACAAGGAGGTCCTGGAGCTGTACAACGCGGGCGTCCGGGTCCCCGACGACGTCACGCTGATCTGGCCGGACGACAACCACGGCAACATGCGCCAGCTCCCGGACGAGGCCGAGCGGCGGCGCGCGGGCGGCAACGGCATCTACTACCACCTGTCCTACTGGGGCCGCCCGAAGAGCTATCTGTGGCTGGACACCACGCAACTCGCCAAGGTGTGGCAGGAGTTGCGGCGGGTGTACGAGCACGGCGCCGACCGGATGTGGATCTTCAACGTGGGCGACGTCAAGTCCATCGAGATGGGGCTGTCCTTCTGCATGGACATGGCCTGGGACGTGGACCGGTGGGGCGCCGACGACGCCGGGGCCGGCTTCCTGGCCGAGTGGGCCGGGCGGCAGTTCGGCCATCGGTACGGCCGGGAGATCGCCGCGATCCGTACGGAGTACTACCGGCTCGCGGCGGAGCGACGCCCCGAGTTCATCGACCGCGGGGTCTTCTCCGTGATCCACCACGGCGACGAGGCGGGGCGCCGGATGGCCGCGTACGAGCGGCTGCTGGAGCGGGTGCGGGCGGTGCGGGACGAGCTGCCCGAGGCGTACCGGGACGCCTTCTTCGAGCTGGTCGAATATCCGGTGCACGGCGCGTACTTGATGAACCTGAAGTACTACTGGGCGGACCGCAACGCACTCGCGGTCCGGCAGGGGCGCGGGGCCGGGACGAACCGTTTCGCGGACCTGGCCGAGGCGGCCCACGCCGAGGAGACGGCGCTCACCAAGCGGTACAACACCGAGGTGGCGGGCGGGAAATGGGACGGGATCGTCAACCCGTACCCCTCCCAGATCCCCAAGGCTCCGGGGCGTCCGCCGGTCACCCGGCTCGCCCGGCAGGAGACCTCGGGGCTGGGTGTGGCGGCCGAGGGCAACGAGACCGGCGCGGACCGCCCGCTGCCCTTCTCCTCCTACACGCAGGACAGGCGTTTCCTCGACGTCTTCAACACCGGCTTCCTGCCGCTCGACTGGTCGGCGCAGGCGAGCCACCCCTGGGTGCTGCTGAGCGCGGCGGGAGGCTCACTCACCGAGCAGACCCGGGTGTGGGTGGAGATCGACTGGGCGCGGCTGCCCGAGGGCACGTACGACGCGACGGTCGCCGTCGGCGGGGCCGGGCAGCGCGTCGAGGTGCCGTTGCGGGTGGTCAACGACGGTGCGCGGGCGCGTCGGCGGGCCCATGGCTTCGTGGAGGCCCACGGGTACGTCTCGATCGACGCCGTGCACGCCGACCACCGGGTGGCGCGCGGCGGGGCCCGCTGGCGTGTCGTGCGCGGGCTGGGCCGCCGTACGGGCGCCATGGAGGCGGTGCCGTCGACGGCGGCCCCGGTGACCGCCGACTTCGCCGCGCGGGCGCCGGAGTTGAGGTACCGGGTGCGGTTCAGCGGCGCCGGCACCTTCCCGGTCACCGTCTTCCGGCTGCCCTCCCTCGACGAGCGCGGGCAGCGCCGACTGGCCGTCGCGCTGGACGACCAGCCGGCCACCGTGCTGACGGGCCAGGCCGTCGCCACCGGCAACCGGGGCGACGCCTGGGCCCGCAACGTGGAGGACGGCGTCGAGAAGCTGACCGCCGGGCTGACGGTGGACGAGCCCGGTGAGCACGTCCTGCGGGTCTTCATGGTCGACCCGGGTATCGCCGTCGACCAGATCGTGATCGACACGGGCGGCCTGCCGCCGACGTATCTGGCACCGCCGGAGAGCTACCACCCGGCGCTCGATCCGGAACCGAAACCGGCCACACGTATGTAGGGGGTGATGGCTTTTAGGGGGTGATGGCTCAGGGGCGAAAGGCCGGTGTCGCTTCGGCGGGAGCCTCAGCCGTACGGTCCGTGTCAGCCGCAGGACGACACCGGCCGTACGGCGGTGATCCGAGCGAGGGGCACGGCCACGGCGCGGTCCTGGACCCGGACCGTCAGATAGCCCTCGCCACCCCCGTGGAGAGGCCCGCAGACGGTGGCGCCCCCGGCGCTCACCCGGACCAGGCTCCGTGTCGCGCCGCCCTCGCTCACGGGCCACCAGGACGTGGCGGCCGACAGCGCGAGAAGCACGACGGCCGTGAACGTCAGAGCGATCCCGGCACGCAGGGCACGGCTCGTGCGGCGCGGGTCGGTGGGCGGACGGGCCTGAGCGCGGTACAGCGGCCAGGCGGCGGTCCCCACCAGCACGACCGCGCAGCAGGCGATCGCCAGGGCGCTCAGCGCCAGCACCCCGGCCGCGGCCTGGACATCCCGGGGCACTCCGGCGGGGCCGCTGTCCTTGAGCACACCGCACAGGCCGACGAAGCCGAGAACGGCCAGCTGCACGCCGTGCCAGCCCTTCGCCGACGTCCGCAGATCCTCCGCCGCCCCGTCCGCCTGCCCTTCGCCGTCCGTCACGATCGGTCTCCTTTCAGAGGACCGATCCTCGCAGGGGCGCCGCGGGACCACGGCGACCGACCGCGGGGGGCACCCCGCTCGGGCGTTGCGATCACCCACCCGCCGTATCGGAGGTGTCCGGGCTGTTCCAGTCGTACGGCCCGCCGCCCTGCCATTCGATCAGCTCGGGGTCGTCGACGGCCCGGTCCTCGGCGGGCAGGTCCGCGCGGTGCACCAGGTCCAGCACGTCGAAGAGGCTGTACGCGGTGCCCGCCGGTTCGCCGTGGATCGTCACCTGACGTCCGCCGTCGGACGCGGGCGGCAGCACCACCACGGGGGGACGCGTGCTCATGCCACCACCATGCGCTCTGCGCGGCGCGTACGCAGCCCGGCGTACCGGCCACAGTGGCCGGCGCGCCGCATGCCGCCTGGACCGGCCGGGCACGCGGCACGCCGACGAGTGCCCGGGCACCGGGGCCTGACCGGATGACGAAAACCCTGCTCACCGGCTGGTTCAGCGTCCGCGAGGAGGAGGTCACGGCGGGTGATGTCCTCGCCCTGAGACGGGTCCAGGACGCGCTGGGCCGGGCGGGGCTCGCGTACGACACGGTGCGCAGTCCGGGGTACGCCGGTGAGGTACTGCGCCTGGACGACGTGCGGCCGGAGTCGTGCTCGCGCTGCGCGCCGGGACCCCGGTGCTCGCCGTCGATCCGGGCGCCGGCGGGGCCAAGGTGACGCGCAGGCCCGTGCGTGCGACTGGCCGACCCTCGTCCCCGCGGAGCGGCCGGACGCGGGTGAGCCGGGCGGCTGGAGGCGCTTTTCACGCCGTCCGGTGATCAGGAGCGCCGTCAGCGTTGGTAGAGCCCGACGAGTGTCCCGCTCGCCACCTGCTGCTGGTCCAGCACCTGATGTGCTTCGTCGGCCGTGGCCGCCTCCGGGATGGAGACCGGGCCCGGGAGGGCGTACAGGCGGAAGAAGTACCGGTGCGCGTTGTCGCCCGCCGGGGGCTGCGGACCGCCCCACCCCGATTGGCCGTAGCCGTTGCGGTGCGGGTGACTGCCCGGGGTCGTGGCGCCCGTCGGCAGTCCTTCCGTGTGCGGGTCGATACCGGTGACCAGCCAGTGCACGAAGGTCCCCGACGGGGCGTCCGGGTCCTCGCACAACAGGGCCAGCTCCGAGGCCTCGTCGGGGACTCCGGACCAGGTCAGGGGCGGGGAGACGTTGTCCCCCTCCTTGGCGTAACGGCGCGGGATCATCGCGTGGTCGTTGAACGCGGAGCTCTTGAGTTCGATATCGGTCATGCGCGCCGCAGTACCCACACCGGCCCGGGCCACACGCGGTGGCGGGCGGGCGTTGCGCGGGGAAGTTAGCGGGCTGCGGTGCGGGGAACCCGGGTTGCGCACAACCGATCCGGGAGGCGTGCCGTGCGAGACCGATGGCGGGTGAGCCGTACGCTCTGCGACTTCGACTCCTCGGTGGCGGCCGTTCGCGCGGTGGGCCGGTTCCTGCACGGGCGGGACTTCCGCGCGCTCGGCGTGGCGCCCGCCTCCGCGCCGCTGGCCGCGCTCGCGTCCGGACTGCCCGTCCCGGCCCGGCGCCGGCTGTTCGTGACGGCGGGGCAGATGCAGAGTTCGCCCGTCTCCCGGGTGCGCCGCCTGACCGGCGAGGACCTGGCGTCCTGGACCACCGAGCGGTACGGCCCCGGCCCGTACCCGGCCGTCTTCCTCGGGTCCGTCAGCGGGGCGGCCGTCCACCTCGCCGCCGCGCTGCGGGCGCCGGTGCTGCCGCAGACCTACCTGGTACCGGTGCGGGCCCGGCTGGACCCCGACCGCCCGCGGGCCGCGCTCGCCGCCGGCCTTGAGCTGGGCCGGAGCATGCTGGAGGACAACCCGGAACTCGCCCTGTGCCATATGCACGACCCGAGCCAGGACCGGGCGATGCTCGTCCGCTTCACCTACTTCCGCTTCAAGCGGCTGCGGCTCGGCCCGACACTGGAACGGTTCCTCGAGGAGCGGCTCGCGCCCGGCGCGACCGTCTTCCTCGTCGACTGCACCCTGACCTGGCCGGTCTCGGTGCTCGGTGACCGCCACTTCTTCCAGTTCGGCGCGCTGGGCGGCATGCCGCCCGAGGAGTACGTCAGCGGGAGCGACCGGATCGCCGAGCACCTGGCCGAACAGCACGCCGCGGTGCGCCGCTGGGAGGCGCCGAGGGCGGACGGCGAGTACGCCGAGGCCGAGTGGGGGTACGACGACAGCCTCACCAAGGACGTCCTCGATCTGGCGGCCCGACGCGGCCACCCCGTGCGCCGCATCAGCCTGGCCGAACCGGAGCACCTCAGCCCCGCGGTCGCGGAACTGTACCGGTGGTGGCACCGGCGCCGGGGGCTGCCCGCGCAGCGGCTGCTGGTGGAGACGTACAACCAGTGGGAGCCGTACTGGACCCTGCGCCTGGGCGCCGTACCGTTCTGGCTGCAGTTCACCGCCCTGTCCTCGCTCGACCTGCTGGAGCACTACCTCGAAGGTGCCGAACCCTATGAGCGCATCGGCGTGAACCTCTTCTCCAACGGCCTGCGCTCCGTCGGCCAGGCCCCGGTGCGGCAGTGGGGCCAGGTGGCCGCCCGGTACGCCACGAAGAGCGCCGGCACGATCGGCGTGGACGAGCACGCCTACCCGCTGGACTTCGGGGCCACCATGCGCCACCGGCCGGCGCTGTCCGCGCTGCCCGAACGGTGTCCGCTGCCGCCCCCGCTGCGCCTCGCCGAGCTCGACGAGTTCCTCGGACAGCTCCGCCTGCCCGAGGCCTCGCCGCCGCTGGCCATCGAGACCATCGGTCCGACGAACGGATGACCAAGGCCGCCATGAACACACGGGACCAGGACGCACCGGTGTTTCCCGACCACACCGACATCTCCTACTACGACGGTGACTTCGGGCGGATGCGCAGCCGTGCGGTCGGCCGCAGGCAGCCGCCGCTGCCCGAGGTGGTGCTGGTACAGGGCATGGGAGTGTCGGACTACCTCCTGCCCGGCCTCGCCGCGTTCGGTGAGTGGACCCGGGCCCATCTGCTGGAGCTGCCCGGCTTCGCGGGCAGCGGCGACCCGCCGCACGAGATGGACGTACGCGAGTTCGGGGCCTGTGTCGCCGAGTGGCTGAGTGCCCAGGACCTCGGCCGGGTCGTCCTCGTGGGGCACTCCAGCGGCACCCAGGTCGCCGCGCGCGCCGCGGTGGACCACCCGGACCTCGCCGGTGTGGTGCTGGCCAGCCCCACCGTCGACCCGATGGCCCGCAGCATGCCGCGCCTGCTGCTGCGGTGGCGACTGGACTCCCGGCACGAACCGCCCGGGCTGTCGGAGTCGCACCGCCCGGAGTGGAAACGGGCCGGGCTGCGCCGCATGCTGCACATCGCGCGCGTGCACCTGGACGACCTCCTGGAGGAGTCCGTCGCCCAACTGCGCATGCCCCTGCTGGTGATCCGCGGCCGGGAGGACCGGATCAGCACGGCAGGGTGGGGCCGGCAGCTCGCGACCCTGGTCGCCGCCGGCCACTACACCGAGGTGCCGGGGGCGCACACCTTTCCCTGGCTCGTTCCGCACGCGTGGTCCCCGCCCGTGCGGTACCTCGCGGAGACGGGGCGGGCGGGTTGATCGTTGTGCCCGAACCCGGCAGCAGAGGCCAACGAGATCCTGTAGGAGGAGGCCCTGACGCAGCCGGGGCCCGCGCACGGAACACGGCAGGCTTTCCGACGGTGCGCAGATGCCGCGACTGTCCGTCACGGCAGCGGTGTGCCGCCGGTCGCGTTGAGGATTTCCGCCGTGACGAAGCTGGCCTCCTGGGAGGCGAGGTAGACGTAGGCCGGCGCCAGCTCGGCGGGCTGTGCCGGGCGGCCCAGCGGGCTCTGCTTGCCGAACTCGACCGTGTCGGGCAGCGTCGCCGGGATGAGCGGCGTCCACACCGGCCCCGGGGCGACCGCGTTGACGCGGATGCCGCGGTCGACGAGCATCTGGGCCAGCCCCTGTGTGAAGGTGACGATCGCGCCTTTCGTCGTCGCGTAGTCCAGCAGGTGCGGACTGGGCTTGTAGGCCTGTACCGACGTGGAGTTGATGACGCTGCCGCCCTCCGGGATGTGCGGCAGGGCGAATTTCGTCAGCCAGAACATGGCGTAGAGGTTGGTGCGCATGACCCGGTCGAACTGCTCGGTGCTGATCGCCTCGATGCCGTCCGGCTGGGACATCTGGTAGGCGGCGTTGTTCACCAGGACGTCGATGCGCCCGAACTCCGCGACCGCGCGCTCGATCAGTGCCCGGCAGTTGTCCTCGTCACGGATGTCGCAGGACACGGCGACCGCCTTGCGGCCGGCGTCCTCGACGAGCCGGGACGTCTCGCGTGCCTCGTCCGCCTCCTCCTCGAGGTGGGTGAACAGCACGTCGGCGCCCTCCCGGGCGAAGGCCAGGGCCACCGCCCGCCCGATGCCGGAATCACCTCCGGTGATGAGGGTCTTACGGCCCTCCAGCCGGCCGGCGCCGCGGTAGCTCTCCTCACCGTGGTCGGGCGGCGGGTCCATCGGGCCCGTCCATCCGGGGTGGGGCTGGTCCTGCGCGGGAAACTCGGGGCGCGGGTGCTGGGTGGCCGGGTTCTGCTGGGTGTGCTGCGGATCGGTCACGACGGCCTCCTGAACCGCTTGAGCCGGCACGGACCTGACCGGGTTCCCGTCCGGCCCGGACCGAAAAGCCGACCGCAGCGGTCACCGGCGCAGCACTGGGCCCCGCCCGGCCGCGAGGTCAGGTGTCCTCCCGGTCCAGCAGCGCCCTGACGCCCTGGGCGGTCAGAGCCAGTTGCTCGGGGGTGCCGGCGTCGATGACCAGCGACAGGTCGCCGGGCCAGCCGTGGGCGAGCACGCCGAGCAGCACACTGCGGTGCCGCCGGATGCCGGGCAGGGCCTGTTCCATGCGCTCCTGCGTGGTGAAGACCGGCACCAGTTCGGTGCCGTCCCCCTGTTCGAACACGGGAAGCGTCAGCGCCTTGGGAGCCGGCCCCTCCGCGTCCGTCGCCGCGGGAAGCAGTACCTCGCTGTGGGCCAGTGTGTTCAGCGCCGCCTGGTCCGCGCCCTTCTCGACGACCGTACGCAAGGCCTGCTGGGCCGCCGGTGCACCGCTCTCGGAGTGGTGGTCGGTCATGGTTCGTCCCGTCGCCGTGTCGTGTCCCCCCGGTCCGTCCGATGTGCGCCGGACGATTCGGGTACCCGATCCGCGGCCCCTCATGTGCGCGAGCCCTTCATGCGTTGATGGGGGGGAGGCCTCGTTTCGCCCGGATCACGCCGGGCACTCGGCGGCTGCGCCGAGGTGGAGGGAGAAGCGCCGTGTCATTCCGCGACCGCACCCACGCGGGCCAGGAACTCGCCCTGCGGCTGGTCGAGTGGGCCGACTCCGGCGACCTGCTCCAGGTGCTCGTGCTGGCCCTGCCGCCCGGCGGTGTGCCCGTCGCCGCACAGGTGGCCGGCGCGTTGCACGCCCCGCTGGACGTGCTGGTCACCCGAGAGGTCAGCACCCCGGTCCGGCCGGAGACGGCGATCGGCGCGATCGTCGCCGACGACCCGCCGCTGTACGACCGCCAGAGCCTGGCCATGATGCATCTGTCCGAGGACCGGCTCGGCGATGTCATCGTCCGCGAACGCAACGAGCTGCACCGCAGCGAGTACGTCTACCGCGGCCGCCGCCCGCTGCCGTCCGTGGGCGGCCGCACGGTCGTCCTCGTCGACGACGGCCTGGCCACCGGCCTGACCGCCACGGCGGCACTGCGCTTCCTGCGCCGCCACAGCCCGGCCCGGCTGATCCTGGCGGTGCCCGTCGGCAGCCCGCGGACGCTCGCGTCGATCCGCGGCGAGTGCGACGACGTCGTCTGCCTCGAGCAGCCGCCGAACCTCCATGTGGTCGGTGAGTGGTACGAGGACTTCGGCCCGGTCTCCGACACGCAGGCCGCGAACACGCTGCATGCCTTCCACGCCCCGGCGTGACGCGGATGGCTCGAGATCACCCGGGGTGACGCGGGTTGCTCAACTCGCCCACGCCATCAGCCGCTCCCCCGTATCCCGCGCCCGCAGCCTCGCCAGCGACTGCTTCTCCAACTGGCGGACCCGCTCGCGTGTGAGGCCCACCTGCCGGGCGACCTGTTCGAGCGTGCGCTGCTGCCCGTCGTGCAGGCCGTAGCGGAGGCTGAGGATCATGGCGTCGCGGGGTGCGAGCGTGCCGATGGCCTGCCTCAGGTCCGCCGCGAGCGCCTGGTACTCGGCGATGTCCGCGGCCGGGAGCACCTCGGTGTCGGGGATCAGGTCGCCGACCACGGTCTCCCCGGTCTCGTCGACCGGCGTGTCGAGGCTGACCGCCTGCCGGCCGACCCGGCGCAGCCAGCCGACCCTTTCCTCGGTGAAGCCGCTGTCCTCGGCGACCTCCTCGGTGGTGGGCTCGCGTCCCAGGTCGTGCTGGAGACGCCGCTCGATCTTGCCGAGCTTGCGCAGCTCCTCGACGATGTGCATGGGCAGCCGGACGGCCCTGGCGTGCTGGGCCAGGCCCCGCTCGATCGCCTGGCGGATCCACCAGGTGGCGTAGGTGGAGAACTTGAAGCCCTTGGTGTGGTCGAACTTCTCCACCGCCCGGATCAGTCCGAGGTTTCCCTCCTGGATGACGTCGAGCAGGGGCACACCCCGATGCGCGTGCCGCTTGGCCATCGCCACCACCAGCCGGAGGTTGGCCCGGATCATGTGGTCCTTGGCGGCCCGGCCGTCCCGGGCGACCGCCTCCAGTGCGCGGCGTAGCTCCGGCTCCAGGGCGGGCTCGCCCACATCGGCCTGCCGCAGTTCCTCGGCGGCCCGCACGCCGGCCTCGATGCGCTGGGCCAGCCGTACCTCGTCCTGTGCGGTGAGGAGCGGGGTCGCCGCGATCTGCGCCAGGTACTGGCCGAGCAGGTCCGGTTCCTCGT
Organism: Streptomyces sp. UG1; assembly: GCF_049974585.1. NCBI lineage: Bacteria > Bacillati > Actinomycetota > Actinomycetes > Kitasatosporales > Streptomycetaceae > Streptomyces > Streptomyces sp. UG1. The sequence goes on along the minus strand of NZ_JBNGGG010000026.1, from coordinate 98,627 downwards.
CGGGCTCGGGGACCCGGCCGCGCGAGCGTGCGGTGCGGGTGGCGGCACGGCGGTCCACCCGGGGGTCCACCGCGGGAGTCTGGGTGCGGGGAGGCATCGTCACGGCCCTCCGTCCCGTGCGTGTCCCCCGTCGTACAGAGCTTCACGAGTACCCGAAGGGTGCGCGGCGAACCCCGAACGCGCCTTGCCCACAGCGGGATCGGCCCGCTCGTCACCCCGGGTCGATCAGCGCGAGGCCGACGTCGGGGCGGTGGATCTTCGCCAGGGCCGCCGGGCTGTCCCGCACGATCACCTCGAGGGTCGGCCACACCTGCCCCTGCAGCAGATGCCCGCCGCGCGTCGTGCCGTCCGACAGACCGAGGACGGCGTGCAGATGCGGGGTCGGTCCGTCCTCGCCGACGGCGATGTCCCCCAGCAGGGACAGGACTTCGCACTGCTCGTCGACCCCGATGCGCCGGTAGTCCTTGGCCTCGCGGTCGAACCACCCCACCACGGCCCGCGCGAAGGCCCCCACGGCGGTCACCTGGGACGCCCCCAGGGCCCGCTCCCGGGCGAAGCGGGTGATCTCCTCAAGGGCCTCCTCGCCCGGCGCCGGCACCAGGACGTACACCGATGCCGGAGAGGCCTGTACCTGTCGCCACTTCATGCGCGCCGGGTACCCGGGCGCCCGAGGAAACAACCGAGCGGCGCTCCCGCCCGCGTGACATGGTGGTGCCATGGCCATCGAGGTGCGCCCCGCTTCGGTCTTCGACGACGTCCGTGCGGTGATCGGCCCCAAGTCGCCCACGGCGACCGTCTGCTGGTGCCTGAGCTACCGCATCCCGTCCAAACTCAGCAACGAGCTCCGCGGGCCGGCCCGCGGTGCGTACGTCGCCGAGCTGTGCCGCGCCGACCCGCCTCCGGGGGTGCTCGCCTACGACGGCGACGAGCCGGTCGGCTGGGCCGCGGTGGCGCCCCGCGCGGCCACGTCGTTCGCCCGCAGCCGCAAGATCCCGCACGTCGACGACCTGCCGGTGTGGTCGCTGTGGTGCATCCGCGTCCGCCCCGGACACCGGAAGCAGGGGATCTCCCACGCCCTCATCGCCGGGGCGGTCGACTTCGCCCGCGACCGGGGTGCGCCGGTGATCGAGGCGTACCCGCTCGACAACGGGGACGCCAGGGTCGACCTGACGATGGCGTACGCCGGACTGCGGAAGAACTTCGAACGGGCCGGCTTCGTCCACGCGGCCGACACGACGTCCGTCCTGGCCGGGCACCCCCGCATCCTGATGCGCCTCGACCTGCGCCGACGTACCGGCCCGGCGCAGTGAGCGGAGAACCCGCTCAGTGGACGGAGAACCCGCCGTCGACGAAGATCGACTGCCCGGTGACATAGGCGGAGGCGCGGCTCGCGAGGAACACCGCCGCGCCGGCGAAGTCCTCGGCCAGGCCGTTGCGCCCGACCATGGTGCGTGCGGCGAGCGCCGCCACCTTGTCCGGGTCGGACGACAGGCGGGCGTTCAGGGGCGTCATGACGAACCCCGGCACGAGCGTGTTGCAGGTGACGCCGTACGGCGACCAGGCCTCCGCCTGGGAACGGGCCAGCGACTCCAGCGCCCCCTTGGACACACCGTAGGCGCCGCTCTGGACGAACGCCCGGTGCGCCTGCTGGGAGGTGATGTGGATGATCCGCCCGAAGCCCCGCTCGGCCATGCCGGGCCCGAACCGCTGCCCCAGCAGATGGGGCGCCTCCAGATTCACGGCCATCGTCGTGTCCCACACCTCCTCGCCCAACTCGCCCATCGGGGGCCGCAGGTTGATCCCTGCGCAATTGACGAGGATGTCGGGCTCCCCGAACGCCTGGGCCGCCTCGTCCGCGGCCCCGCGCACGCCCTCACGCGTGCCCAGGTCGGCGCTCACCCAGGCCGCCCGGCAGCCGTGCGCCTCCAGCTCGCCGACCGTCCCGGCCAGCTCCGCCTCCTTCCGCGCCACGATCACCACACGCGCTCCGGCGCGGGCGAGCGCCTCGGCGATGGCCCGGCCGATGCCGGAACTGCCACCGGTCACCAGGGCGACGCGGCCGTCCAGGGAGAACAGTTCGGAGAGATATGCCTGCGAGATCATGCCCGCACCCTAGGCCGACGGCGCACAGGGGCGGCGCCCGGGGCGTCGTCATCGCGCCCCCGCGGTGCCTGTGCGCATGCACGGTCGTGCGCAGGCACAGGAGTGGTCATCCCGCCGGCCGGCCCCACCGCCGGGGCGCCGGTCACGCGTCGGTCAGGGCCTGGCCAGGTGGTAGACGTGGAACGCCCGCCCGATGACCGGCTGTGCGACGTTGCGCACCTTCACTCCTCCACTGGTCATGCCGTGCTCCGTGCCGAGGTGGGCATGCCCGTGCACCGCGAGGTCGGCACCTGCCGTGTCGATCGCCTCGGCCAGCAGATAGCTGCCGAGGAACGGGTAGATCTCGAGCGGTTCCCCGGCCAGCGTGTCCGGCACCGGCGAGAAGTGGGTCAGGGCGATGCGTACGTCGCAGTCCTGCTCCTGAAGTTCCTCCAGGCAGGCCCGCAGCGTGTCCGCGCGCCGGCGCGAGTACCTGACGAACTCTTTCATGATCGGCTCACCGAACTCTCCGGCGCAGCGGCCCACGAACCCGCCGCCGAACCCCTTCGTACCGGCCACGCCGATCCGCGCGTCCCCGTCCTCCACCACCGTCGCCTGTCCTTCCAGCACCCGCGCGCCCGCGTCCTGGAGCACGGCGGTGACCTCCTGCGGGCAATCGGCGTGGTGATCGTGGTTCCCCAGCACCGCGACCACGGGGACCGCCAGGTCCTTGATCTCCCGTGCCACCACCTGGGCCTCCTCACGGGTGCCGTGACGGGTGAGGTCCCCGGCGAGCAGCAGGACGTCGGCGCTCTCGTGCAGGGTCTCGAACGAGGGCCGGAGCATGCCCTCGCTCTCGGGGCCCATGTGGATGTCCCCGACGGCCGCGATCCGGATCATTCGATCTCCTCGGCATGGTCGGGCGCGGAGTTGTCCACGACCACGATGTCGCAGTGCACCGGGTGTCCCGGCAGTTCCGCGCGAGCGGTGCGCAGGATGTCGTCGCGGCACTGGGCGGACGGCACGGTGCCGGTCAGCAGGACCGCCTCGCCACGGATCTCGATGGACACTCCCAGCTCGCCGAGGGGCCCGGCGGCCAGGTGGTCGGTGAGGTGGGCCACGAGGTAGTCCAGGTTCTGCGCCGGGCCCGCGTCGGCGGCAGGCCGTGCGCCGTGAGGGCTCATCGGTGCTCCTCCCGTGGGGCGATCACATGCAGGCGTTCCAGCAGGTAGAAGAAGGCGGCGGGCATCGGCTCGTCCCGGCAGGAGCGCTGTACGTCCGCCCAGTCGACCTTCTCCCGCAGGGCCCGCGCCGCGGCGAGCGCGGGTCCGAAGTCGCAGTAGTGCTCCGAGAACGGCTCGATCAGGCCGCGCATCAGATCGGTCGGCGCCAGGACGGGCATGCGCACCGAGTCGACCGAGACCTCCTGTGCCCGGTCCAGGACCTCCGTGGTGACGGGGCGATGCGCCAGTTCGAAGAGGATGTCGACGTCCTGGCCGAAGCACGACGTCTTCATCAGCCAGTCCTCCGGCGGCGTACGGACGTCAAGACCGGCTTCGGTCAGCGTCTGCGCCACCGCGTCGGCGTCCGTGCGCCGCACGCAGAAGTCGGCGTCGTGCTGCAGATGCCCGCTTCCCCCGTGGGCGTACACGGCCACGCTGCCGGCCAGGGCGAACCTGTGCCCCTTCCGCTTCAGCAGCGCGCCGACCTGCTTCGCCGCCTCCAGGATCGCCTGACTGCGGTCTCGGGGAAGTCCCTCGCTGCTCAGCGAGCGCGTCTCCGCCGGCGACGGCTGGGCCGGATTCTCGCCGACCGGGCGCAACTGGGGAACCCCGGGTCGCGGAGCGGGCGTCGCGCTCTCCCGGTTCTGCGTCATGACGCCTCCGTTCGCCGTCCGGCCGTCCGGCGCAGTCCCCTGCGGGGACCCGGTGCGGGTTCGAAAGCCACCGAGTACCCGGCGCTCCAGCTTTCGATACGGCACGTCCTGGGCCGGCTCTCCGTGGGCCGACCGCGCCGCACCAGGGGTGCGAGGTCGAGCGGTGTCGACCATGCCGGCCACCGGGCCGGCGGTGAGGCTCCGCTCGCGGCGTTCGGCCGCGACCGCGCGGGCGGCGGTAGCCTGGGCCACCTTCCCGGGCACGCACAGCCACCCCTGCCAACCCGCCTTCTCGGCCATCTGGTTGGGAAGGCGTCTGGCCAGGAGTCGACGGCGTCCACGACCTGGTCGAGGCTCGCGCCGTCGCACAGGTGGGGCATTCGCGGGCCGAGGGGGGCCATCCGGGCCGGCCTGCAGGCCCGGAGGTCGATCGGGACGCGCACGGCCACTACGGCCGCCCGGCCGGGAGCGGCGCTGCCTAGGCGGCCGGTACGCCCCGTGGTTCCGAACGGCATCCCGGCATCCCGGCATCCGGTCGGCCGGATGTGCCCGGTGTTCCTGGCCCACCGGCCCACCGACCCACCGGCCCGCCTCCCCACCCACCCACAGACCGATCCGCTGGATCGCATCGAAGTGACGCCGGGTCAGGGGCCCGAACGTCCGCTCACGCCGCGGTGTAGCCGAGCTGGCGCCTCATGTACGGCGTCATAAGGGTCTTGGCCTTGGTGACGGTGGTGGTGCGGCTGCCGAGGACCGCCGTCTCGCCGCCCGGCACGGGCAGGACGGTCACTCCGTCCGCCGGGCCGAACGGCACGATGAGCGGGGTGCGGTGGATCGGCCGGTAGAAGCGGGGCTTCTTGCGATGCTTGCCGGCGCTGTTCAGGTAGGCGCGGATGTTGTGGGCGGCCAGGTCGGCCTGGGCGAGCGCGGCCGGGGTGATCTTGAGGTCGGTGGCGTCGTTGACGTCGCCGACCGCGAACAAGTCCAGCCATCCCCGGACGCGGAGCGCCTCGTCGACCCTGACGTGGCCCGAGTCGTTCAGCCAGTCGCCGTGCCCGGCAAGGCGCAGCCAGAGCGTGTTGGGCGTGGTGCCGGTCGCCCAGAAGGAACGGTCCGCCTCGATGATGCTCCCGCGGGCGTCGCGGTAGGTGCCGAAGTCGTTGCCGGGGGACATGAAGGAGTCCAGCCGCACGTCCACGCCGTGGGACGCCAGCCAGGCCCGCGCCTTGCGTCCGGCCTTGGTGCTGCCCGTGGAGTGCAGCAGTTCCGGGCCGGAGTGGGCGAGGGTGACCCGGGCGTCCGGCCGGGCGAGGCGGATCTCGGCGCTGAGTTCCACGCCGGAGGGGCCGCCGCCGACGACCAGGACGTGGTCGGCGGTGGCGATCTGCTGCTGGTGCACGACGAAGGACTTCACCGCCTCCTCGGTGGTGGTGCCGGTGAAGCGGGCGGGTTCGGGGTAGTCGGCGCCGGTGGCGATCACCAGGACGTCGTAGGGCAGCCGCTCCCCCGTTCCGAGGATCACCTGTCGCTCGGTGGTGTCGATGCGGATGGCCTTGCCGACGGCCACGCGGCCGTTGCTCAGCAGTCGGTCGTAGGGGATGAAGGGGCTGTGCGACCAGTCCGGGCGCACCCCGGCGCGCAGGGAGGCGATGCGGTGGAAGAAGACTTCCTTGCGGTCCACCAGCGTGACCCGTGCCGTCGTGTCCAGTCGCTTCGCCAGACGGACGCCGGCGTAGCCGCCGCCGATCACTACTACGTCGCCGTCAAGCACGCCGAGTCTCCTGTGCTGGTGGGGGGGAAGGAGCAGCGGGTGACGCGGCGGGTGGGCCGCCGTTGGCCACTCCCCTGTTTCCGCGAGCCTAGCGCTTGAAACATAAAGAATTAATGTGGTGCGGTGTGCATTCTGTGAAAGCTGGGGCCTCTGTGGCACCCATGGACACAGGAAGACGTCCAGGCCGACCCGTGCGGGCCGGCCTGGACGTCTTGCTCGGGAGGGATCGGGACGGATCAGACGAGGTCGAACCGGTCCAGGTTCATGACCTTGACCCACGCCTCGACGAAGTCCTTGACGAACTTCTCCTTGGCGTCGTCGCTCGCGTAGACCTCGGCGAGGGCGCGCAGCTCGGAGTTGGAGCCGAAGACGAGGTCGGCACGGGTGCCGGTCCACTTGACCTGGCCCGAGGCGTCACGGCCCTCGAACGTGGTCTGGTCCCCGGACGTGGACTTCCAGGTCGTGCCCAGGTCGAGCAGGTTGACGAAGAAGTCGTTGGTGAGCCTGCCCGGCGTCTCGGTGAAGACGCCGTGCTTGGAGCCGTTGTGGTTGGCATCCAGCACCCGCAGGCCACCGACCAGGACGGTCATCTCGGGGGCGCTCAGCGTGAGCAGGTTGGCGCGGTCCAGCAGCAGGTACTCGGCCGGCAGGCGGTTGCCCTTGCCGAGGTAGTTGCGGAACCCGTCGGACGACGGCTCCAGCGCCGCGAACGACTCGACGTCGGTGTGCTCCTCGGTCGCGTCGACACGGCCCGCGGTGAACGGCACCTCGACGTCGACCCCGGCGTCCTTGGCGGCCTTCTCCACGGCGGCGGAGCCACCGAGGACGATCAGGTCGGCCACGGAGACCTTCTTGGCGCCGGAGTTGAACTCGCCCTGGATGTTCTCCAGGGTGCGCAGGACCTGGGCGAGCTCGTCCGGGTCGTTGACCTCCCAGCCCCGCTGCGGCTCCAGGCGGACGCGGGCACCGTTGGCACCGCCGCGCTTGTCGCTGCCGCGGAAGGTCGCGGCCGACGCCCACGCGGCCTTGATGAGCTGCGGGACGGTCAGGCCGGAGTCGAGGATCTTGGCCTTGAGCGCCGTGACGTCGGCGGCGTCGATGGCCTCGCCCTCGGCCTGCGGCAGCGGGTCCTGCCACAGCAGCGTCTCTTCCGGGACCTCCGGGCCGAGGTACAGCGACTTCGGGCCCATGTCGCGGTGGGTCAGCTTGTACCAGGCGCGGGCGAAGGCATCCGCGAACTGGTCCGGGTTCTCGTGGAAGCGCTTCGAGATCGGGCCGTAGATCGGGTCGAAGCGCAGCGAGAGGTCGGTGGTGAGCATCGTGGGCAGACGCTTCTTCGACGGGTCGTGCGCGTCGGGGATGATCGCCTCGGCGTCCTTGGCCACCCACTGCTTGGCGCCGGCCGGGGACTCGGTCAGCTCCCACTCGTATCCGAAGAGGATGCCGAAGAAGTCGTTGCTCCACTGGGTGGGCTTGGTGGTCCAGGTGACCTCCAGACCACTGGTGATCGCGTCGCCGGCCTTGCCGGAACCGTAGGTGGACTTCCAGCCCAGGCCCTGCTCCTCCATGGAGGCGGCCTCGGGGTCGGCGCCGACGGCGTCCGCGGGGCCCGCGCCGTGGGTCTTGCCGAAAGTGTGGCCACCGGCGATGAGGGCGACGGTCTCCTCGTCGTTCATCGCCATCCGGCGGAACGTCTCACGGATGTCGCGGGCCGCGGCGATCGGGTCCGGGTTGCCGTTGGGGCCCTCCGGGTTGACGTAGATGAGGCCCATCTGGACGGCGCCGAGCGGGTTCTCCAGCTCACGGTCGCCGGTGTAGCGCTGGTCGTCGAGCCAGGTGGTCTCGGGACCCCAGTACACGTCCTCGTCGGCCTCCCAGACGTCGGCGCGGCCGCCGCCGAAGCCGAAGGTCTCGAAGCCCATCTGCTCCAGCGCGACGTTGCCCGTCAGGATCATGAGGTCGGCCCAGGAGATGGACTGGCCGTACTTCTTCTTCACCGGCCACAGCAGACGGCGGGCCTTGTCGAGGTTGCCGTTGTCCGGCCAGCTGTTCAGCGGCGCGAAGCGCTGCTGACCGCGGCCGCCACCGCCGCGGCCGTCGCTGATGCGGTAGGTGCCGGCGCTGTGCCAGGCCATCCGGATCATCAGCGGGCCGTAGTTGCCGAAGTCGGCGGGCCACCAGTCCTGCGAGGTGGTCAGCACCTCGGCGATGTCCTGTTTCACGGCCGCGAGGTCGAGGGCGTTGAACGCCTCGGCGTAGTCGAACTCCTCACCGAGCGGGTTCGCGACGACAGGATCCTTGGCGAGGATCTTCAGGTTGAGGCGCTCCGGCCACCACTGACGGTTGCCGCCGCCCTGCGTGGGGTGCGCGGCGCGACCGTGCGCGACGGGGCAGCCACCGGTGCCCTCCGTCTTCGCGTCAGTGACGATCGCATCGGGGTTCTCAGCCATGGGAAACCTTCCGAACTAGGTGGATCACAGTGCTCGGGGTGCACTGTTGGCGGTGGAACAGTCGGGGCACAGGCCCCAGTAGATGACCTCGGCCTCGTCGATCGCGAAGCCGTGGTCGTCGGACGCGGTCAGGCAGGGAGCCTCGCCGACCTCGCAGTCGACGTCGGCGACCACCCCGCACGACCGGCACACGATGTGGTGGTGGTTGTCGCCGACCCGCCCCTCGAACCGGGCCGGGCTGCCGGCCGGTTCGATACGGCGTATGAGTCCCGCCGCGGTGAGCGCGTGGAGACCCTCGTACACGGCTTGCAGGGAGACATGGCCTACGCGATCACGCACCCCGGAGGCGATGGCCTCGACGCCGAGGTGGTCACCGGACCGGACGGCCTCCAGCAGCGCGACACGCGCGGCGGTCACCCGCAGGCCGGCACCGCGCAGCTCCTCGGCGGGGGTCGGAGTCTGGGATGCGGTCATGGCGACAACCTACCTCCCTAAACACGAATGATTCAAGAAAACGAACGATGAAACTTTGGTGATCCGCCCGCTGGCGCACATGGCAGCGGGCGGAGCCCCCCAAAGCGCGAAAAATCATCCCTTCTGACATTGACCCCTGTCTTTGCGTCAAGGCCTCCATCTGGTCGGAATCCCACGCGTACTCGATGGAGGTACATCGCATGCTCGGCAGACATATGGCGGCCGGTCGCCGCGCCGCCCTGACCGCTCTCGGCGCCCTCGTCCTCACCGGTGTCACCACCGCCGCGACGGCGGCTCCGCCGCCCGCGCCCGCTTCCACCGCGGCGCAGACGCTCGGCGCCGACCGCCCGTCGGCCGCGGTGGTGCGCGCCATGGAGCGCGATCTGAAGCTGAAGCCGGGGCAGGCCGCCGAGCGGCTGGTCAACGAGGCGGAGGCGGGCGCCCGCGCGGGCCGTCTGCGCAACTCGCTCGGCAAGCGCTTCGCCGGCGCGTGGCTGCGCGGGGCGACCTCCGCCGAGCTCGCCGTCGCCACCACGGACGCGGGCGACGTGCCCGCCATTCAGGCGCAGGGTGCGAAGGCCGTCGTCGTCAAGCGGCCGTTGTCCGAGCTCAAGGCGGTCAAGGAGAGGCTGGACAAGGCCGCGACCGGTGCCAATACGCGCGACACACCGGTCTGGTACGTCGACGTACCGACGAACCGGGTCGTCGTCCAGGCGGTCAAGCGCTCGGCCGCCACCGCCTTCATCAAGGCCGCCGGCCTCGAGGGCAAGGGCGTGGCCGTCCGGGTGTCGGCCACCCGGCCGCGGCTGCTGGCGGACCTCGTCGGCGGCGAGGCCTATTACATCGAGGGCACCGCGCGCTGCTCCATCGGGTTCTCCGTCACCAAGGACACCCAGCAGGGCTTCGCCTCGGCCGGCCACTGCGGCAACGCCGACGACACGACCACCGGCTTCAACATGGCCAACCAGGGCTCCTTCGAGGCCTCGACGTTCCCAGGCAAGGACATGTCCTGGGTGAGCGTGAACAGCGACTGGACGGCCACGCCCGACGTGAAGGGCGAGGGTGGCCAGCGAACGCAGGTCACCGGCTCGGTCCAGGCGCTCATCGGCGCGTCGATCTGCCGCTCCGGGTCCACCACCGGTTGGCACTGCGGCACCATCGAGCAGCACGACACGAGCGTCAGCTACTCCGAGGGCACCGTCGACGGCGTCACCGAGACCACGGTGTGCGCCGAGCCGGGTGACTCCGGCGGGCCGTACATCTCCGGCTCCCAGGCCCAGGGCGTCACCTCCGGCGGCTCGGGTGACTGCACGGACGGCGGGACCACCTTCTACCAGCCGATCAACCCCGTCCTCAGCGACTTCGGCCTCGTCCTGAAGACCGCGGCCGCCCAGGGCGGCTCGCCCGCCCCGGGGGACAACGGCACGGCCGCCACCTGGTCCGCGGGCCACGTCTACGAGGCCGGCGCCACGGTGACCCACGCGGGCGTGCGCTACCAGTGCCTGCAAAGCCACCAGGCACAGGGCAAGTGGGCGCCGGGGTCGACGCCGGCGCTGTGGCAGCGGATGTAGACGGACACGGAAGCCGTACGGCCAGCGGTGCGGGCCCTGTACCCCGCACCGCCGGCCGACGGGCATCACTCGTCCGCGAGGAACGCGTACGCGGTGGCGATGAACGTGTCGCGGGCGCGGAAGCGGCGGGTGCACAGCGCGACCAGGGCGGTGCCGGTGTCGGGGCGGAAGCCCAGGAAAGCCTGCTGGCCGAGGGTGGCGCCGCTGTGGAAGTACATCGGCCCGCCGTCGGTGGGATGCCGGAACCACGCCATCGTGTGCACATGCCGGTGTCCGAGCCCGCGGCGCAGCACGGGCGTGCGCACCGCCCGCAGCGCCCCGGCCAGCGGGGAGCCGGCCGGGTCGAGGTGGGCTTCCAGAAACGTGAGCAGATCGAGCGGCGTGGCGCGGACGGCGCCCGCCGCGGCGAAGCCTCCGGCGTCGAAGGCGAGAGTGGGCGTGCGTCCGTCCTTGCCGTGCCCGACGGCGTCCGTCTTGGGGTCCTCCGCCCGCAGGGCGGTGCCGGTCAGGCCGAGGGGACGCAGTACGTGGGTGCCGAGCAGTTCCTCCCACGGTGTGCCGGACACCGCGGCGAGCGCGTGGCCGAGCACCGCGACGCCGAAGTTGGAGTACTGCCACCGGGTGCCGGGCCGATGCCGCCCGCGGTGCCGCAGAAAGGCGCGGGTCACCCGCTCGGCCCCGTAGCGGCCGTAGGGGTTGGTGCGCCAGGCGGGGAGCGCCCGCCGATAGAAGTCGGGCGGCAGGGTGGGCAGCCCGGCCGTGTGGGTGACGAGGTGAGCGAGCGTCACGGCCCCCGCGCCGGTCCGGCGGCCCGCGTCGAGGCAGACGGCGGCCGGCTCGCCCCCGGTCAGCAGGCCGCGCCGGATGAGCTGGGCCAGCAGCAGCCCGGTGAACGTCTTCGAGGCCGAACCGATCTCGTAGCGCAGATCCTGCCGGGGGACCGCCGGGGGCGGGGCGGCGCCACCGCAGTGCAGGGCGCGGCGCCCGCCCCGGGAGACGGCGAAGACGACGTCGGGGGCGTCGACGCCGGCCACGGCGTCCGCCAGCCGCGCACGCAACTCGTCGTCACTGCCGACGAGGCCGCCTACGCGGGGCCGCTCCGTCGCACCACCGTAAGAGGCGCCCCGCAGACCGCCCCCACCTCCGTCGTCACTGCCTATGTCCTCGGTGGGTCCCGTCATGCCGCCGCAAGGGACACCCCCCGCACCGGCCTCACCCCCGTCGTCACCACGTATGCCGCCGCTCGCCCCCGGCCACGACGCGGTCAAGCCCGCCATGCCGCCACAAGCGAAACCCCCCGCACCCGCCTCACCCTCGCCGCCACCACCTATACCGCCGCTCACCCCCGGCCACGGCGTGATCGGGCCCGTCATGGCGCCGCGTGGGTCAGTTCGGTGAGGGCGCGGGACGTGGCCAGCACGGAGGCGAACGCGGCGACCAGCGTGGGGTGGTAGACGACGTCGAACACCTCGTCCGGCTCGCCCTCCGGCATCGTCCGTACGGCGGGCATCGCGCCATCGGGCTGCTGCGCGGCGGCGAAGCCCTCCCAGGCCCGTTCGTCCAGGGTGGGCCGGGGCAGGCAGGCGTCCACGACGAGGAGTTCGCCGAGCAGGTCCCAGCGCTTGAGGTCCAGCCAGTCGTCGATCCACACCGGCAGCCAGGTCGCGAGGTAGTCGGCGATGTCCGGCGGCAGGGCCTCGGGGTGCTCGCCCCAGTCGGTGAGGTGGAACACCGTGTGGGTGACGTCGTAGGCGATGTGCCCGCTGACCGTCCAGGGTTCGGGCCTGCGGGCCAGCCAGGTGGGGCCGACCAGGGCCGTCTCGGGCGTGCGCGGCGTGAGGCCGAAGCGGCGCTGGAACGCGGCCAGTCCGAGGCGTCGAGTCGGGTCCAGTTCCAGGGCCGACCAGCTTTCGAGCCGGTGGTAGAGGACGGTGGCCCGCTCCACCTCGGGCTCGCTGTAGCCGAGTTCCTTGTACGGGAGGTACACCTCGAAGGGGATGGGCGACAGCGGCTCGACGCGCTGGCCGCGCACCAGCATGCGCCCGCCGTCCAGGGTGTGCCGCCAGGTGTGGTCGAGGAGCTTGCGCGCCAGGTCGGCCTGCTGGGAGCCGGCGACGCCCTCGCGGAACAGCACCCTGCAGATCAGGGCCAGTTCACCGACGGGCTTGAAGCGCTCCAGGAAACCCACCTCGGGATCGACGTCGGTCTCCAGGCGGAAGCCGTCGCGGTGGTTCCACAGCCACTCCAGGGCGCGGACACCGACAGTGTGCATCAGTCGGGTGTCGGTCATCCGGGCACTCCTTGTCCCCCGTGGCGGGTGTGCGTACGGCTCACTTCGGTGTCGTCGTGGGTCGCGCCGGTGAGGCGCTTGAGGGTCTGGGCCGCGGCGAAGGCGGCCATCAGGGTGGAGTGGTAGCAGTGCAGGAAGTCCGGCTCCGGGCCCGCCTCCCTGTCCTCCGGGACAGCCTCCTGGGGGAGCGCGCCGGAGTCGTGCCGCGCCCGCGCGATCCGGGTCCAGGCACTGCGGAAGGCCGCCAGGTCGGGCGGATCGGGCAGGCTCGCGGCCACGACCAGCAGTTCGCAGCTCAGGTCCCACATCCCGGCGTCCAGGCAGGTGTCGAGCCAGGACGGCAGCCAGTGGGCCAGATAGGCGGCCACGTCCGCGGGGACGCCCTCGGGGTCGCGGCCCCAGTCGGTGGCATGGAAGACGACGTGGGTGAGCGCGTACCCCGAGGAGCGCTCGAACGTCCACGGCTCCGGCAGTCCGCCCAGCCAGGTGCGCCGCAGCACCTGCGCGGACTCGTCCGGCCGGTGGATGCCGCTGCGCCGCTCGGCCTTCAACACACCGAGCCGGCGCGTGGGTTCCTGTTCGGTGAGCCGCCAGCCCCGGGTGCGGGCGGTCATGGCGGCCGCGGTCTCGTACCCGGCATGCCGCAGCCCGGCCGCGGCGAAGACGGAGTAGACCTCCAGGGGGTACGTCGCGAAGGGCTCCAACTGCTGGAGGCGTACGAAGAGTTCGCCCCGGCCGGTCTGCTGCCAGGCGAACCGCAGCAGGTCGGACGCGCACGCGTGCAGCGGGTCCGACGGCGCCAGGTGGGACCGTACGCTCTGGCAGGTCTGGGCGAGTTCCCCGAGCGGTTTCCAGGTGACGTCCACCTGGCCGTCGGCGGTGAACGCGTCCTCGCCCAGCGCGAAGTCGCCGCGGTGCGCGGACAGCCACCCGAACGCCGCGGCGCCCACCTCGCGGATCTCCCCGATGCCCATGGCTGTCATACGAGTGCCCCGGCGGCCCGCATGACCCGTGCCGCCTGTACCTGAAGGGCCACCCGGGGGTCGGCGCCGCCCATCAACTCGACGAAGTCCAGGCCCGTTTCGAGACCGAGGGTGTCCGGCACCCCGTCGAGCAGGGTCAGCCAGCGTCCCGCTCCGGCGGCCTGCTGCCAGTCCCGGCGGCGTACCGCCCGTACGAAGCCCCGGGCCACGTCGACCGGGCGGCGCCGGGCCGCGCGGGTCACGGCGCAGTCCTCGCCGGGGAGCGCGAGGGGCGCCAGTACGGCGAGTTGGTGCGTCAGTGTCTGCCAGGGCGCGTCGTCGAGCCAGCCGGCGTCGGGTTGGGGGTCCGTCTCCACGGCGGGCGGGCCGTTCAGCGGTGTGTCCAGGCGCCGCAGTGTGCGGCGCATGGCCCAGTGACTCCACAGGACGGTGGGTGCCGCATCGGGGCGCGGCGGGAAGGCCTCCACCGTTCTGCGGAACACGGCAAGTGCCTCCGGGGCGGGCGGAGTCGGGAAGAGGACGTGCGGCAGCAGCAGGTCCGCTCCCAACACCCGTACGGCCGCGAGGGAGAGGCCGCCCTCGATGTCGTCCACCGCCATCGTGCCGGACATGCGCACGTGGTCTCCGCCCCGAAGGGCGGAGACCACGTCGGACGCAATGTCCTGCACCGCGCCCTGCAACAGGGCCGAAGTGCCTGACTGGTCCATTCAGTCGCTCCCGTCGGTCCGCTCAGCCCTTCTTCGGGCGAGGGGTCGGCGGGGACAGCAGCAGCTTGGTGTCTGCGGAGAGTAGCGCCAGTGCGGCGCACTCACGGCTGTCGCGGAAGACGCCGTCGGGCTCAGCGGGGTCGAGTGCCGCTTCGAGGTCGGTCCGCACGCCGGTCGTGTCCTGGATCGCCTGGTCAATGGAAGGCATATCACCATCTCCTCTGGGGTCAGCCATAGCCTCCACAACCAGAGCACCACACAGTCACAAAGCGCGCATCTTTTCCCACAGGCTGCCATACGTAACTTGTTCAACAGCCCCGCCGCCTTGTCCGCCGAGCAGGCACAGGAGGATCTGACGGTCAGTTCTCCTGGAGCACGGAGAGGACGTTTCCGGCGGGGTCGGTGAACCAAGCGATCGCCGTGGGTCCGCCGTCGCCGACCCGGACGATGCCCTTGTCGTCGTGGTCGAATCCGGAATAGCGCTCAAGAGTCACGCCACGCCGCGTCAGTTCGGCGACGGCTGCCTCGATGTCGTCCACGGGGAAGTTGAGGATCGTGAACGTGGCGGGGGTGTGCGTCTCCTTGGGGTAGACGAAGACCTGAGCGCCGGTGCCGAGCTTCATGGTCAGCATGCGCATGTCCCCTTCGCCGCTCTCGTCGACGTCGAGGCCGAGTGTCTCGCCGTAGAACCGGCGGGCCTGTCCGAGGTCGTCGACCGAGAAGCCGCTGAACGCCTTCGATTGTCCGAGCATGCCGGGTGTCTCCATTCAGGGGTGAGCCGTACGGACATCTCAGGGCACACCACGAGCGGCCACGCTCGGGCACACGCCACGCGGAACGACGTCCGGATGGTCGCGCACCGTTCACTCCCGGAGTGCGTGTGCCTCGGCGAGGAGGAGGTAGCTGCTGGCGGTCCAGGTGTAGGCGCGGTCGCGCAGGCCCGTTCCGGTCAGGGCGTCGAAGTTCTCCGCGAAGCCGTGGGTTTCGCACAGGGCCCGGAAGCGGGCACTGATGTCGTCGGCCAGCCGGTGGTGCCCGGCGCGGCGCAGGCCGTCCTCGATGAGGATGGTCGCCGGAGCCCAGATGGGGCCGCGCCAGTAGCCGTCGGCGAGGTAGTGCGGTGAGGTGGGCAGCTCGGTGGCGAGGCCGTACGGCGTGAGATGGGCCTTGATGTGGTCGGCCAGCGTGCTGCTGATCTCCTCGGGCAGATGTTCGCCCAGCACGACGGGCATCAGGTCGAGGAGGCCGGCGCTGCTCCAGGTGTCCCCGGTGGCGACTCCCTCGGCGACGAACCTGCCGTCGGCCCAGAGCCGGTCGAGCAGCGCCGCCTGGACGGTCCCGGCCGCCCGCGTCCACCTGTGCACCTCGTCGTTCATGCCCAATTCCCTTGCCACGTCCGCGAGTTCATGGAGCTGGAGGACGAGGAACGCGGCCAGGTCGGCGGTGACGATGACGCGCTCGGGGTCGAAGGTGGTGGCGTTGTCCCAGCCGCTGTCGTTGCCGTGCTGGTAGTGGGGCAGTACGGCCCCCGGGGCCCGCCGCGCCGTCAGCCAGAACTCCGTCCAGCGCTCCAGGCGCTGGTACGTCTCCCTCATCTGCTCCTGGCTGGGAGGTGTCGGCAGCCGACGGCGCAGGCGGCTCAGAGCCCAGCCGTGGATGGGGGGTTTGACGAAGTTGTAGAGGACCTCTGAGTGCGTGACCGAGTCCGGCAGCGCGCCGCTCTCGTCCTGGTGGTCGAAGGGCAGGGCGAACTGGTCCAGGGCCAGCTCGGGACAGCCGGGGGCCAGGGCGAGGGCGTTGAAGCAGTGGTCCCAGCTCCACACCTTGTCCATCCAGTGCTTGGACATCAGCACGGCGGGCCGGGTGACCAGGCCGGTCGGTCGTACGGTCGCCGACCAGACGACGTAGGCGGCCAGTTCGGCGGCCGGGGTGGCGGACGAGCGCCACGGGGCCACCGCGTCGACGAAGTGCGCGAAGGACTGCCGAGCGGACTCCACGATCTCGCCGAAGGTCGCCGAGGACGTGTACGGCGGGCGCGCGGTGTCGAGTTCCTCGATCGCGATCTCCCAGGCACCGCCCGCCTCCGCCGCCACGACGAGACCGCGGTCGGCGCTGCCCAGTCCCTGGGCGGCGGATGTGCCGGTGACGACGCCGGACAGCACCGTGATCCGGTAGCGGCGGCCGGTCTCGTACGACGTGAACACGTGGGCGTCGGCTGCCGGGTCGTGGAAGAAGTACGTGCCGCTGAACGGGGTCAGCGCCTGCGCGGCGGCGGACACCCGGAGGTCCATCCCGCTTCCCCGCAGGCGCACGGTGTCCGGCGACTCGTAGCCGAGGTCGACGCGTCCGCCCGCGCCGGTCCAGCGGAGCAGGGCCGGTGTCGCCTCGACGCCGGTCTCGGCGCGGGCGCCCGTCGCCGGGTCCAGGGGGACCAGGCTCAGGACGGGGTGCATGCCGTTCTGGTGCGAGACGAGGTGGAGGTCGTCGGCGTAGGTCTTCTCCGCGACCACGGGCGAGATGTCGAACCAGGATCCGTAGGTGCTGAACGGAATGTCGTGGACGGAGAAGGCCGGGCCGGATCGGGCGGCGGTCATGAGGCGTGACTCGTTTCTCGAGCAGGTCGGACCGGCCGACCGGGGTGCGGCCGGCCGGGTCGAGACGGGATGGTGGAACTCAGTCTTTGACGGCTCAGTCCTTGACGGCTCCGGCGGTCACGCCGGCGGCGACATAGCGCTGGGCGAGGACGAGGATCACCGCGGCGGGCAGCGAGGCCACGACGGCGGTGGCCATGATGGCGTTCCACTCCTGGTTGTTGTTGCCGATGTAGTGGTAGATGCCCAGGGTGATCGGCTCGTGCGGACCGCCGTTGACGAGGGTGCCGGCGAACACGAAGTCGGACCAGGACCACAGGAACGCGAACAGCGACACCGTGACGACGGCGTTGCGGCTCATCGGCAGCACGATCGACCAGAAGGTGCGCAGCGCGCCGGCTCCGTCGGTCTTGGCGGCCTGGAGCAGTTCGCCGGGGATGCCGGACATGAAGGCGGTGAAGATCAGGACCGCGAACGGGACGGCCAGCGTGGAGTCGGCCACGATCAGGCCGGGAACGGACTGGAGCAGGCCGAGCTGGAGGTAGATGGCGTAGAAGCCCATCGCCATGATGATGCCGGGGATCATCTGGGCGGCGAGCAGGACGAAGCTCAGCAGGCCGCCGCCGCGTGGGCGCAGCTTGGCCAGGGCGTAGCCGGCGGGTGCGGACAGGGCGACGGTCAGCACGACCGTGCCCAGGCCGATGACGAGGCTGGTGCCGAGGTAGGGCAGTTGCTCGTCGAGGACGGTGCGGTAGCCGGCCAGGGTGCCGTGGGTGGGGAACAGGTCGGGCGGGCTCTTGCGCATGTCCTGGTCGCGGGTGAAGGACACATTCAGCATCCAGTAGACCGGGAAGAGCATGATCGCGGTCAGCAGCAGGCCGGTGGCCGTCTTCCACCACGTGCGGTTGGTGCTTCGGTTCATGACAGCGCCTGCTTTCGCTGGACCTTCATGTAGATGAGGCCGAACACCAGGGCGGCGACGACCAGCAGGTTGCCGACGGCGGCACCGGGCCCGAACGCGGGCAGGAGGTTGCCGAAGCCGAGCTGGTAGGACCAGGTGGCGAAGGTGGTGGACGACTGCGCCGGGCCGCCCTTGGTCATGATCCAGATGATGTCGAAGACCTTGAGCGTGTAGATCAGGCCCAGGAGCAGGGTGATCGCGGACACCGGGCGCAGCAGCGGGAACGTGACGCGCCAGAAGCGCTGCCAGGCGTTCGCCCCGTCGAGGGCGGCCGCCTCGTACAGCGAGTTCGGGATCGACTGCAGGCCGCTGTAGAGCACGACCAGGTTGAAGGGGACGCCGATCCAGATGTTCGCGATGATCACCGAGGTCAGCGACCACGACGGCGAGGTCAGCCAGTTCACCGGGTCGATGCCCACGAGGTCCAGGGCGGCGTTGACGATGCCGGAGTCGCTGTTGAGCATCCACGACCAGGTGGACGCGGACACGATCAGCGGCAGCAGCCAGGGCACCAGGAAGAGCGCGCGCAGGGTCGCCGACAGCCGGAAGTGCTGGTTGAAGAAGACCGCGAGGGCCAGGCCGATGGCGTACTGGAAGAGCAGGCAGACGGCGGTGAAGACGACGGTGTGCAGCAGTGCCGGGGCGAAGGTCGGGTCGTCGAGGACGGTCCGGTAGTTCTTCAGGCCCGTGAAGGGCGCGTCACCCTGCACGAAGGAGCGGACGGTGTAGTGGCGCAGGCTCAGGTCGAGGTTGCGGTAGAGCGGATAGGCGTAGAAGAGGACGAGGTAGAGGGCCACCGGGGCGAGGAATCCCCAGGCGGCCCACTGTGTGGAGGTGGGCCGGCGCGGCGACCTGGCGCGGGCCGGAGGCGGGGCGGTGGTGGCCGCCCCCTTCCGGGCGGACACGGACGCGCGGTCCGGCAGCTTTGTCATGTGATTCATCTGCGGTCCGGGGGTGCCGGCTACTTGACGGCGGACTGGGCCTC
The DNA here is from genome assembly GCF_049974585.1 of Streptomyces sp. UG1. Lineage (NCBI taxonomy): Bacteria > Bacillati > Actinomycetota > Actinomycetes > Kitasatosporales > Streptomycetaceae > Streptomyces > Streptomyces sp. UG1. The sequence goes on along the minus strand of NZ_JBNGGG010000026.1, from coordinate 79,886 downwards.
GGCCAGTGCCTCCTCGGGCGACTTGGAGCCGCTGAGGGCGGACTGGACGGCCTTCCACATCTGCTCGGAGATCTTGGGGTACTTGGTGCCCAGGTCGTCGCTGGTGCGTCCCTTGGCCGACTTGACCGCGTCGACCCACGGCTTCAGCTCGGCGTTCGCCGCCACCTGCTTGTCCTGGACCTCGCCGGTGGGGGCCACGTAGGAGAGGGTGGTGTCGGTGTCGTAGATGTTCTGGGCGCTGGTGAGGCAGGTCGCCACCTTCTGGGCGGTGGCGTAGCGGCCGGTGTCCTCCTGGACCGGGAGGGTGACGAACTCGCCGCCGGTCGGGGCGGCGGCGTTGCCCCCGTCGGCGCCGGGGATGGGCAGGACGCCGTAGTCGAAGCCCGCCTTCTCGGCATTGGCGAGCTGCCAGGTGCCGTTCTCGGCGAAGGCGTAGTCGCCGCTCGCGAACTCCTGCCAGCTCGTGGTCTGGGTGTTGTTGATGACCGAGTTGGGCGCGTAGTCCTTCTTCATCCAGTCGGTCCACAGGGACAGCGCCGAGACGGCCTCGGCGGAGTCGAGTTCGGTCAGCTTCGCGCCCGCCCCCCAGAACCACGGCAGGAACTGGAAGCTGCCCTCCTCGGTGCCGATCGCCGAGAACGTGATGCCCTTCTTGCCGGCCTTCTTGACCTTCTCCAGCGCCGCCGTGAGCGACTTCCAGTCCTTGACCGAGGCTATGTCGACCCCGGCCTCCGTCAGGACCTTCTTGTTGTAGTAGAGGGCGAGGGTGTTGGCGCCGATCGGGGTGCCGTACGTCTTCCCGCCGGACTGTCCGGCCGCGAGCAGGTTGGGGTCGACCTTCGAGGTGTCGAGCTTGTTCTCCTCGGTCGTGGTGAGCACGCCCGCCTCGGCCAGGGTGGACACCACCGGGTTGTCGACGATCAGCACGTCCGGGGAGTTGCCCTGCTGCGCCGCCAGCAGCGTCTTGTTGGCCAGGTCGCTGGTGTCGAATCCGGTCCGCTTGATCTTCACACCGGCTTCGGTGCCGCACTTGTCGAGCAGCTTCACCCAGTCCGAGTCCTTGGCGAACTGCGGGTACGGGTCCCAGATGGTGTACGTGCCGCTGTCGGCGCCCTTGGCGTCGCTGCTGCCCGAACCGGAGGAGCAGGCGGTGCCGACGACGGCGACGACGGTCGACAGGGCAGCGGCGACGAGGGTCCGTCGTCCGGAGGAGCTGTGCATGGCGGGTCCTTCGTTCTCGGCATGGAGGTGCCGTGGGAGGGGCGATGTAGGGGAGGCGGGCACGTCGAAGTGCGACGGTGCGGCAACTGGCGTACTCGGGAAGGGAGGAAGGGACAGGGAGCGGTGATGTCGTCAGGCGCCCGGGGCTTCGGCGGACGGCCTGCCGGCTGCGGGCCCGGTGCTGGCCCGCAGCGAGATAGGAGGCATGAGCAGATGGTGCCTGGGCGGCGCGCCGGGATGGTCGAGCCGTTCGACGAGCAGTTCGACGGCCAGGTGCCCCATCTGCGGCGCCGGCACGTCGGCCGCCGTGAGCTGCGGGGTCACCGTCTCCGCCCAGCGGCCGGCCACGACTCCGGTGACGGAGAAGTCGCGCGGCACATGGCGCCCGGCCCGGGCGAGCCCTCGGTAGAGGCCGCCCAGGGCGGCCTCGTTGAGCGTGACCAGGGCCGTGGTGGCCGGGTCGTCATGCAGGATCCGCTCCAGGCAGGCCTGGCCCGAGGCGGCATCGTCCCCGCAGCAGTACGTCCGCACCGTCAGCCCGCGCTCGGCCGCGGCCTTGGTGAACCCGTCCAGTCCCCGGTGCGCCGACTCGTATCCCGCCCGCAGCAACTGCTCGGGCCGGTTGACGAAGGCGACCCTGTGGTGGCCGAGGTCCGCGAGGTGGTGGACGCAAGCGGCCGCCAGCGCCGTGTGGTCCAGGCCGACCCACCAGCCGCCCTCCGGATGGGCGGTGCGGCCGATGGCGACGGCAGGGAAGTCCAGGGCGGCCAGGTGATCGACCCGGTCGTCCTCCAGCCTGATCTCCATGAGGATCGCGCCGTCGACGCGCCGCTCCCCCAGCAGCCGCTGGAACGAGCGGTCGCTGTCCACACCGCTCGGCGACAGCAGCACGTCGTAGTCGTACGCCGCCGCGGCCTCCACCACGCTGCCGATGAAGTCGAGCTGCATCCCGGTGTAGTGGTTGCCGGCCGGCGGGAAGACCAGGCCGATGGTGCTGGTCCGGCCGTTGGCCAGGGCGCGTGCGCTGGCGTTGGGCCGGTAGCCCAGCTCGTCGATGACCTCCTGGATCTTGCGCCGGGTCTCGTCCGACACCGGGCGCTTGCCGCTCAGCGCGTAGGACACGGTGCTCCGCGAGACACCGGCTCGCCGGGCGATCTCACCGATGTTCACGTGGGACTCCTTGCTCGAAGATCTCGAACCGGTTCGACACCTTGAAGAGTGACACCCGGTCGTCGAACCGGTTCGCGTGAAGTGAAGGTAGGAACCGTCCGACCGCCTGTCAACACCTCTGACCGCACTTGCGCGAACCGACCGAGGACTCGGAGATCCTTGTGTCCAAGGGATTGCTGGTCGATTGTCTCGGTGCTAGCTTCGCCGAACCGGTTCGATGAAGTGATCCTTCCGGCAGCAGCGGGTCAGTTCCTGACAGGCACCGCAGGCCAGGGCGCGGTCATCCCCGCCGCCCGGCATTTTCTTGAGCCGCCGACCGCCGGATGTCGAACCGGTTCGACGCATACTCGGGCCGCCCGGAACCCCTTACTCAAGGATTGAGGACGCGATCCATGCCATCCGCTGACAGACACGCCCGGCGCCGAGCCCCGGCCGCCGTGGCACTGACCCTCGGCGCGGGCCTGCTGGCCGCACCCGCCGTCCCCGCTCAGGCGGCCGAGCCACCCCAGCCCGCCGCCCACTACAGCTTCGACCAGGACGACCTCGCCTCCGGAAAGATCACCGACAGTTCCGGCAACGGCCTGACGGCGACCCTGGTCAACGGCTCCACCGCGCAGTCCGTGGCGAGCACGGACGGCGGCAAGGCGCTGGCCCTGCCCGGCGGGGCGCACACCTCCGACGGCGCCTACGTCCGGCTGCCCCGCGAAGTGATCGGCGACGCGACCGATCTGACGGTCTCCGCCCGCGTGAAGTGGAGCGGCGACAAGTCATCCTGGCAGCGGATCTTCGATCTCGGCACCAACACCACCAAGTACCTCTTCAGCACCCCGTACAACGGCGACGGGCTGCTGCAGACGTCCGTGACGACCGGCGGTGGCGGAGCGGAGGCACGGGTGCGCGGCTACGCGATGCTGCCCGCGAACGAGTGGCGGACGGTCGCCGTCACCCTCGACACCACCGCCGGCCGGCTCACCACCTACCTCGACGGCGTGGCGGTCTCCTCCGCCGCGACCGGCATCAAGGCCAAGGAGCTGCTGGACGACTCGGCCACGGCCGCCGGCTACCTCGGCAAGTCCCTGTGGCCGGATCCGCTGCTCAAGGGCGCGATCGACGACTTCACCGTGTGGCACTCGGCCCTGAGCGCCGAGCAGATAGCCGGTACGGTCGAGTCCGTGCCGACCCTCCAGGAGCTGTCGAAGACGTCCTTCGACGTCCGGACCACCACCGGAACCGCCCCCTCCCTCCCCACCGCCGTCCGCTCCTCCTTCTCCGACGGCTACGACCGCGACACGCCGGTCACCTGGGACGCCGTACCGGCAGAGAAGTACGCCCGGCCGGGCACGTTCACCGTGGCCGGAACGGCGGCCGGGCGGGACGTGCGGGCGACCGTCACCGTGGTCCGCGAGGGGCAGCTCACCGTCGACCTCGGCTCGGACACCGGCGCGTTCCACGGCGGCGCCTCCGGCACCCTCTACGGCCTGTACGGACCGGACGTCCCCACCAACAACCTCATCGAGGGCATGGGCCTGCGCACGGTCTCCACGAAGGCGCAGGACGGCCCGCAGCACCCGGGGGCCGACGCGCTGGAGGTGGTCAAGCCGCTCGCCGACTCCACCGACGGCGATGTCTACATCTACATGACCGACATCCACCGCGGCTTCCCCTACCAGTGGCCCGGCGACACCCCCGAGGAGAAGCTCAAGCTCTACAAGGAGAAGATCGCCGAGCAGGTCGACCAGGTCCTGAAGCTGCCCGAGGAGTACCAGGACAACATCGTCTTCGTGCCGTTCAACGAGCCCGAGGGCAACATGTTCGGCACCGGCGAGTGGAGCTACAACAAGGTCAGTTGGCTGAACGACCCCGACGACTACTTCGCCGCCTGGGACGACGTCTACCGGCTCATCAAGGCGAGGATGCCGGACGCCCGCATTGCCGGCCCCAACACCAGCATCCTCTACAACCAGGTGAAGGGCTTCCTCACCCACGCCCTGGCCGCGAACACCTTCCCGGACGTCATCACCTGGCACGAGCTGAGCCACCCGGAGGCGGTGCGCACGAGCGTCGCCAAGTACCGGGCATGGGAGAAGGAGCTGTTCCAGGGTACCGACCGCGAGGGCACCCGACTCCCCATCAACATCAACGAGTACGCCTTCAACTACCACACCTCGGTCCCCGGCCAGATGATCCAGTGGGTGTCCGCGATCGAGGAGTCCAAGGTGGACGCCGACATCGCGTACTGGAACATCGACGGCAACCTCTCCGACTCCGCGGTGCAGTCGAACCGCGCCAACGGCCAGTGGTGGCTGCTGCACTCGTACGCCTCGATGAGCGGGCACACGGTCAAGGTGAACCCGCCGTTCCCGGGCGAGAACTACACCATGCAGGGCGTCGCCACGCTCGACGAGAAGAAGAAGCAGTCCCGGCTGGTCTTCGGCGGCTCCACCGGCAAGGGCCACATCACCTTCGCGGGCGTCCCGAAGTCGGTCTTCGGCAGCCAGGTGCACGCCTGGATCCGGGAGATCGAGTGGAGCGGGCAGATCGGCGACAACTCGGGCCCGAAGCTGCTCGCCGAGCAGAACCTGAAGGTCGGTGACGACGGCACGGTGGACGTCGACTTCGGCGACGGCGCGCTGCCGACGCTGAAGGAGTCCTCGGCGTACGAGATCGTCCTCAGCCCGGCCGGGAAGGCGAAGGACACGCAGTCGCCGCCCGTGCGCTGGCAGGGGTCGTACGAGGCGGAGGACGCCGCCCACACCGGGTCCGGCTACTCGAAGAACGGCCCGGAGGGCTCACCCCGCGACGTGTCGAAGTTCTACACCTCGGGCGGTTACAACGTGGGCGGCCTGCGCACCGGCTCCGACGTCACGCTCGACTTCACCGTGGACGTACCGCAGGACGGCACCTACGACCTGAGCGTCTTCGCCAACTCCCTCAACACCTTCGACAAGGTGAAGGAGCAGGGCCCCACCAACGTCTTCCTGCGGGTGGACGGCAAGGCGGACAGCGAGCAGGAGCTGCATCTGCCGCTCGGCTACAAGTGGGTGGTGTGGGACCACACCGACACCAAGGTCAAGCTCACCCGGGGCAAGCACACCCTGACTCTCGCCGCGAAGAGCCTCGACGGCGAGCGCGCCACCAAGGGCGACGCCATCGTCGACCGCCTCACCCTGTCATTGCCGGAGGCCTCGGCCGGCACGCAGGTGTACGAGGGCGAACTGGCCTGGCTGGACGGCGGCGCGCGGCCCGTCTACGACCTGCCGAAGCAGGCGGCCACGGGTTCGGGCGCGGGCCGGCTCAAGAAGGGCCAGACGGCCACGTTCTGGGTCTACTCCCCCGCCGACCGCGAGGCCACCCTCACGGTCGACACCCTCGACGGCACGGGCGCCCGGCTCTCCGTCAACGGGCACGACGTGCTGCGCCTCGCCAAGGGCCGCAGCAGCGTGGCCGTCTCCCTGTCGGGCGGCGTCAACAAGGTGACGCTGACCGGGGGTTCGACCGCCACCCTCGTCGACCGCCTCACGGTCACTCCCACCGAGGACATGCTCCCGGCGCGTACGTACGAGGCCAAGGACGCCGACCTCGCGGGCTCGGCCGCGCTCACCCCGCTCTCGCTGGCCACCGAGGGCACGGCGATCACCGGCGTCGGCGGCGAGCCGGGCAACGGCAACACCGCCACCTTCACGGTCACCGCCGACCGGCCCGGCCTGTACGCGCTGCGCATCCGCTACTCCAACCCCGAGCAGGCCGAGGCCACCCACTACAACCCGGACCCGCTCGCCCGGCACGCCGACATCACCGTCAACGGCGGCGAGAAGCGGCGCGTCGGCTTCCCGCACAGCTTCCACCAGAACAACTTCTGGGAGCTGACCGTCCCCGTCCAGCTCACGAAGGGCCAGAACACGATCACCTTCCGCTCCGAGGAACTGCCGAACTTCGACGGCACCACCTACGCCTCGGACACCTTCCCCGGCGTACCGTTGCGCTCCCGCTACGCACCCCTGATCGACCGGATCACGATCGCGCCGTACGCGCGCGAGGCGCGCTGAGATCATCACCACCGGCCCCGAGTGCCGCATGCCGAGGACGTTGTCGGCATGCGGCACTCGGCAGAAATCTCTAGCGGCATACCCGAAACCTCAGATGCAGTACTCCGTCGCCCTGGATGACCACGCGGGGATCCTCCAGCAAGTGCTGCCCGTCGACACCGCCGAAGTAGCGCTTACCCGACCCGAACGTCACCGGCACCACGTCCACAGCGACCTCGTCCACCAGGCCGGCCGCGAAGGTCTGGCCGCCCACGTCACGGGACACCACGACCACATGGTCACCCATCGGTGGATGGCCCTCCCAGCCGTTCACCAGGGTCGAACAGGTGGCGGCCCATCACGATGGTGCCGATCGAGTCTTGCACAATACCCTCCCCCTCCCTCCCGGATCTTGTCGCCGCGAGGGGCGACCAGGCTTGTAAATCAATCGGCGGGCATCGGACCGCTGTCCGGCGGAAACCGCGGGGCGGCGGGGAATCGGCGCCGCAGGGCCAGGTATTGCGCCGGGGTGTGGCCGATGAAGTTCTTGAATCCCCTGCTGAAGTGGTCCTGGTCGAAGTGGCCCGCCGTATGGGCGAGTTCCGACCAGTCGACCGGGCGCAGGGCGTTGAACCGCGCGGCCAGGTGACTGCTGCTCACCCCGGCGGCATCGGTCAGCGCGGCGACCGGGACCCATCGGTCCCGCAGCTCGCTCGTCGGCACGCCGACGACTAGTGACATCCCCCAGGGCTTGAATGTGACGCGGCGCCCCGGTCAGGCAGTAGATGCCGTCGATGAACCGGTCGAGCGGCGGGGCATGCACACGAAGGGTCAGCGCGCGAGGCATTCACGCAGGCCCCGGCCCTCTACGGGAATCTTCGCCAGTGGAACCGGGTTGCTTGCTGTCACACGATTACAGCGGGGAACCGCGTCCGCTGCGGGGAGGGGACGAGAGCCGATGAGCCTTCGTCAGTTCGAGTACGCCCTGGCCATCGCCGAGGAGGGCTCGGTGACGGCCGCGGCGGAGCGGCTGCGCGTTGCTCAGCCGTCGGTGTCCCAGCAGATCCGCGGGCTGGAGCGGGAACTCGGCGTGCAGCTGTTCGCCCGTACGCCGACCGGACTGGTGCCCACTGTGGTCGGCCGCGCGTTTCTGCGGGAGGCGGAGGTCGCGGTGCGCGCGGCGCGGCGGGCGAGGTCGACGGCGCGGGCCGGTGCCGATGAGCTGGTGGGCGAGCTGGTGGTCGCGGTGCAGATGGGGTTCGGCACGCGGCAGTTGCCGGGCGCGCTGGGCGCGTTGCGCCGCCGCTTCCCGCGGTTGGAGGCCACCGTCTTCGAGGAGCCCAGCTCCGCCGAGCTGGAGCGGCTGTGCCGCCGGGGGGTACTGAACCTCGCCCTGATGGCGGCGTGTGAGCGAAGCCCCTCCGACGCCCACCACCTCGGCGACGAGGAGTTCGTCGTGGTGCTGGGCGCCGCCCACCGGCAGCTCACCGCGGACCGGGTCGAGCTGCGCGACCTGCAGGGCGAGTCATGGGTGAGGTTCGACCGGGACAGCGCGCTCGACGGCGTACTGCTGAACGTGCTGCGGGACAACGGTCTGACCCCGACCACGGCCGCCCGTGTGTCCCAGACGGCGACGGCCGTGCGCTGGGCCGCCCACGGGCTGGGGGTGACGCTCGTCCCGGCCTCCGCGGTGCCGAACGGTTACGAGCACCTCGTTCGCCCGGTGTTCCCGGCCGTCTCCCAGCCCGTCATCGCCGTGGTCCGACCCGGATCGGGCCCCGCGGAGGCGGCCCTGCTCGACCTCCTGCGCAAGGAGACCTGGTCCGAGTCCGCTTGATTCCTCCGCGATTTTCCATTGCCAAATCCGGTGTTTTGGAATTCCGTTGGCATCACCCCCTGGGGAATTCGCCGCCGTCCACGACGAGATTGCTTCCGGTCAGCCAGCTCGCCCGGTCGGACACGAGGAAAAGCACCGCGTGGGCGATGTCGTCGGGCCGGCCGTCGCGCCCCAGCGGGGTGGTGTCGTCGGCGTTGGTCTGGCTCGGCGCCACGTTCATGCGCGCCCACTCCTCCCGCGTCGCCTCCCCGCCGGGGGTGGCGACTCTGCCGGGAGTCACGGTGTTGACCCGGATTCCGGACGGGGCCAGTTCCAGGGACAGTCCCCGGCTGTAGGTCTCCAGCGCCGCCTTCGCCGCCACGTAGTGCAGGAACGGTCCGATCGGGGTGAGGACCGCGGCCGAGGAGACATGCACGATCATCCCTGAACGCCGTTCCCGCATCCCCGGTACCAGCAGCGAGTCCAGCCGCACCGCCGCCAGGTAGTTCAGGTCCAGCGCGTCCTGCCACTCCTCGGCGGGGATGGCCGAGGCGCCCGCGTGAGGCCGGCCCCCACCCGCGTTGTGGACCACGATGTCCACCCCGCCGAGCATCTCCTGCGCGGCCGCGGCGAGCTTCTCCGCGCCGGCCGGTGTCCGCACGTCGGCCTCCACGAAGGCGGCCCCCTCCGGCACCGTGCGCGTCGCCGATCTGGCGGTGGTGAGCACCTCGGCACCCGCATCCAGGAATTGCCGCACGACGGCCGCCCCGATTCCGCGAGAGCCACCCGTGACCAGAGCCCGCTTTCCCGCGAGTTCCCGCGTTTCCGATCCGCTCTGAATCGTGGTCATGCCACCGGTCCTCTCGATCGTGTAATTGTGGTTTCACGCTACGAGCGGAGAAGAACGAGAGGCAAAGACGAAATATCAGGAGGAGCTATAGGGAGTTCCTATAGCACCTCCGTCCCTCCATGGGACACGGCGTTCCTCGACAGGTCAGTAGGGCTCGCGGAGGGTCGGGCCGAACATGCTCTGCAGTCATCTCGCCGAAGTCGATCGAGTCAGACCCGCGTAGCGGTGCGCCACTCCGCCGGGAAGCAGGTATTCGGCCAGCAGGTTGCCGGCACGGCGGGACGGTAGCCCCATGTCGTGCAGGAGTTCGTCCGCGCAGTGGATGTCGTAGGGTCCGAAGTCGTAGCCGCCGGAGCCGGGCAGCACCTGCTCCTGCCAGGCCAGGCGAGCGTCGATGGCCGCCTGCATCTCCTGCTCGCCCGGGGTGGTACGCAGCGCATCTCGGAAATGACAGGCCAGCCAGTGCGCGGTGAGTTCCACGCCCATGATGTTGTTGAAGACCTGCCGGAAACCGACGAACCCCAGATGGTCGGCGCTGGGTGGCACGATGCCTCGGTAGAGCCGCAGCCGCCCGGCGGCATCGTGCACGCGCACGCTCGAATCCAGGAACGGGAAGACTTTGTGGTGCCCCGTGGCGAACACGATGACATCCGCCGCCACTTCCTCGCCGGTCGCCAGTCGAAGCCCCTCGTTGGTGTACGCCTCGACAGCACTGACCTTGGCGGCGATCAGGCCGCGGCGGACCGCCCGCGCGTATCCGCGTGGCATCACGCCTGCGTGGGCCAGGTGGAAGGGGAGCGCGTGAGCGGGCCGCAAATGCTTCGGCAGCCGGTAAAGCCCGCTGGAGAACAGCATGTCGCGGGCGATGAGCCACCACAGAGCCCGCTTGACCCGCTCGTCGATGCGGTCGATCGGACGGATGCAGGCGGGATCGTGGTAGCGGGGCAGGAGCGCCTCGCCGAGCCGGGTGAACAGGATCCACTTGTAGCCGACCAGACCGAGCAGAAGCCGCTCGGGGACCATCCAGTTCACCTTGCGCTGCACGATGGTGGCCGACACCGCCTCGCGTGCGGCGCGGGTGATCAGGTCCAACGCGGACTTGCCGCCGCCCACAACCACTACGCGCCGGCCTGTGAATGTCCCGGCCCGCACCTCATTGGAGTGCAGCACGCTCCCACGGAACAACTCACGCCCGGGCAACTCGGGCAGCCGGGCATGATGATGAGCCCCACTGGCGACAACGACGTAGTCGAATGATTCGCGATGAACGTCCGCCGCCTTGTCCCCAGCGGGCCGAACGTCGACCAGCCAACCGCACGCACCCACCCGCCCAGGCCCGTCCACCGGCCGGATGGAGGTCACCTCGGTGCCGGGTCGGACGCGGTCCAGCACACCGAAGGTCTTTGCGTAGTCCTCCAGGTAGCGTTGCGTGTCCACCGCGGCGGCGAAGTGCAGGCGGTTGGGCAGATCCGCGAACTCGAAAAGCCGGAGCGCGGCCTGATTGGCCAGCCCGTCATAGCAGCCCTGTGCTGACCAGATCCCGCCGACCTGCTGGTACTTGTCGAAGACCGTGACGTCAAAGCCGTTCTCCAGCAACACCTTGGCGGTGACGATCCCCCCGGGGCCGGCCCCGACAACGCACGCTCTCATCAGCTGCCACTCCCCCATGGTGATCGCCGCGTCCAGCTCGCTCATCGCTCGCTCATCATCCCGGTTGCGGACCTCCATGCCCAGGTGCATGGCCAAAGGGCCTGAGACATCGGAAGCTGACGGTGACGACGACACCCCAGGACACGACGTACGGGGTCAACGACCGAGTCAAGGGCTGCTCCTCAGCCAAGACCCCACCGGCCTCGAAGCCAACCCCAATCTGGGGCGGCACCGGCCTCGTCGGGGCCGGCGTCCCGCACTCATCGCCAAGTACGGGCGATTCATAAACTGACGGGAATCTGACGTGCCGGGCAGTTCCGACCGCCCGGCACGTCACATGCCCCTAACCTGACGAAGGCAGGGCCATGAGTGACATCGACTTACGAATACGGCACGCAGCCGACCACGCCCTACGGATGCGGTTGATCCTGCTCTCCACGACGTGGCTGGGCGTGCCCCTCCTCGCCGTACTGCTCATCAACATCGTCGACGTCACGGACGGGCTCCTCGTCTACTCGATCACCATCGCGACGTGGTGGACCGCGTACTACAGCGGGCAGTCATGGAAGAACCCAGACCGGATCAAGGCACTACTCGACGACACGGAATCCCCGGTCGTGGTGTTGCGCACGCTCCGTGGCTGCTTCGTCGTCCTCACAGAACGCCGCATCCTGGTGCTGACCTACAACAAGCTCCTCGACACCCCCACCGGCCTACTGCGGTCGGCCTGCCTGGACACGACGTCTGCCGAACTCCGGTCGGACGGACGCCTCCTGACCATCACGGAAGGAGAGCGCCGGATGGAGTTCCAGGTGGCCGAGAGACGCAGGAAGACAACAGAGGAATTCGTGTCCGAACTCGGATGAAAAACAACGGGCCCAGTCTCCGCCGCCGTCGGTACGAGGCACATCCCGAGTGCCTGCTCAAGGGGCATCAGCTCCCCGACGGGATGACAAGTGGCGTTGCCCAGAGCGAGATCGCAGAGGCCAAGTCCGATCACCCGCCGGTGGCAGGCAGCCCTGCTTGCCCCATGCGACCATGACCCGCCCCGTTGCCCTCTGTCTGGTGTCCTGCCCGGGTAAGGGCAGTAAAAGCAGACGAGTCGGGCTGTGCACCGGGTTCTCAGCCTTGGACACTCCCATTACGGATGCCCCTATAACGGGCGATCGGTGCAGCCCGTCCTGCCCAGGTTGCGGTGCAGGGCGGCGTTGGCCTGCCGGTCGCCGCCATGGTTGAGCCGGCGCGAGGTCCAGCGGCCCGAGGAGCACTCGACGGGACTGACTCCGCACAGGGCGGCGAAGGACGCCTCGGTGTTCAGCCGCTCGAGGTTGTCTCCCATGGTGATCAGGAGAGTGACGGCACTGTCCGGACCGATACCCACCGGTGTGAGCCGTTGTGGGGCATGAGTTCGCGCTGCAGGCCACAGGCGCCGGGACGGAGCAGCAGGAGCACCCCTCCGCGTGGCAGCTTGAGGGACCTGCCGCCGCTTCCACCTGGCGGCTGAAGGGGGCAGCCAAGCCACCGCCCCGGGGAGAGCCGGAGAGGGCGGCTCCGGTGAGGCGATGGGACGACCCCAATGCGCCAGCCTGACCAGAATGCGCAATACATCGGACGCAGCGATTGGGACCCGGGCGCTAATAGCCTTGGGCAACTCGACGAGGATGGAGGGTGCATGGCCGGGTCAAGCAGGCTCGACGGCAAGCGGGCTCTGGTGATCGGTGGGGGCGGGGCAGGGATCGGCCGCGCCATCGTCCGTGCCTGCGCAGCCGCCGGGGCGGGAGTGGCAGTGGCTGACGTGGATGCCGCAAGGGCGACCGAGGCGGTAGACGAGTTGCGGGCGGCCGGACACACCGCCCATGCGTTGAGCGGCGACGTCCGTTTCCGTGAACAGCTCGAAGACATGATCGTCGGCGCGGCCGAACGACTCGGTGGGCTGGACACCCTGGTCACGGTGGTCGGCGGGCAAGTGGCGTTCGTGCCCGCGGTCAAGCTGCACGAGATGGAGGACGAGGACTGGGACACCGTCTATGACGTGAACCTGCGTTACGTCGCTCGCGCCGTGCGGCGCGTGCTTCGGCTGTTCCTGGAACAGGGAATCGGCGGGAACATCGTCAGCATCGGCTCGGTCACCGGATTCATGGCCGCGCCGAAGCAGGCCGGATACGGCGCGGCAAAGGCCGGCCTTTACAGCCTGGCGCGCACTGTCGCGGCCGAGTACGCAGCCGACGGCATACGGATGAATGTCGTCGCGGGTGGGGCGATCAGCACTGCCGTCGGCAACACCAACCCCACCGGCGAATGGCTCCCTGAGATTCCAGCAGGCCGCTTCGGCACGGCAGAGGAGATGGCCGCTGCGACCGTCTACCTTGCCTCGGACGAGGCGCGCTACGTCACCGGCCAGCAGATCGTGCTGGACGGAGGAGTCTCGGTCCGCGGGCCGTTCCCCGAATAGCCACACATGGCGATGCGAGACGACCTGAGTGGGAACTTGGAGGGTTGACGACCTACGTCGCCGACGTCATCGCCGTTGTCGATCAGCTGGCGCTGCAGCCGCCCGGCCTGGTCGGCCAGTCGCTGGGCGGGCACACAGCCATGCTCACCGCCGCCGCACACCCCGGACTCGTCCGCGCGCTCGTGCTCGTCGAGGCCGGCTCCGGCGGTCCAAACCCGAACAGCCCCGCGGACATCGGCGGATGGCTCGACTCGTGGCCGACACCGTTTCCCTCACGCGAAGCTGCAGCCGCATTCCTCGGCGGTGGACTGGTCGGCGCCGGCTGGGCGGCCGGACTGGAAGAACGCGACGGCGGATGGTGGCCTCGCTTCGACCGCGAGGTGATGGTCCGCTCGCTGGCGGAGAACGCCCAGCGTTCTTAGACAGTAGAAGTCCGGACTCCGCCGAGAGCGTGACGGCGCGGACTTGGTCGCCGTCTCTGTACGTCAAGCTTCCCGGCACACCACCGACGGCCGGGGGGAGTCCCCACGAGACAGCCTGCACTCGCCCATCGGATAGGCCCTCATACCCGGTACCCGCTCCAGACCGCGCGGGATGCCACGGCGGCGAGCCGGGGCCCCTCTGCGCCGTGGTGCCACTGCCCGCCGGCCAAAGGAAGCAGGGCGATGTTGGGTAACCGAGCAGCCGCAGGCTCGGGGGATCAGCCGCGGTCGAGCCGCGGCAGCGACGCACAGAGGCGCTCGGGCAGTTCCGGCAGGACTTTGTGGATCCCGGCGCACCCCGCATCGCCGTTCGTGGCGACCGGCCGCCAGCCCGAGGACTCGGCCCGGTAGAACCAGCGCTGGGAGACGCCAGAGGAGGAGCATCCGGCGCCGGCGTCACCGCACGCCGGCCCCATCCGGGTCGACAGGTCCAGCACCAGCCACGTGTCGTCGCAGCCGCGTTCCTCCCAGCTCGTGTACTTGGGGATGTCCGTGTCGTTGACCGCCTGCCGGTACGAGGACGAGGCGCAACGCGGCGGTGTGGGATCGCAGCCGTTCTCACCGCATTGCCGCAGGGCGGGTGGCGTGGCACCGACGGAGGTGTACACGTCCATGCTGTTCACCATGACCCTGCGGGAGCCCAGGGACTCGCCCAGCTTCACCGTCGCTTTGACCCGCCGAGTGCCGGTGCAGCCGGAGTCCTGGTCCTGGGAACGGGTCTCGTACGTGACCTTCACGTAGACCGTGCCGTGCTCGACGGTGTCGAGCTCGCCGCGCAGGCCGCGCACGCAGTCGCGTGCCCCGTCGGGTACTTCGGCATCGACCACCAGAGACCGGCCGCCGTCGGCGGTACGGACGCCGTCGATGCGAATCGGAGCGGCGAGCGTCCAGGCGGCGGCCGTTGCCGCGCCAGTCGCTTCCTCATCGGTCCCGGCGGTCTTGGAACCGCAGCCGGCGAGGACCACCAGGGCCGCGCAGAGCACGACCACCCATATCCCCCGCTGCCACATGCCATGCCCCATCCGCCGAAGAACCGCAGCCTAGCGTGCCCCCGGGTGTCCCTCACCGTCTCCTCCCGAACCGCCTGCGGGGCAGATCCAGGCCGAGCACGTCGTCCAGGGCGTGGAAGAGGCTGCATTGAGGTACTCGTGGTCGTAGCGGCGCATGAAGGCCACCTGCACCCGGCGGTGGCCGAGCCGCTGCTCGGCCTCCAGCACACGCAGTGCGGAGACGGCGTCGGGGGTGAGGGGCTTTTCGCACAGGACGGGCAGATCGTGCTCGAACGCGGTGAGCAGTGCCGCCTCGTGGGCGACGCCCGGGGAGGCGAGCACCACCGCGTCGACGTCGGGTGAGGCCATCGCTTCGGCGACGTCGCCATAGGCCGCGCATCCGTCGACGTCGGCGGCGACCGTCTTGGCGCGATCGATGTCGACGTCGACGACGTCGGCCACAGCGACTCCAAGGGAGGTGTGGTGGGTCATGTGATTCCTTGCCTTGGAGGTTGGGGGGGCGGCGGTGACGGTCAGCCGTGGGCCGGCCGAACCCACGCGGGTCCGGCCGTGCCCCGGGGCGTACCCGTCACCGTGTTCCCTTGGCGGCGAACGTGGCGACGGTTGCGACGTTGGCCTTGTCGACGAAGGCCGGGCCGGTCAGCACGGGCGCGACGCCGCCGCCGCTGTAGTTGCCGTTGTTCTTGTAGAGCCAGAGGGAGTCGACCGCCAGGTAGCCCTGCAGATAGGGCTGCTGGTCGACGGCGAACTGGATGCTGCCGTCCTGGATCGCCTTCACGAGTTCCTTGTTGAGGTCGAAGGTGGCGACCTTGGCCTTGCTGCCGCCGTCGGACACCGCCTGTGTGGCGGTCAGCGCGACCGGGGGCGGCGAGGGTGACGACGTAGTCGATGGAAGGGTCCTGCTTGAGCTTGGCGGTGATGGTCGACTGCACGGACGGCATGTCTGCACCGTTGACGAACAGGCTTTCCGTCGTGCCCGAGAAGCCCTTCTTGACGCCCGCGCAGCGTGCCTCGAGGGCGACCTGGCCCTGTTCCTGAATGACACAGGCGACCTTCTTGGCACCGAGGAACTCAGCTTCTTCCCGACCGCCTCGCCCGCGGCCCTCTCGTCCTGGCCGAAGTACTCGAGCAGGCCCTGCTTCTTCCAGTCGTCCACACCGGAGTTGAAGCCGACCACGGGGATACCGGCCTGCACCGCCTCGGCCACGGTGCCCTTCATCGCGCCGGCTGTGCGGCTCAGGGTGGGGATCAGAGGGTGAACGCGGCGCGGAACAGCTCCATGGCGGTGTGGCTGTCGCCGCCCGTGGGCTCGCCCGTCACTTGCGGGAAGGGGGATCCACCGACGGGGCGCGAGGCGCGAGGCGCGCATCCTTCGGGAGATAGAGGCTTCCCTGCGCGAGGACCGGCAACTCGCGGCGGAATTCGACGCCTTTACCATTCGGCCCGGCGGGAAGGCCGAGCACCTCTGGGTGTTCTGTTGTCTCGGCGTTGTCGCAGGATCCGCGCTGACCGTGTTCCAGCCCGCGCTCGGCGGCCTCATGTTCTCGGCGGTCGTCGCTATAGCCGTTATGTCGCGAGTCACCCGAGGCCGACGGGCTTGGACTGTCGTATGGGCGGCCACGGACTATTGTCGACGCAGGGTGACTGCCTCGCCGCCAGCGTTCGTCCTGAGCCAGGATCAAACTCTCCGTGAACAACTTCGAGTCATCCCAGCAGATCCACTCCCGCCCAAGCGGGTTGGATCATACTAAAGAAATCCATCTGCCACGCCCGCGAGGCCACGGTGACGGTTCAAACATTTGGCATTGAATCCATGGCACGCTATTCAGAGACGAGCTGTCACTGAGGCTGCAGCACCGGACAGCCGATTGATCAACAGGCTGGTCTACCGTCCTCCTTCCTACACCTGAGCACTGACCGTGGACGCGCGCTGTGACGTGCGCAGGCCAGCAGGTGACGCCCGGCGCTCGACGGCAGGACCGTGCTCAGGACGTGGCGTAAGTGGGGACGGTGGCATGCCGAGACCAGTGCGACCGCGCCGACGACGCCGGTGCAAGGCGACGAGGACGTCCACGGCATCGGGTCGGCGCGGGCCCGTTGAGCGGTGTCTTCCCTTGCGCTGGAGATGGCGAGAGCGTGGAGGTCACGGGGACAACGTCCTTCGCACGCCCGAACGGGGCGAACGGGGCACCATCCTCGGGCGGCGGACCCGTGTACCGCCCGTTGGCCAAGGGACATGAGCGCACTCTCCATCCTGCGGGAACTGCGTCGGCTGGCCGAGCAGACCCCGGCGCATCGGGATCGCCATGTCGATCTCCTGCGCGCCGTCGCAATCGTCGCCGTGGTGGTCGGCCACTGGCTGGCCGTGCACGTGACCTACGACGGGACGCTGCGCGGCGACTCCGTGCTGGCGCTCGTGCCATGGACGCGTCCTTTCACCTGGCTGTTCCAGGTCATGCCGGTCTTCTTCCTGGTCGGTGGTTTCGCCAACGCGGCCTCCCTGGACTCCCACCACGAGCAGGGCGGGGGCGCCTCCGGCTGGGTGCTGCGTCGCACCGACCGTCTCGTCCGCCCCACCACCGCGCTGCTGGCCGTGCTGGCCACCGGCGGCCTCGTGGCCAGGGGGTTCGGCGCCGATCCCGACCTGATCGGCACCGCCGTCTGGCTGGCCACCATCCCGCTGTGGTTCCTCACCGCCTACCTGGCCGTCATCGTGCTCACCCCGCCGATGCTCGCCCTGCACCGCCGGTACGGGCTGGCCGTACCGATCGTGCTGACCGCCCTGGTCGGTCTGGGGGATGCGGCACGGATGGGACTGAACATCCCCTACGTGGGAGAGGGCAACTTCCTGTTCGCCTGGCTGGCCGTGCACCAGATCGGCTTCGCCTGGCGGGACGGGCGGCTGCCCGACCGGCGCGGGGTCGCGCTCCCGCTCATCGGGGCCGGACTCGTGGCCCTGGTGTTGCTGACGGTGGTAGGCCCGTATCCGGTCAGCATGGTCGGGGTGGCGGGCCAGGAGATCCAGAACACCGCGCCTCCCACACTGGCGCTGCTGGCGCTGGCCACCGTCCAGACCGGCCTGGCACTGCTGCTGCACGCCCCGGCCCGTCGGTGGCTGCGCCGTCTGACCCCGTGGACGACCGTGGTGGCGGTCAACTCCGTGATCATGACCCTGTTCCTGTGGCACCTGACCGCCGCCGTACTGGGCGTCCTGGCGCTGTACCCCACCGGACTGCTGCCGCAACCCCAACCGGGGTCACCGGCCTGGCTGGCGCTGCGCATCCCGTGGCTCCTCGTGCTGGCCCTGATCCTCATGGTGCTCGTCGCCGTGTTCGGACGCATCGAGCGACGCAGAGGCCCTCGCCCCGGGCCTGGCGATGCGACCGGCGTACAGGCGGCCCTGCTCACACTCACCGGAGTGGCCGGCGTACTGGCCGGGCTGCTCGGCATCGCCCTGGCCGAACGCGGCCAGGGACCAGCCGGTCTGCCCACCTTGGCCCTGGCCGCCTACTTCACCGGGGCCGCCGTGCTGCGGTTCGCCCGCCGACGGCACAGCTGAGCCGGAGGGCCGGTGCCGAGGCTGCGGCCGGGCTCAGGTAAGCCCCCACACGGGCAGGGATGGTGGAATCAGTACGTTCGGGGAAGTCTGGTCGTAGTCCGTGCACAGGCCCGGATGGAGTACCAGAGTTCCATGCCGTGCTGCTCCTGCCGTCCGCGGGGGGCGAAGCGAAATGAAAGTCGAACTGATCCAGCGGGCTGCCAACGTGCTGTTCGACGTCCCGGACGACGTGCATGAGGAGATCATCACGCTCATCACGGCGGTGGCCCAGGACGCGACGGCACAGCCCCCGCAGCTGGCTGCGGCGTTCGGTGAATGGTGTTGGCTCGTCTACACCGTCCATGGTGACGTGATCGAAGTGCTGGACGTCGGCTGCGCCCGGTGACGGCAGCCTCACAGCCGCTCTCGGACGTCCCGGACAGCGAGTAGGAGCCCGCCAAACAAGCAGCGCAGCCCGTGCCAGACACGCCGTGGATCCGTTAGGTCATGCTCCAGCGGGGCGGGCCGAGAGTTGCCGGCTGGAGGCTCCACGCGAGCGAGCCCCGTCAGGATCGCGGTGAGCAGACATACGAGCAAAGGGCCGCGACAGTCCACGCCGCTCAGGTGGCCCGAGTTGCCGGGGCAGGGAGCCTTGTCACTGTCGGGTGCGTGTGGCGGCAGTCGGCGTCGCCAACCGCGCCCGGGGTACTCGGGCCGCTGTCCGCTGGCTCTTCCCGCCACCTCGACCGTCTCTGTGCAGGCAGATGGACGTGATACTGACGAGGGGATTCCCGTGCCCCGAGGCCACACCCGGTCACCGACCCGGATTCTCGCCTGGGCTCTGCTGGGTGCCGTGGCTCATCGGCCTGCCATGGTCGTCGGCCGCACAGCAGCCGACGGTATTGGCGGCGCGGGTCGACGACACCGTCACGCCGGTGATCAGCGCCTACCTCAAGGACGGGGTGCGCACCGCGGAACGCGACGGACATGCCGCCTTCCTGATCGAGATCGACACGCCGGGCGGGCTGCTGGAGTCCACGCGGGAGATCGTCCAGACGTTTCTCGGCGCGGACGTCCCGGTCGTCGTTCATGTGACGCCCTCCGGTGCGCGTGCCGCCTCGGCCGGCGCTTATATCGGCCTGTCGGCTCACGTCCTGGCCATGGCGCCGGGGACTCATGTCGGCGCCGGCACCCCGGTGACCGGGGAGGGCGAGAAGGCGAGCGAGAAGGTGGTCAACGACGCAACCGCCTTCGCCGTGTCGATAGCCGAGCGGCGCGGACGCAGCACCCAGTTCGCCGAGGACATGGTGCGCCGGGGCGTCTCGATCTCCGACCGGGAGGCACTGTCGACGGACGTGGCCGATGTCCGGGCGACCACACGCGCTGACCTCCTCGACCGGCTGGATGGACGCCGGGTGACGCTCGGGCCGGGGGACGAGGTGACCCTGCGTACGGCCGGAGCCCGGGTGGTGGGCCACGACCTTGGGTTCTTCGGTGAGCTGCGTCAGTTTCTGGCCAGGCCCGAGCTGGCCTATCTGTTCCTCTCCATCGGGACGCTCGCGGTCCTGTACGAGCTGGCCGGCCCCGGCATCGGCTTCGCCGGCATCGCCGGCATCGCCGGGACGCTCCTGCTGGTCCTCGGATTCATCTCGCTGAGCGTGCTGCCCGTCAACTGGGCCGGCCTGCTCCTGCTGCTCCTGGCCGCCGCCCTGCTCGTCGGCGAAGTGCTCACCCCGGGGCTCGGTGTCTTCGCCGCCGGGGGCATCGTCAGCCTGCTGCTCGCCGGGATGTTCCTCTTCCGCTCCGGCGTCGAGGTCGATCCGGCCGTGCTGTGGCCGACCGCCGTCGTGGTGGGTGCGGGCGCCCTGCTCGCCGGTCGCCTGGCCTGGCGGGCGCGCCGCACTCCGCCGGCCGGCGGACCGCAGGCCCTGGTCGGCCGGGAAGCCGTGGTGCGCCGCGCCGAAGCCGGTACCGGGCAGGTCCTCCTGGACGGTGCCTGGTGGTCCGTACGCAGCCGCGACCGGGCCCCGATCCCCGAAGGGCAGCCGGTACGGGTCGTGGACCAGGAAGACCTCACCCTCGTCGTCGAGCGCGCCGGACCGCCCGAGGACCGGCGCCCTACCGAAAGGGACCCGTCATGAGTTCGGCAATCGTCGCCATCGTCATCGCCGCCGCGGTCGTGCTGATTCTGCTGCTGATGGCCGTGAAGATCGTCCCCGAGTACGAACGCGGAGTGATCTTCCGCCTCGGCCGCATCATCGGCGCCAAAGGCCCAGGCTTGTTCGTCATCATCCCGTTCGTCGACCGCATGGTCCGCGTGTCCCTGCGGACCATCACCATGGACATCCCGCCGCAGGACGTCATCACCAAGGACAACGTCACCGTCCGGGTCAACGCCGTCACCTACTTCAACGTCGTCGACCCCAACCGCTCCGTCGTCGCGATCGAGGACCACATCAAGGGCACCTCGCAGATCGCCCAGACGACCCTGCGCAGCATCCTCGGCCAGGTCGACCTCGACGAACTGCTGGTGAACCGGGACGAGATCAACCAGCGGCTGCAGCGGATCATCGACGAGGTGACCAACCCCTGGGGCGTGAAGGTCACCCTGGTCGAGGTCAAGGACGTCGAGCTGCCGGAGGCCATGCGGCGCGCCATGGCCCGCCAGGCCGAGTCCGAACGCGACCGGCGCGCCAAGGTCATCCACGCCAAGGGCGAGTTCGAGGCCGCCGAGACGCTGAGCGACGCGGCCGAACGGCTCGAAAGGCACCCCGCAGCCCTCCATCTGCGGATCCTGTCCACGATGGCCGAGATCTCCTCCGATCGGAATTCCACCCTCATCTTCCCGCTGCCGATGGAGATCCTCCGCCTCGTCGACACGCTCCGCCCCGACATCGAAGAACGGCTGCGCGCCGCGCGCGAATAGGCCAAGGCCACTCCCACCGAGATGAGCAGCCACGCAGGCAGGCGCAGCCCGGACCGTTGGACGCCGTAGCGCACGCCCTCCCCCAACTCACCGACCACAGGCGGAACAGCGTGGCTTCTCGGCGTCTCCAGCGGAACCGACGGGCCACCGGCTTCGGGTGTTTCCAACCCGGGAACGGATTCACCGCAGCACTGCCGATCTGCGATTACCAGCGACTCCGCCTTCATGTTATTGAGCTAAACATGATTGATTCCCGCGAAGTATGTCTTATGTCGACTGGGCGACAGGCCATGCACGGCATCCCCTGCCTGCCCGCACCCGGTCGGGATGGAACAGGAATGGAATGGGATAGAGTTTACTCAGCAAACCGGGAAAGGGACACAGCCACATGGCCAAGCAAGTAATCACCCTGATCACCGACGACATTTCTGGTGAAACGGGGGACGACGTTTCTGCCCACACGTTCAGCGTCGATGGCGTTTTCTATGAGATTGACCTTGGGGCCGACAACTACGACAAGCTGCTTGAGGTGCTGTCGCCGTACATCAGGAGCGGTCGTAAGACCGGGGCGGCTGCGAAGCGCGGCCCGGTCAGGCGACGTGCAGCTGAGGTGGGACCGGACCCTGCGACGGTGCGCGCTTGGGCCAAGGAGCAGGGCATCGCGGTCAGCCCGCGCGGACGCGTCCCCAAGGATGTGATCGAGAAGTACAACGCTGCTCACTGAGGCGGCCCTCCCCGGGACTGAACCGTCCGCGCCAACCTCAGCTGTCAGCCGTTTGCCTGGCAGCTCTTCCACCAGCACACCGACCGCCGCGCAGATGTCAGCCGCCGGATACCGCACGGGATTCACGGCGCCCGGCTCCTCCCTTGCGACCTCAGCCTGATCGCCTTCCACAAGCAGCACCCGGACGCTGACTCGCTCGCTCATGCCATCCTCCTCGATGCGCTTCACGCGGAGCGGCGAATTCACCGCCCAATATCAGCCTCGCCTCGAAGCCCCGTGGACAGGAGATCGGCGCGGTGTGGACAGGGACCAAGCAGCCGACTCGCCTCCAGAACCTGCTCGTCGCTGGTGATGCGAACGGCGTCCTCCTCGCCGAGAGCCCGCCGGTAGGTCCTTCCTGTGCATGGACCCTGTGCTGGGGCCGCGGGGTCGGCATCCGTCCGGAGCCCGGGTCCCCTCAGTCCTCATGGCTCACACCGAGCACGGACAGGGCTTCTCGGACCATCTGGTGGGTGAAGCCCCACTCGTTGTCGTACCAGCTCATGACCTTCACCAGCGTGCCGTCCACCACCATGGTCAGGCCCGTGTCGATGACCGATGCCCTGGGATCGCCGATGATGTCGGTCGAGACCAGCGGCTCCTCGGCGATCCCGAGGACGCCGCGGTAGCGGTCGGTGGCCGCTTCCTCCCGGAAGAGGCCGTTGACTTCCTCGGTGCTGGTGGGACGGACGGTGACCATCGTGATGTCGGCGATCGAGCCGACCGGCACGGGAACCCTGATCGCCACCCCGTCGAAGCGCCCGGCCAGCGCGGGCAACGCCCTGGTGGTGGCCTGTGCCGCCCCGGTGGTCGCGGGAACCATGTTGACGCCTGCGGCACGACCACGCCGGACATCCTTGCTGGCGCCGTCGACAAGCTGCTGACCTGCGGTGTAGGCGTGAACGGTGGACATGATCGCCCGCTCGACGCCGATCCGGCGATCCAGCACCTCGACCACCGGGGTGATGCAGTTGGTGGTGCAGCTCGCGCAGGAGATGACCTGCCTGTCGGTCGGGGCCTGGTTCACGCGGTGGACCACCGTGGCGACCGTCTCGGTCCGCGCCGGGGCGGACAGGATGACGAAGCGCGCCCCGGCCTCAAGATGCCACCGCAGTTCCTCCTCGCGCCGGAAGACCCCGGTGCACTCCAGAACCAGGTCGATACCCAGATCCCGCCACGGCAGCCGGGCCGGATCACGCTCGGCGTACACGCGTACGGCGTGTCCGTCGATGCTCAGCATGCCGTCGTCGGTCACGGTGACGGGCTTGTCATAGCGGCCGTAGACGCTGTCGTGCGCCAGCAGATAGGCGAGGTTGTCCACCTCGATGAGGTCGTTGACGGCAGCGACCTGGACACCCTCGACCTCGCGCAGGATCTTCAGCGCGGCACGCCCGATGCGCCCGAGTCCGTTGATGGCGATCTTCGGCATCCCGGGACGTCCCTTCAGTGTTCGCTGGTGCTCCCTTGCCGTCGTATCAGCTGACGGTTGCGTCGGCAGACGGGGCTACGCCATCCGGACGCGCGGGCGGTCGGCGGTTACGGCGCCGGTGCCGTGCGTCGGTCCGCAGGCCGGGCGGTCATCGGGGGGGTTCCGGTCATGCTGATCCTTGGTCCGGTGTTCCACGCTCCGCTGTTGCTGGGAAGAACAGGAGAGGTTCTGGGGCTGGCTGGCACCGGGTCGCGGATCGACTTCGGCAGGTTCTGCGGGGAGGGCCATCCAGCACGGCGTCGGGGCGGTGCGGCCTCAGTCGACGCCGCGGTCGAACAGTTCCCTGACCCCCTGAGCGGTGAGTGCCAGCTCCTCCGGTGTGCCGGCGTCGATGACCAGCGCCAGTTTCTCGGAGGGCCAGCCATGGGCGAGCGCACCGAGCATCACCTGTCGATGTTGTGTGATCTGTGGGAACGCCTGCAGCATGCGTGCCTGCGTGGTGAACACCGGCACCAGTTCAGTGCCGTCCTCCTGCTCGTAGACGGGCAGGCTCAGCGTCCCGGGAGGTAGATCCTCGGCAGGGACGGCGCCAGTAGGGATCAGAACCTCACTACTGGCGAGAGTGTTCAGCTCCGTATCGTCCGCGTCGCCCTCGACCACCGCCCGAAGAGCCAACTGGACGGCGGGGGCAGCGCCATCAGGGAAGTAGTCAGTCACGGTCGTTCCAATCCGCGGGTCGGACGTGTCCGGGGACATGGCATTGCCCCCGCCGTGATCGGTTCGAGTACCCGAACTCTCACCTCTCATGTGCCCTGCTGCGACTGCGCGCTCAGTGAGCTCGGTGAGTCCCGGAGCACGGCCCCTGCCTTACGCGGCGTTTTGCGGTGACAGGCTCGCCGGTAGTGCGAGCTCGGTCGCCGGTTGACCTCCGCCCCCGACGGGAGTAGCTCCGCGCTGATGGCCCTGGGCAGCACAGACAATGGACACGTCTGGCCAAGGATCGCTTCGGTGATGCGGTCCCACACCGCGGCCGCGGTTGATGTCGGACGAGGACACGATCCCCACCAGCCGCCCCTACGTGTGACGACCTCGTCCATGGGGAACATGGCGTCCGCGAGGGTGGCATCCGCGCCGTCCCGTTCCGCGATCTCCTGAGCACGGTGGACGGTCGCCAGTCCCACCGGCGCCACGTCGTCGTCGGACACCACCGGGAACGCGGAGTGCCGGAAGCGGAACGCCGGGCCCTGCAGCAGTTGCGCGATGGTCAGCCCGGCGCGGGCGGACACCGGATCGGGTGTCATGGCCTGGCGTACGGAGACCCGGTTCAGCGCCGGAGGTGGCCCGTAGCCGGTTTCCGGTACGCCACCACACGAACGCCCGCACGAACCGACCGCCGTCGAGCGGGGCCGCCGGGAGCGCGCTGAACACGGCGAGCAGCACATTGATCCCGGCGATCTCTGCCCTCAGGCGCTTGCCCAGCACATCCTCCGTCGGAATGCATCCCGCGCCCCGTGTGCCCGGCCGGGAGCGATCAACGGTGCCCACTGATCCAGGGACGGGTTGTGGTCCACCGCCGACCGCCCCACCGAGAGCGCCTCTCTGCCAGGTGCATGTGCCGCCGCTTGCCGGTTGTCGCCTCAGGTCGGATCCCCGCACCCGACGAGCGGCGACTCCGCAGTTCACCGCGGAGGAAGAGGTACGGCGGGCACAGCGTATTAAGGCCGGTGAATAGGCGCTGACGGAGCGCCAGCCGCCGGCGCGGCATACCTGTCGAGATGCTGCTCATCTCATGAACAGAGCCACGTGATCCGGCCTGTCCACCCGAACCGCTCCGCGCCGGCGCGGTACGCCGCGGCCCGGTCGGCCGGCCTCAGACACCGGCAGGTCACTGACGCAGCAGTTCCCACACCATGAGGATGCAAGACGCAGCGCCCAGGGTCAGCGCGACGGTCCGCCGCCGCAGGTGCTGGTAACGGGCCTCGTATTCGGCGCGCAGTTCGATGCACCGGGCGGCGATGCGGCGGGTGGTGGCCTTGGCCATGTCCACACGGGCGCGGGCGTACTCCTCTTCGACATCGCGGCGCTCGTCGGCGGTGAGCCAGGGCAGCCTGTCGCAGAAGGCCGTGGCTTCCCTGCGTGCTTCGGCCAGTTCGGCTTGCCAGTAGAGGTAGCCGTCGAGCTGGCGCAGCCCGCCCTGGACCGGATCGTCAGGGGACGGACGAGTCACTGCGGTTCCCTGCCCGGGCCGCTCACGCCGGGAGCGGCGTTCTCGAGCTGGTCGAGTTCGGCCAGCTTGGGGCGGTGCATGTCGAACGCCGGGGATTCGGAGCGAACCCTCGGCAGGGTGAGGAAGTTGTGCCGCGGCGGCGGGCACGAGGTCGCCCACTCCAGCGAGCGGCCGTAGCCCCACGGGTCGTCGACGCCGACCGGCTTGCCGTACTTGGCGGTCCTCCACACGTTGTAGAAGAACGGCAGGATCGACGCGCCGAGCACGAAGGAACTGATCGTCGAGATCGTGTTCAGGGCGGTGAAGCCGTCGGCGGCGAGGTAGTCGGCGTATCGGCGTGGCATGCCTTCGACAGCCAGCCAGTGCTGGACGAGGAAGGTGCCGTGGAAGCCGACGAACAGCGTCCAGAAGGTGATCTTGCCGAGGCGTTCGTCGAGCATTTTGCCGGTCCACTTCGGCCACCAGAAGTGGAAGCCGGCGAACATCGCGAAGACGACGGTGCCGAAGACGACGTAGTGGAAGTGCGCGACGACGAAGTAGGAGTCGGAGGTATGGAAGTCCAGCGGAGGCGAAGCGAGGATGACGCCGGTCAGACCACCGAAGGTGAAGGTGACCAGGAAGCCGGTCGCCCAGAGCATCGGTGTCTCGAAGGACAGTGAGCCCTTCCACATCGTGCCGATCCAGTTGAAGAACTTCACACCGGTGGGTACGGCGATCAGGAAGCTCATGAAGGCGAAGAACGGCAGCAGCACACCGCCGGTGACGTACATGTGATGTGCCCACACCGTCACGGACAGACCCGTGATCGCGATGGTCGCCGCGATCAGGCCCATGTAGCCGAACATCGGCTTGCGGGAGAAGACCGGGATGACCTCACTGATGATGCCGAAGAACGGCAGCGCGATGATGTACACCTCGGGATGGCCGAAGAACCAGAAGAGGTGCTGCCACAGCAGCGCGCCGCCGTTCGCCGCGTCGAAGATGTGCGAGCCGAACTTGCGGTCCGCCTCCAGCGCGAACAGCGCGGCCGCGAGGACCGGGAAGGCGAGCAGGACCAGAACACTGGTCAGCAGCGTGTTCCAGCAGAAGATCGACATCCGGAACATGGTCATGCCGGGGGCACGCATGCAGATGATCGTGGTGGTGAAGTTGACCGCACCCAGGATCGTGCCGAAGCCGGAGAACGCCAGACCCATGATGGCCAGGTCCGCGCCGACATTGGGCGAATGCTGGGCGTCCGAGAGCGGGTTGTACATGAACCAGCCGAAGTCCGCGGCGCCGTTCGGGGTGAGGAAACCACCGACGGCGATGAGCGAGCCGAAGAGGTACAGCCAGTAGGCGAACATGTTCAGCCGGGGGAACGCGACATCCGGGGCGCCGATCTGCAACGGCATGATCCAGTTCGCGAAACCGGCGAACAGTGGCGTCGCGAACATCAGCAGCATGATCAGGCCGTGCATCGTGAACGCCTGGTTGAACTGCTCGTTCGACATGATCTGCGTGCCCGGACGGGCCAGTTCGGCGCGCATGAGCATCGCCAGGATGCCGCCGAAGCAGAAGAAGCCGAAGGCTGTGGTGATGTACAGCGTGCCGATGGTCTTGTGATCGGTGGTGGTCAGCCACTTCACCACTACATTCCCGGGCCGCCTGCGCCGGACCGGCAACTCGGTCTCATAGAAGTCCTCAGGTGAGGTGCTGGGTGGCGTCTCGGCATGCATGGCCACGGGGGCTCCTGGTGGTTCTCGATCTGGTACTGACCCGATTCCGGTCCGGCCATCCGGATCAGCGCACACTTGCAATGACTTTCTGCCGCACAATGACCCGCAAACCCATCCCCCACACGCTCCTGACACCCGATCGGAGACATGTCCTGGGCCATATGAGCGATGACTGCCGCCCCTAGGTTTATCGACCTGGCAGAGTTCCGGGCACGTGACGCTGGCGTTGATCCACCTAACGACCTCGTGCACGGTTGGCCGTGGCTCGTCGCTCAGGTGGCTCGTTGAACCGTGCATGGTCCGCGACGGCGGGCTGTGGAAGCCGGAGCGAAGCACAAGTTCGTCTTCGTCTGTCCGGCGGATCAGGGACGGAGCCACGCCGCGTCTCTGCGCTGCCGATCGCCCGCTCCGAGCGGCTAGTCGGAGGTGGTGCGCCGGTCGTGCGTTATGGCTTGGCGGGCGCGGTGGTTGGCGACGTTGATGCGGCTGCCGCACAGGCCGTGCGGTTCGGGAATCAGAGTGGCTTCCCGCTGCGTTCGGCTAACAGCCACCTCTTACGGCCCTGCTTCGTCCAGGAGACCTCTCCCATGTCAGAGCTAGAGATCGATGCCGTCGTGTTCGACGTGCTCGGCACGCTCGTCGACGAACCCGCCGGTATCCGCGCCGGCATTCGTGAACTCGACCCATCGCTCGACGATCCCAGGGTCGAGGAGCTTTTGGCGCTGTGGCAGCAGCACATCGACCACGAGCAACGTCGCATACTCGACGGCGTCCGGCCCTACCTCACGAGCGACGTCCTCGACCTGGAAGCCGCTCGACTCGTCGCCGATGCCGCCGGAGTCGACGACCCGGCCGCCGTAGCGGCGCTGGCCCTGTCGGGTCGCCGGCTCCCGCCGTGGCCTGACACCGTGGCAGGGCTCGCCCGACTCGCCGAACGGTTCCCGCTGATCGGACTCTCCAACGCGAGCCGGACGGCGCTGTTGGGACTCAACGCTCACGCCGGACTGCGCTGGCACCAGGCACTGTCCGCCGAAGACGCACGGACCTACAAGCCGGACCCAGCGGTCTACCAGCTGGCCGTCACCGTTTCCGGACGACCGCCGGAGCGGCTTTTGATGGTCGCCGCCCACGCCTGGGACCTTCGCGGAGCCCAGGGCCTTGGCCTGCGCACTGCCTACGTCACCCGCCCCGTCGGCGACCCGCCCACCTCCTCGGACGGGTTCGACCTGCACGCCGACGATCTGGCCGGCCTGGCCGACCAACTCGACCATGCCTCTGGGGATGTGTCCGGCGGGTCATCGGCGGAGCCAGAGTCGGATTGAGACGAGGGTGACGGTGCCGTGGAAGACGTAGGCGCGCTTGTCGAATCGGCCGCCCTTGCTGCCGCGGCGTTTGCGGTTGGTCCGCTGATTCTTCGGTTCGGGGATGGTGTGCTTGATCTGACGTCGTCGCAGCACCCCGGTGCGCTGCGCCGCACCATGACCACGCCAACGAACCGAGACCGAGACGGTCACAAGATCCGCCGGACAGGCCCTGGCGTGGAAGCGTCGTACCAGGACAGGGGGGAGTCACACGCTTCCCGAGCAGGAGGACTCCATGCCGGTTGCCGGGCAGATCATGCACCGAGGCGCAGAGTGCAGCAACAAGACGGAAACCCTCACACGCGCCGCCGAGACGATGAAACGACTGGAGGTCGGCGCACTGCCGGTCTATGAGGACGAGGGCAGGATGTGCGGCATCATCACCGACCGCGACATCGTGGTGAAAGGCGTCGCCGAGAGGCGCAACTCCGCCGAGACCGAGTGCACGGAACTGGGCCAGGGCACCCCGCACTGGATCGGCGTCCACGCCGACGTCAGCGAGGTGCTCGCCACGATGGAGCGGCACCGGATCAAGCGCCTGCCGGTGATCGAGAACAAGACGCTGGTTGGCATGATCAGCGAGCGGGACATCATCGCCCAGCACCTCAATGAGCACCAGATCGCCGAGTTCGCCGAGCGGGTGTACGCCACCGCCTGAACACCTTCGGCCACTGTGCGGGATCCACAGCCCGCCCGAGAGACGGAAGGACTTCACTCCAGCCGCTTGATCCGATCCGTCCTTCCTTGGCAGCATCCGCGAGCCGCCGGTGGTGATCACGACATGGCCGAGCCGATCCGGCGTGGTGCGGGTGGCCACGAGCGGGGCAGGAGCAGCGTGCAGCAGTCCTCGTCCGGCAGCCGTGAGACGTCCGCGGTGCCCAGCCCAGCACCGGCCGCAGCAGCGGAATTCGGGGGCGAAGGCACCGGCCGGCGGCACCCCCCGCCGGGCTGGCATTCCCGCAGGGAGTTATCAGTGCCGTCGAGTTCAATCGCGATGGGCAAAGAGCACATTCAGCGCATAGTTCGGCCCGGATGGGCAACTCAAGTGCACGGCAGTACGACGAGTCTGGAGGCCCTGCGATGGCGCAGACAGTGCGCGACGTGCCTGGTCACCGACCGCGACCTGACCGTGCGGGTCCTCGCCGAGGGCGGCGACGTCAACGGCAAGCGGGTGCAGGAGGCGTGCAGCGCGGAACTGGTCACCGTGACCGCGGCCGACCCGATCGACCAGGCCGTACGGCTCATGCGCGAGAAGGCGGTGCGCCGGCTGCCGGTGGTCGACCCCGGGCGCGACTGCGTGGTCGGCATCGTCTCCCTGGGCGACCTGGCCGTCGAACACGACCCCGAGTCGGCGCTTGGTTCCATCAGCGCCGCGCAACCCAACACCTGACCGCCCACTTCGGGCGGCGATCGGAACGGAGCACGGGCATGCAACACGACACCTTCATCGGCCAGGTCCAGGCACGCGCCCATCTCGACAGCCGCGGCACCGCCGAAGCCGCCACCCGCGCCACCCTGGAGACACTGGCCGAACGCATCCCCGCCTCGCTCGCGGACAACCTCGCCGCCCAGCTGCCGCCCGAGATCGGCGAGCACCTGCGCCGCGTCGCCACCGCACCGGACCAGCCCGACACCGGTATCCGGATGAGCTACGACGACTTCCTGGACCGGGTCGCCCAGCGTGCCGGCGAGAACAAGGCCAAGGCCACGCACGAGGCCCGCACGGTCATGGAGGTCGTCGGCGAGGCGACCCAGGGCAGAGTGACCGACAAGGTCCGCCAGGCGCTGGACGACGACCTCGCCCACGTCCTCTTCGCGGGCAGCACCGGCAGCATCACCTGACGGGAGGCGCCGTATGAACAACGACCGGCGCAAGGACGCCTACCTCCAGCAGTCCGGCCGCAAGGACGTCACCCCGCGACAGCGGCGACGCCTGGCGAAGAAGGCCGGGCAGGGCAAGGAGTAGCCGCAAGGGGCGTCATGCCACGGTCTGCTGCGCGGCGCGTTCGATGTCCTCGCGTTCCAGCAGGCCCAGCAGTCGTCCTTCCGGGTCGGTGACCGTCGGTGACCGGCACGACCTGCGTACCGGTGCGGGGCATGCGGTCCAGCAGCGGGCCGAGCTGCTGGTCGGCTCGGACGGTCGTGGGTCCCGGCCGCATGGCGTCTCCCGCGGTGCCGTCGGTCCGGGCGGCCGCGTCCTCGTGCGGGAGAAGGCCGAGGGCAACCTGTTCGGCGTCGACCACCACGCACCAGCACCAGCCCGTCCCGTCCAGCATCGCCCGCCAGAACCTCGTCCAGCGGCTGGTCACCGGTGCAGGTCAGGACGTTGCGGTCGGCCACGTCACCGGCCACCGGCACCGCGGTCAGCCGCCCCTCGTAGGGCAGCCCGGCGGCGAGCCAGTCGGCCTTGCCGAGGGCGTAGTGGTAGACGTGCATGAAGCCCAGTTGCTTCAGCCGGGCGGCGGCCCGCGGGCTCAGGTCGCACAACTGGTCGACACAGTAGACGATCAGCGGCCCTCCTCCTTCACGCCGCGGCCGTCAGCCGGACGGCAGGCGCTCGTCGATCCATTCCTGGGCCAGCTCGGCGGCCCGGTCCAGGGCGTCCGGATCGTCGAACCGGTGAGACGCGGTTCGCACCTCCCGCACGGAGTGCGGCGCGGGCACCCGATCGGCCAGTTCGCGTGTCGCCTCCAGCCGGTCGGCCGCCTGCCGGATCGCCGGCACCGCCTCCGGGTTCTGTCCGCCGGTGATGAACAGCACCGGTGTGCGGACCCGGTCCAGGACCTCGTCCGCCAGTTCCGGCTGCCCGGACCAAGAGATCACCGTCAACACCCGGTCCGGCAGATCCGCCGCCGCCCGCAACGCCACGGCCGCCTCCGCGCCCGCGGCGAACAGGACCACCGGCAGGGCCCGGGTGTCGGTCTGGGCCTTGAGCCAGTCCACCGCGGCCACCAGGCGGCGACCCAGCATTTCCACGTCGACAGGCTGTCCCTGCGCCGGCTCGGCCTGGCGGGCCTCGGTCTCGCTGAACAGGTCAAGTGAGAGCGTGCCGAATCCAGCCCGGTGCAGTTCGCCGTCGAGTGCTTGGACACGGGGGTGGGTCCGAGACGTGTGGACGCCGTGCGCGGACAGCACCACGGCGCGCGCCCCCTCGGGCACCACGAAGTCGCCGGAGAGCGTGAGCCGGTCGGCGGGCACCGCCACCACATCCGAGATCACGGAGATCACCTGCTTCCACAGCTATCGGGACCCCGGGCCGACTGCCCTTCTGGCCCCCAGGCCGTGTACCCAGCCCCGGAAGGCCCATCTGTGCTCGCGCGTACATGCGCGGTCCCGCAGTCCCGCGTCCGCCGCCGTGCATCGGCACCGGCAGGACGGAGGACCCGGCGAACCGGAGATCCCAGGGGGCGACTGGACCGTCCTCATCCCTCAAGCAGTACCCAGACTGCCGCGCGCTGCGGCGGCGTCCCGGTCGGAGCGGGCACGCCCACGAGCTGTCCCGTCAATGGCGCTGCCCGCCGACCGCTTGGGGCTGCACCCAGAAGACCGGCGACCGCGTGCGCTTCACCGTCCAGCCCGTTCAGCGGGGGGCCGTGGCCCGGCCCCGCTCGACCTCGTCCTGGCCGAACGGTTCGACGACGCCGTCGCATCCGCCACATCCTGATAGCGCAGCAGCACGCCCACCCCATCGGCCAGCGGCGTCTCCTCGGCCGGCAGCACGATCAGCTCCGCCCCCGTCCGCACTGTGGCGTGCACCAGCACCGCCTCGGCCGGCTCCTCATGGATCCCACTCGCCCCGAACGCCTCCAGCTCCGGCGCCGACAGGGCAATCTGGTCCGGCTCCGCCGCCGCAAGAAGGTGCTCGGGGAGCCGGGTAGGCGGCGTGAGCAGGATGGCCTGGGCCTGGCTGCGCTACAGGGCGGTGACGACGGCCCGAACGCCCTCCGACCGCGCGCGATGCCGGGCACGCTGCGCGCAGAAGGCCGCCATACGATTCCGGTCCGCCATGCTCATCCGCCCGCCGAGGGCGGCGGCGACGTGCTCTTCGATGAGGGCGGCGCCGGTGGTGGCCTCGATCGCGGTGCCGGGGTCGTCCTCGACGACAGACATGCCGTCCCGCAGGTGGCGGGGCAGGCGGTTGACGAGGACGCCGGACAGCCATACGTGGCCGGCGTCCCGGCGTAGCACGATGCACTCCGCGTGATGCCGGTCGGCCACATCCTTGCTCGCCGGCCACCATCCGGCCTCGTAGGCGAGCAGGACCTTGTCCGCCGAGACGTGCCCCTGCTCCTCGACGGTGTCGATCTCACCGGCGTCCGGCTCACCGGCGGTGAGGAACGCGCCGTCGCGGGTAAGGGCGACGGCCGCGTATGTAACGTCCGGTGCGTGCTGCACGGCGAGCGGCAGGGCGTCGGGCAAGCCGCCGAGATCGGATTTCCTCGTGGTGCAGGTCGTAGGGCGTCGTGGGTTGGGGCGGCCGTGCAGCAGCTCGTGCACGGCCGACGGGTAGCCGTGGAAGTCCGGTACGACTGGTATGTCCTGGCCGAACAGGTCGGTGAAGTCCGGCTCGTGCAGAGCGTGCGGGTGGCGCGAGGCGTGGCCAGCGCGCACAGGTTGACGATGTTGACGACGCGGATGCGTGCGCCTGGCAAGTGGCGCCGCGACATGTCGGCCGCGGCCAGCGTCTGCACCGTGGGGATGCCGCCGGCGCAGGCCAGTACGACTTCCGGCTGATCGCCGTCATAGGTCGACGCCCAGCGCCACACCGACGCTCCGGCGGCGCAGTGGCGGCGGGCTGCTTGCCCGCGACGACCACGTTGATTCTGCCGGTCTCCTCCAGCAGTCGTTCCATGGTGACCAGCAGGGTGTTGGCGTCCGGCGGAAGGTGGACACCGGTGACGGTTCTTCTTGGTGAGCAGGTTGTTGATGAAGCCCCGGGACCTGATGGCTGTAGCCCTTGTGTTGCTGCCGCCAGCCTTCGCTGGTCAGCAGGTAGGTCAGGCTCCGAGGGCCTCGGGCTGCACATCTCGGTCCACTGCGCCCCGCATCGGCACGCCCACGTCGCCGCGGCGAACCGACGACCGTTCCCGACGCCGCCAGCACGTACGAACATCGGCCGAAATCCGCGGAACCGGTCCCGCTCCGATGACGTGGCTGCTCAGCGCCTTGCGAGCCGACAACACGTCCGCCTCACCGAAACGGCGTACGCCCTGGTCATGGGTGCCCTGGAACTGGTCATGGTGCCCTGGAACCGGCCATCGTCGTCGGGTCGAGTCCGCGAAATTGAGCACGGCGGGCGTTGGTCACTGGCGCGGGTCCCGGTCGTCCTTTCGCAGCATGCGCAGTACGGCGCGTTCGACAGGCCCGTGGGTGGCGGGAGCGCCGTACGCGCCCTCGTCGCCGAGACCTGGCAGCGCGGCAGCCACCGTCACTCCCTCCTCATACAGCTCGATCACGCGCGGGTGGATGTAGGACGCCCGGCAGACCGCGGGAGTGTTGCCGAGATAGTCGGCCACCTCGCGCACAGCGCGGGCGATCGCACGCCGTCGGGCGGACTCACTGCGGGAGACGGATTGTGAGACCGCCAGTGCGACAGCGGCAAGGACGGTGGCGTGCCAGGTACGGAAGTCCTTGGCCGAGATCTCCACGCCGGCCACTTCCCTGAGGTACGCGTTGACTTCGTCGTCGCTCACGCCGTGCCAGGCCGGCCCGTCCCGGTAGGCCAGCAGCCGGTCACCACCGCCTCGGCGCCGCAACAGTGCGGTCAGGCTGCGGCAGGCAGCAGGATCGACGACGGACTGGAGCATCTCCTTGCCGGCCTTGCCCGTATAGCTGAACTGCACCGCGCCGGCCCGCCGACGGGACTGGTCGCGCAGCAGTGTGGTGAGGCCGTAGCTGCCGTTGAGTTCGGTGTAGCGGTCGCTGCCGATACGGAAGAACCCGAGGTCGAGGAGGCGTACGGCGGTGGCGAGGACCCGGCTGCGCGTCAGCCCCCGCTCGCACATGTGCTCCTCGACGGCCTGTCGTACGGCGGGGAGGACCTCGGCGACCTCCAGCACGTGCCCGTGCTTGGCCTCCTCCTGTTCTGCGCGGAACTGCGGGTGGTAGAGGTACTGTCGGCGCCCGGCGGCGTCGGTGCCCACGGCCTGGAGGTGTCCGTTGGGACGGGCGCAGATGCACACGCCCTCCCAGGCCGGGGGTATGACCAGCGCTCGGATCCGATGCAGCTCCGCCGGGTCGCGCAGTCGAGGTAGCGGAAGCCGCGTCCCTGGCGTCTGCGACGGTACCCCGGGTCGACGGGCCGACTGTGGAACAGGCGCACGCCAACCCCCTCGGAAACACGCTTCGATGAGCGGGGTTCGCATGCCGTAGTACCCGGTTCTGCCGCCTTCTCACTGGCGGGGGCTCCACGCTGCGGGTGACGAACGCTTGGGGGCCCGTCATGTGCGGGTACTCGGGCCGCAGCGGCGGCGAATGGCGCCGCCCCCTACGAGGGGAATGGCCGCATGACCCAGCATGTCCGCGACGTCATGACAACCGACCTGGTGACCGTCGCACCGCAGACCTCGGTGGAGGTCGTCGCCCAGATGATGCGCGACGAGGACATC
This sequence comes from Streptomyces sp. UG1, assembly GCF_049974585.1. Lineage (NCBI taxonomy): Bacteria > Bacillati > Actinomycetota > Actinomycetes > Kitasatosporales > Streptomycetaceae > Streptomyces > Streptomyces sp. UG1. The sequence goes on along the minus strand of NZ_JBNGGG010000026.1, from coordinate 44,640 downwards.
GGGGCCGTGCCGGTCACCGAGGGCGACCGGCTGCGTGGGCTGGTCAGCGACCGTGACCTGGTGGTCCGCTCGGTGGCCGCGAAACGCGACCCGGGCCGGGCGACGGTGGCCGACGCGTGCAGCGACGACCTGATCACGGTGGGGCCCGACGACGACCTCGGCCTCGCGGTCGACGTGATGCGTGAGCACCCCGTGCGCCGGGTGCCGGTCGTCGACCAGGCAGAGCGCGCGGTGGGTGTCATCTCCCTCGGTGACCTGGCCATCGAGCGCGATCCCCGCTCGGCTCCGGGCGACATCAGCGCCGCCAGGCCCAACAAGTGACCGAGAGGAGGGCGTGTCATGACCACTCCCGACCCCGAGCCCCGACGAACCCCAGGACTCGAACCGGGCGGTCAGGTCTCCCCCGGTGAGACCCCGCCCGCCGAAGGAGGGACCCACGGCATCTCCCACCCCGAGCCGCCCGAGCTGCGCAAGGGCTGGGGAGCGATGCCCCTGACCGTGATCATGATCGTGGTGGCGCTCGTGGCGATCGGGCTGATCGCCATGGCCGTGGCCCTGTGACGAGCTCCGGAGCGCCACCTCGGAGAGGAACGGCACGATGTCCATGCCGTTCGACGCCCGGGCACGCGGCCTGCGAGGCGGACGGTCGGCCTCCGTCATCCGTGCCGCCCGGCCACTGTGTGATCACCCGCACGCCCAGCCGGGTACGACAGGGCACCGCGGGCGTCGGCGGCCGCGTCGGCAGCGTCACCGCCTGCGTGATCGACGGCAATGTGCGCGACGGCATCGGGTTCGGCAACGCCCCGGGCCCTACGTCTTCCGCTCCAACCGCATCAGCAACAACGGCCGCCACGGCTACTGGGAGCACAACCTCGCCGGCGGCGACCAGGAGCCGGTCGCGGACCTCGTGCTCGAGTCCAACGACATCCGGGACAACACGCTCGACGGCATCCGCGTCGACGCCGGTCTGCGCGACCCCGCGATCACGGGGAACCGTATCCGCAACAACGGTCGGCGGGCAGAGCGCCGTCGTCACGTTCAACACGTCGAACCGGCTGGCTCTGGCCCCGATGCGCCCGGGCGCCGGCACGGGCCGGCCCGAGGGCACACCCGAGCAGGTCTCCCCTGGCAACTACCGGACTCCCCCGGTCCGCGCGCCGGGCTCACCGCTTCTGCCACCGTCACCGGAGCGCAGGTGAACGGCAACCGGACCTGGGACGACCAGCGGTCCAGGACGCAGGCGCACGGCGTGTGGGTCAGGGACGCCGGCCGGAGGGGCTGCCGCGTCGTCGGCCACGCCCGGACGCCGACCGCAAGCGCGACAACGAGACGTAGCGCTCCGGCGGAAGGCGCCGCGAGGGAAGTGCCGCGCTCTGCCGCCGTTCGTCTGCGGCTTCGTCGTTGCGGGTCCGCCCCGTGCGGCGGAGCCGCACATCGGCTGTGACATCGGCGGTGACATCGGCGGTGACATCAGCCGCCGGTACGGCGGGCCCCGCGCCCCTTCAGGTGCTGCCAGGCCGACATGAGCAGGTCAGCGGCGCTGCGGCACCGGTTCCCCGGAGTCGGGACGCAGGTGGGCGCCCTGGCGGCGGAGCGCGCGCTGGACGAGGTGGTAGGGCACCTCGCGGGGGCTGCGGCCCAGGCGGACGGAGAGGGCGGCGCAGACTCCGGCCGCCTGGCCGGTCGCCATGGCGATGGGCATGACACGGTAGGACGAGTGCGCCACATGCGATCCGGAAATGCAGCGACCGGCGACGAGCAGGCGATCGGTGTCCCGAGGCAGCAGACAGCGCAGGGGGATGTCGTAGAACTGCCCTCGGGGGACGCGCTTGAGGACGGTGCCGCTGCCCCTGGGATTGTGGATGTCGACGGGGTAGGCGCCATGTGCCACCGCGTCGGGAAAGGCGCGCGCCGCGAGGATGTCGTGGCCGGTCAGGTGGTAGTCGCCGAGGATGCGGCGGGTCTCCCGTACGCCGATCTGGACGCCGCTCTGTGCGACGTACGACTCCTTGAAGCCCGGTACGTGTCGGCGCAGGAAGCAGTCGATCTGTGCCAGCTGCCGGCGGGCGGTGTACTCGGCGCGGCTGAGATCCCACACGTCGGTGCCGAGCACCCGGGTGACGCGGGTGCTGTTGACGCTGACCTCGCGGGGGTGCGGGGTGCCGAACAACAGCATGTCCTCGCGGGGCAGGCGCAGTTCGCCCGCCTCGGTGGCCTGCTGGACGAGGTCCCACAGCCCGTGCACACCCCGCCACTGGTCCGGGTGCTCACGGACGTACTCGGCGAACCGCGGCTGGATGAAGTCGACGACGCGGAACATCAGCGTCATCGGCTGCACCAGACCGTCCTCCGGCCTGCCGATCTCGTACGGCGCCCCGCAGGCAGCGGCGATGTCGCCGTCCCCTGTGCCGTCGATCACGACGGTGGCGTCGATCACGACCGGGCCCGACTTGGTCTCGAAGACCACGCGCCAGCCGTCGTCGTGGGGCAGGGCGGTGGAGGCGAAGGCGTGGAACAGCATGCGCACACCCGCCTCGTCGAGCAGGTCGAGGAGGACGAGTTTGTACGTCTCCGGGTCGAAGGGAACGGTGTAGCCGGTGTCCGGCGACGGTGGAACGCAGCCGCCGCGCTGGGTGAGCCGGTCCAGCAGCAGCCACAGGAACCCGGCCACCACGGGGTCGCCCTCGCCGTGATCGGAGGGCAGCAGCCGGCTGTCCCGCCCGCGCTCGTCGAACACCGCCTGTTTCCGCTCGTTGTGGAAGGACATCAACGGCATCACCAGTGCGACGGTGGCGTTGCCGCCGAGGAAGCCGTAGCGCTCCACGAGCACGACGTCCGCGCCGGCGTCGGCCGCCGCGTGGGCCGCGGCGGTGCCCGCCGGTCCGCCGCCGACCACCAGGACGTCCGTCCGGCCCCCGTGATGGGCCGGACGCGGTGGCAGGGTGACGGTCCGGGCTGGTCGGAGGGGTTCCAGGATCGGCATCTCTTCTTCCCGTCGGCTCGGTTCGGTTGCCTGTCCTCTCGGCGTCACGCCCGGTGCCTGCCCAGGTCGGCCGTGCCCGGCCCGGGGGTCACCAGCAGGCCGGTGTCCTGCGCCCGCCCCGCGTGGCACGGGCCGCCGTCGAGGCAGTCGAGGAGGGTTCCGGCACGGGCGCAGGTCTGGCCGGCGAGGTCCCGCAGCGCCTCGACGCGGCCTTCGAGGTCGTGTCGGCGGTGCGGGAACTCGTCCCAGAGCCGGTCCACCTCCGCGAGCAGCAACCCGGCCTGCTCCCGCGCCACACCGACCAGCGCGGGCGCTCCCGTGCGCCGGGCGAAGTCGAAGACCTTGCCGGAGTACGGCAGCGGCAGCACGGGCAGCCCGGACAGCGCGGCGAACATCACGACGTGCAGGCGCATGCCGACCACCATGTCCAGGTGGCTCATGAAGCCGAGAATCTGACCGGGGCGGTAGGAGTTGTGCAGGATGCGGCCCAGGTCCGGGCCGCTCATCCGGGACAGCACGCCGTGGGCGTGCCGGACGTCCTGGCGTTCCATCGGCACGAACACCACGTGTGCGTCCAGGCGCCGGGCGAGGAAGTCCGCGACGTCGGCGAGCAGCGCGTGGTAGTCGTCCTCGTCGAGCTTCTCCGCCGCCCGGCCGGGCTCACGCACGGACATGCCGACCAGCCGGGCGTCGATCGGCAGGCCTTCGTGCCGCAGCATCCGCTCGGTGAAGGGCTCCGGGGGGAGCAGCAGCGCCGGGTCGGCGGTGACGGTGAGTTCGCGGTCGACGCCGACTTCTTCCAGAACGAGCCGGGACTCCTCGTCGCGGACCACGACCTCGGTCATCTCCGGCAGCACGCTGCGCACGGCCTCCCGGTCGTCGGCCTCGCGCAGCGGGCCCGCGCCGATCGCGTAGGCGAGGGTGGGCACGCCGCGTTCGTGAGCGGCCCTCACCAGCCGCAGATAGCGCCGCGCCTCCCCGTCGTAGAGGATCCCGCCGCCGCCGAGCACCAGTAGATCCAGTCCGGCCAGGGCGTCGAGGACGGGTTTCCGCGGGACTCCCTCCCAGTCGATCACCTCGTCGGCCTCGGGCTGATGGCTCTGGGTGTGCTCGGCGTCCCGGCTGAACACGACGAGCCGCGCGTGCGGCCGGTGGGCGCGCAGGCAGCTCAGCACACACTGCAGGATCGCTTCGTCACCGATGTTGCGTCCGCCGTACGACCCGAGCAGGCCGATCCGCGGACCCGGCGGGGCAGGCGGCGGGTTGATCGTCATCCTGAACTCCAGTTCGCCATTCTGGACTCCCGTCCGACGCAGACGGGCAAAACCACGGGACGGCCGTCGATCAGTCCGTCGGCGACGGCAACGTCCGTCGAGTCCCCGTTGGAGTGCAGCAGCGACACCGTCGGCACCCACCTGTCCACTCCGTCGGCCGTCACGTCTGCTTCCGGGAACGAGTCGACCCGGGCCGGCCACGGCGCGGCCGGGCCGTACGGGGTACGTCCACCCCAGGGCCCGCCCGCCCTCGCCGGGCAGGCCGGCCGGTCCCACCGGGGTGCGAGACCGGCCGGGGCTGCCCCCGGGACGGCCGTCAGAGGACGGTGCCCGGGTCCTCCGGCCGGATGCGACCGCGCCAGCCGCCGGTGCTGCCGCCTTTCTCGACGTAGTCCTTGAACCGGCGCAGGTCGCCCTTCACCCGCCGGTCGATCATGCCGAGCGCGTCCGCGCCCTTCTCCGCGACACCGGCCGGCTCAACGTCCATGGTGAGCTCCACCCGGGTGTGCGTGTCGTCCAGCGGCTCGAACCGGACCGATCCGCGCTGCTGCGTGTCGCCGCCGACGGACCGCCAGGTGATCCGGTCGTCGGCCAGCTGGTCGACGATCTCGGTGTCGAACTCGCGGTGCACCCCGCCGATGCTGGTGACCCAGTGGTTGTGCCGGTCGTCGAGCTGCCTGACCTCGTCAACGCCTTCCATGAAGTGCGGGAAGTCCTCGAACTGGGTCCACTGGTCGTACGCCCTGCGGAGCGGGACCTCGACGTCGACCGTTTCCTTGACCGTGCTCATTGATCCGACCCTCCTCGTCCGCTCTTCGCCGGGAGCCCGGGCAGCGCGCGGCGGTCCGGCCTCCGGTACGTGTGTGGGCCTCGGGTACCCGGGAAGCCCGAGGTAAAAGATCGCGGGCCGCCCGATTCGCGTGTGGTCGTACTGGCTCGACTCCACGCGATATCCGCCCATTGCACCCCATCTGGGCTGCATCGTGGCCTTCAACCGGGCGGAACGGGCGTGGGAGACCACCCCACGTTTCCAGGTCACGCCTGACGTGAAGAGGGACGTCCTGCATATGCCCCGGACCGGCTGGACGAAGGTCCGTCACCTGAAGGGCAGGGCGATGTACACCTGCGTCGCCGCCGTGGAGGACAGGAGCACTCCGCCCTCGGCTCGCACGAGCGCCGGATGGAACATCGTCCGGGGCGAGGGCTGAGGCGCCGTCCCGGAGGAAGGCCGTCCCCCGTCCCCGGCCTCGGAGCGACCGTGAAAGCACTGGCGCAGCGCGCGGCAACCAGGACGGCGCGCGTAATGTCATCAGCGAGATCTCCGGGGCTCGCCGACATCGGCTTCACGATTCCCGGCCAGGCGTGGACCTACTGACATCTCGGCACAGGCCATGAAGGCAGCCATCTCCTCATGCCGCGTCTGGATGAACTCCGGGTCACCCTTCGCCCGGTCGAAGGCGCCGAGCAGCCCGTTGATCCCGTCGCCGGGATGGCCGTAGACCCTCTCCCCCTCCGCCACTCTCATGCACCCGGACGGTGATTCATCCGGTGCCGACGCGGCCCCTGTGCCGACTTTGATCAGCCGCCCGCAATCTCCGGGAGATCATGCGGATAAAAAGCGCATAAATGGTGACTTTCTTACGTGCTGCAAGAGTCACGCAGAGGGGATAACAGTCATGTCGTATCCGCAGGGCTCCAGTGACATAGGCGCGCATCCCGAACTGGCAGAGATGCGAGAACGGCTCGAGCGCACCGCCTCAAGCGGTCAGGCTGTCGCCGTCGAGGGACTGATGGTCCTCGCAGGCGTCTACGCCGCGATCTCCCCTTGGGTCGTGCACTTCACCAATGAGCCGAACATCACCATCAACAACCTGATCGTCGGCATCACGGTGGGCGTGATAGGGCTCGGCCTGAGCATGGCCCCGGATCGTATGTTCCGCCTGGCGTGGGTGGTCGCACCGCTCGGAGTGTGGCTGCTGCTCTCCCCGTGGGTGGTCACCGCGGCGCACAGCGCGCGGGCCGGCATCATCTGGAACAACTGCTGGATCGGCGCGGCGATCGCCGTGCTCGGTCTGGCTGCCGCAGGCCTGACCATCGGCCTCTCCCGCCGCGGGCCCCGGTAAGGGCGCAGTGTGTCGTGCCCAGGGATTCCGTGGGCACGACACACCGTCGGCGATCCGGACGCGACCGACATGCGGCGGATACGCCCCAGCGGGCTCTGCAACCGTCCGGCGCGTGACGCCACTCGCATGGCTCACACGGTTTCCCGCAGCCGGGTCATGGCGTGTTTCAGGGAACTGCTGGTGGGTCACTCCAGGACCGAAGTGCACGCCACGGTGCCCGAGGAGCGGTTGGCCATGTTCGAACGTCAACGACAGCAGCGTCACCCATGACCTCGCCGGTCCCAGCGCGCCGCCCCACCAGACGGTGCGCGACGGCATGAACACGCCGTAGTCGCCCCACGCCGCCCGACCCTCAGAGGCCCATGTCTTCCTCAGCCGCCGACTTGCTCCGGACGCGCGACGCCACCGCGGTACCGGATCCGTCCTCGGACCAACTCGACGCGCTGATGCGCGAGCTCTCGGAACAGCCCCGGGGACCGCGGCAGGCCGCCCTTCGAGAGCAGGTCATCCGCCTGCTGCTGCCGCTGGCCCGCCGCGTGGCGCGCCGATTCCAGCGCCAGGGGGAGGACTTCGACGACCTCGTTCAGGTCGCGTCCCTCGGACTGGTCAAGGCCGTCGACGGCTACGACCCGACACTCGGCCACGCCTTCCTGTCGTACGCCCTCCCCAAGGTCACCGGTGAGCTCAGGCGGCACCTGCGCGACCGCACCTCCGCCGTACGGCTGCCCCGTCCCCTCCAGGAGGCGAGCGGCCAGGTGTTCCAGGCCGTAGAGGAACTCGAGCAGCGGCTCGGCGGCTGTTCGCCCACCTCTCGGCAGATCGCCGAGCACACGGGACTTGAACACGGCCACGTGCTGTCCACGCTGCGGGCGGTGCACGAGTGCCGTCCGCGTTCTCTGGAGGAGCCGGCGGGGCACGACCAGGACTCCCCGCTCGCCTCCCTGATCGGTGCCGAGGACGGCGCCCTCGGTCGCGTAGTCGACACCGTCGCCCTGACATCCCTGGTGAAGCAGCTTCCAGAGCGGGACCGTCACGTCATCTATCTGCGCTTCTACCGGGAGTGGACACAACAGCAGATCGCGGACGTCATCGGCGTCTCCCAGATGCAGGTCTCGCGCATTCTGAGGCGCTGCTTCGGCCGGCTCCGCGAGGCGCTCCTGGCAGCAGAGCCCGGTGTGGGAGGTGCCGGCGAGGAGCGCCCGTCGGCGGAGCCGGTACGTCGCCCCGCGCGGCCCGCTCCAGCACACCCGACGGCCGGCCACACGGCCTCTCCGCGCCCACGCCCGGCAGGGCTCGGCAGAAGGCGGGTAACCCTTGAGAACGGGCCCGCGGCTTCTGTGCCATGCGCCGCACCCAGCGCCGGGCGCCGTGTGCCGAGGCGATCTGTTCGCGCGCTGTCGCTCCGGACATGCCGAGGAGCCGGCGCCGACGTACCCCCGCGTATGCCGCGCCGGACGTGTCCCAGGACCGTACGGCCGACACCGACGACGCAGCCGGTCTCTCCCGTCCATACCCCATGCCTCGGCGGAGTGGCACGGCCACCTCCTTACGCCGCGGTGTTGGTGGGACGGTTCCGTTCGCCGCACCAGGGAGGCAGGCACAGTAGAGCACCCTCCCCTTCCCGGACCCTGAACCCGTCCGGCCGGCCGTACACCGTACTGCGCCGACTGACGGTCGCACGGACCGTCACGTCGTGAGGTGACCCATGCGCCCGCTGCTCGTCCGTCCCAATGCGCTGACGCCCTCGGAGATCTTCCTCCGCTTGGAGCCGCTCGGCCTCGAATGCGTGGCCGGTGCCAGGTACCAGGCTGGGCACCGGGTCACGAGCTCCCGGCACCCCGGCCCGTCGGCGACCGCCGGCAGCTGTACGTGCACGCCGGACCGCTGCGGTCAGGGGGCTGACCCGCCACCCCGCCGCCTGTGAACACCGGCTTCCGATGACCGTCACCGTTCTCGCCGCACTGGCCGCGGGCGCCTGCTTCGCGGTGGCCGGTGTGCTCCAGCAGCGGGCGGCAAGCGCCCGCCCGGCCGACGAGGCGTTGTCGTGGCGGCTGCTGTGGCACCTGATGCGGCAGCCGATGTGGGTGTCCGGCATCGGACTGGCGGTCCTGGCATACGGATTCCAGTCCCTGGCGCTGGCGTTCGGTCCGCTCAGCCTGGTGCAGCCGTTGATCGTCTGCGAGCTGATCTTCGCCATTCCGCTGTCGGCCCGGCTGCACCGGGTGCGTCTGGGGGCCCGGGAGTGGGGCGGCACCCTGGCCGTGGCGGGTGGCCTGGCCGCCGCTCTGACCACGGCCCGGCCGGGTGGCGGGGATCCCGCGACGGCGCGCCTCGGTCCGTGGCTCCTCGCGCTGGGAGTGGTCGCCGCCGTGACGGCCGGCACCCTGGTGGCGCGCGCGTACGTCTGCGGAGTCTGGCGAGCGTCCTTCATCGCCCTCGCCGCCGGTACGGTGATGGGCTTCCAGTCGGTGTTGCTGAGCGCCACCGTGGCCCGGCTGCCCCGCGGTTTCGCCGCCGTTGCCTCGGCGTGGCAGACGTACCTCCTCGTCGTCGCGAGCATCGGCGGGCTGCTGTTGATCCAGAGCGCGTTCCAGGAGGGGCCGCTCGCCGCCTCCGTGACGGTGATCGACACCGCCGAGCCGATCGTTGCGGTGACGGCCGGGGTCATGCTGTTCGGCGAGACGTTGCAGTCGGGCTGGCCGCTCACGGCGTTCACCGTGGCCGGTGCCGCGGCGACGTTCATCGGCATCGTTCGCCTGGACACATCACCGGCGATAGCGGCGCTGCACCAGCGGGATACGCGGCGGCGGGAATCCGCGGCGGGGTACGGATCGGCCGTGCGGTCGGCGCCAGAAGGCGAGCCGCCGCGTGGCGCACGTCGGTGAGCGTCGCTCAGAGACGGCCGACGGCGGCTCGCTGCACCATGTCGGCAGCCTCGTGCCACACGGGCAGGAGGTCTTCTTCCAGAACCTGTGTCCACGTGGGGTGCCGGGTCCGCGCTGTCCGGGCCGCCCGCCGCCCCATCAGCCGCCGTGCCCCCGGCCGGACGAGCAGGCTCTCCAGCGCCCGAGCCCAGCCCTCCGGGGTGTCGTCCCGCACCGCCAGGCCGTCGTATCCGGCGGCCGTGAGCCACTGCGTGGTCTCGGCGCGCTCCGGCAGGACCACGGGCAGGCCACACGCCATCGCCTCGGAGACGACATTGCCGACGGTCTCGGTGAGCGAGGGGAACGCGAAGACGTCGCAGCCTGCGTACACCTGCGCCAGCCGATCCTGCGGCTGGCGTCCGAGTTCTGTCACGTCGGGCCCCAGCAGTTCCCTGATGCGGCCGGTCTCGGCGCCAGAACCGACGATCAACAGATGCGCCTGGTGTCCCTGGCGCCTGAGGCGGCAGAGCGCCTCGGCGAGGAGCAAGGCGCGTTTGGAGGCGTCCACACGGCCGACGAACAGCACCAGTGGCCGGTCCCCGGGAACGCGGAGGCGGCGCACCAGTTCCGCCCGGGCCGTCGGGTCGGGCCGGAACCGTTCGTGATCTACGCCGCGGCGCAGCAGGGACACGCGGTCACGGCCGGTGATGGCGCCCATCTCCATGCAGGCGCGCGACGAGGAGCAAAGGACCCGGTCGCAGCGGCGCAGCAGCCGGTCGCGGCGGCGCCGGGCGAGTGCTTCGACCAGGTGGGGCAGGCCGGCAGCGGATCCGTCGGCCAGCCGGGACAGTCCGGGCACCGTGCCGACCAGTTGGCGGGTGTAGGCGGACGCCAGCGCCGGGACGTCCGTGTGCAGGGAGCTCACCAGGCCCGCGCGCGGCGCCGGGGAAGCACGGCGAGCGAGCCGCACGGCCGTCGTGGCGAACGCGAAGCTGTGCGTGAGGTGCCAGACATCGTGACGGGGCAACAGCGCGGCGAGGCGGGGGTGGTGAGGCGCGAGGTCGGTGATGTCCACGCCGCCCACGGCGGGCATGACCACGGCCGTGCTCAGGACCGGCCGCAGGGCCACGAACCGCACGCGGGGCGACAGCTCCTCGACGTACTCTCGATGTCCGAGCATGTAGACGGTCAAGTCGATGCCGGCTTGGTCATCCTCGCGCCGGGCCGCCGCCTCGGCGAACCGCTCCCAGCACTTCACGTGTCCGCCCGAGGCGTCGTTCCTGAGCAGTTCCACCAGGACCGCGACGGACGTGATGTCCGGGCACGCCGGGGCGTCGTGGTGCGCTTGTGGCACTGTGGTGCGCATGGTGCGGGAGTACCCGTCCGAGCCGCAGTCATCCGTCGCGTTGCTCGCTCGGCTCGGCCTCCTACTGCCTGCCCGGACGCCGCGATCGTCACTGCCGTCCCGCCCATCAGGACCATTCAATCCAGGTTTGCCCGACCTGTCGCGGGTGACTCAGCCGCGTGTGCGCGAGCCGACCGAGGAAGGCACCGTGCGACGTTACCTGCGTGCGCTGCGGCACGGATGGGAGTGGCTGGGCGCCCGTACACTCGTGCGGCGCGGGCGTGACCTGGAGCTGATGCACCGAGCCCTGGGATTCGCCACGCTGGCCCTGGTCATGCTGGCTCCCCTGCTCATCGTGGTCGCCGCCGCCGATCCACTCGAGCGCGGCGGCTTCGCGGCATGGCTGGCTGACGGGATGGGGCTGTCCGGCCGGTCCGCGCGGGTGCTGACGGACATCATCAGCCCGCCGCGCAACGTGGTCGGCACCATCAGTGTGTGGGGCGGTCTGGCCCTCGCCCTGTTCGGTGTCACGCTCGGCGGCAGTGTCCAGAACGGCTACGAGCGGATCTGGAATCTGCCTCCTGGACCATGGCACCGGGTCTGGCGTCAGGCGACCTGGTTGGCCGCGCTGACCGCGTACCTCTACCAGGAGGTGCGGACGGGTGGTGCGATGCAGGGGCCGGAGCGGATCACTCTGTCGTTGGTGACCGGCACGCTGTTCTTCTGGTGGGGGCAGCACTTCCTGCTCGGCGGACAGGTCCGCTGGCGGGACCTGCTCCCGGGCGCCGTCGCCACCATGGCGGGCCTGATCGGGCTGAGGGGCTTCTCCTACTTCGTCTTCACCCCGCTGATCGTCGACAACGCGATCAGTTACGGCGCGGTGGGCGTCGTTCTCGTGGTCGAGTCATGGCTGATCGGTGTGGGTTTCGTCATCTACGGCGGCGCATTGTTCGGTCGCTGGCTCCTCGACCACCACGGACACCGGTTCATCGGGCACCTGCACACGCGGCCCGGGAAAGATCCGGTCAGCGACGATTGACGGGCGCGAAGGCGCTGCTGCAGGTGCTCGACACCCACCCTCCCCACCGCCACGACGGGAATCATGTCCGGCATCTTCCGGCCCGGGACGCCGCTGTACGGAGGATCGAGACCACTCGCCGTGGTAGTCGTCGTGGTGGGCCCACTGCTGCCAGCATGCACCGGTCCACCACCAGCCACTCGTTCAGAGGTGCTGTCGCAGGGTCGAGTTCCCCTTCGACCGTGCCGTGCGGAAGGCACTCGACGAAGTCCCCGACGGCAAGCTGTTCTCGGTGGGGCTGCGTCAGGCTTCCGGCCCGGACCCCGTGTGGCGGACCGAGGTCGCCGCCAAGGACGGCACTGTGCACCTGGTGCGCGTCGACGCCACCCTGGGCCGGCTGCTGAGCACAGCTGTGCCGGCCGACCAGCCTCCTGGGGAGAAGACGAGAACAGCGGCGCTGGTGGAGGCCGCGAAGGTGCTTCCGGAGGGACAGCGTGACGCCGCGCAGTGACTGCTGGCGCACGGCGGCCCTCACGGACTTCTGCATCGCCTGCGCATTCGTGCTGGGCTCGCTGCCTGCTCCTGTTGCCGACCTGATCGGCCTGCGGGTGTACGAGCCTCAACCCCGATGGGGACATCGGGTGCCATGGCCTGGCTCCTCAACCTGCCTGCCCCCAGCCCGACGATCCGCTGGCCCGGCTCGTGCCGGAACTGCAAAATGGATCCACCCAGTGGCCTTGTGCTGGAAGGCAGCCGACTGGCGGGCATCGGCATCCCTCCGACATCGGCCGGGTCACGCCCGGATGGCCCCGCAGTGTCGTCCCGAGGAGTCGTGCGGGAGCTCAGTGGTGCCGGCGGCCTCCCCGGCGGAACCGCAGCGCGGCATACGCGAGCGCGGCGATGAAAACGACCACACCGATCGCAAGCAGGTACAGCAATCCCTCGACCACGGCACCGATGAGGCCAAGGACCACTGCCACGAGGATGAGGAACAGCAACAGAGCCATCTTGACCGCCTCCCGCAACATTTCGCCGTACCCAAGTGGCGGCTTTTCCCTGTTTCCCCTCTTATCGCCAATTAATGCCCTTTCTTGCGCTGCTCATCCGGGTCGTCAGCGCAAGTGCGGACGCGCGCTGACACAACCGCCTCTGGCACGGTGCCTGGTTACTCGTCTGGCACATCACCAGGACACCGTTCCAAGCCGAGGGTGTGCCCGGGGCGGCACCACGCTTGCGGGTGATTTCTGGAACAGAACGTGCCGGGGGTGCAATCGGGCGGCAATGACACTGCGATCGGCTCAGCCCTGTTCGCCACTGTCGTCGAGAGCGGGTACCGGCATGCACAGGCAATTGGCGCATGGCGTGCGCGCCTCCTTGCGCAACAACGGCCAGGCTTACGGCTTCTCCGTATCCATCACCGCGAGTGCGGCGATGCTGCACGCGGAGGCGAGGCAGTCCGGCACCGCTCACCTGATCTACTTCGCCGTAGGAGCCGCAGTGGCCTTCAGCCTGCTGCAGACTCTGGCGACGAGCGGCTTCCGCAAGCCGCTGGAACAGGAGCCCAGCACCGTGACTGCGCTGGGGATCGCACTCAGCATCGTCTCCGTCACCACGGTCGTGACGCTGGCTTGGGCAGTAGCCCACTTCGTCGGAGGAATGGCGGCATGGCCCCTGACCGGCTTCCTGGTCTCCGTGGTCTATCCCGTGGCCGCTGGGCTGGAACTCGCTGTCGCTCAGCGCTTCCGCGAGGCATCCGACGAGGACACGAAGAAGGAGACCAGCAAAGAAGAAGAAGCGCACGATCAGCGGAATGGAAGCTGACGGCGCGCCGCGGGCAGCGGCTCAGAGCGGCGGACTGACTCCTCGCGTTCCTCCCTGTCAGCGTGTTCCAGCACGGCACGGCCTTGCGTACCGCGTTGCAGAAGACAGCCCTGGCCCCTCGAGCGGGGCGCTGCGCTGCCCAGCCTGGGCGGCGAGTCGGCCAGCCTGACGGGCCAACGCGAACGTCACTTGCCGCTGCCGCGCCGACGGGTCTCGCAGTTGCCCGCCGTCCAGGGTCCGGTGGGCTTGGCGCAGCGCCTCACCGAGCTGAAACAGCCGCTCGGCCTCGCCGGACTGCGATGCGGGTAACGGTGATCACCGATGCGAGGCCGTAGAGCTCATCGGTCACCGCGTCAAGATTCACCCCTCCCAGCTGACAACTCGCCGAGCACGCATCCGGAGGCGCCGCGGATGCTGTGACCGGGTGGGCGCGGCTCGATGCCCGGTAGATGGGGGCAGCGTGCCAGAGGTGGGCCTTCGGCGTCGGGTCCTGCTCTCGGCCGTCTCCACGCCTCCGCGTTTCGGCGGCCCGGGCCAGGGATACTCCGGACTGCCCTTCTCCTCGAACGCCGGGGGTTGCCGCAGTCGGCTGTCGCTCGGGCGTTCTCCCTCGTATCCGAGGTGCAGCCCATGTCTCAGGCCCCCTTCCGTGCCGGTGCGGCCGACGTGTCGTTCACCCAGACGCCGGTCCCGCTGCGGGAATCGGCTCTGGGACCCCCGACCGACGGGAGCGAGCGCCCGAGCGCGGCGCTCGTGACCGGCGCCTCCTCGGGGATCGGTGCCGCCGTGGCCTCTCGGCTGTCCGCCGAGGGGTGGCGTCTCGTCCTCAACGGACGGGACGCGGCAAGCCTTCACCGTGTCGCGGAGCAGGCCCGGGCCTCGGCCTTTCCAATGGATCTCACCCGGCCGGGCGCAGAACGGCAGCTGGCTAGGTTCGCCCTGGCCAAGGTCGGGCGAGTGGATCTGCTCGTGGCCGGTGCCGGCATCGGCTGGGCCGGAGAATTCAGCGCCATGCCCCCGTCGGCCCTGGAGGAGGTCATCGAGGTCGATCTCCTGGCCACGTTGCGTCTGGTACGCCGGCTCGTGCCTCACATGGTGGAGGGGGGCTCCGGGCGTGTGGTGGTCATCGGGTCCGTGGCCGGGGCGGTGGGGGTGCGAGGTGAGGCCGTCTACTCGGCGGCCAAGGCCGCGCTGGGTACCTTCGCCGACGCGCTGCGGTACGAGCTACGCGGTACCGGGGTCGGGATCAGCCATGTGGTGCCGGGTGCGGTGGACACGCCCTTCTTCGAGCGGCGCGGCGCCCTGTACCGGCGGTCGTGGCCCAAGCCGGTGCCGCCCGAGCGGGTGGCGGACGCTGTATGGACCGCGGTGTCCCGTGGGCGGGACGAGATCTACGTGCCCGGCTGGCTGCGTCTCCCCGTCCGGGTGCGCGGTGCGGCGCCGACCCTGTACCGGCGGCTGGCTGCCGTGTTCGGATGAGCGGGGTACAGCGTCCTCACCGTCGTCGTGGCCCTGCTGGCGGCGCTGTCCAACACCTCGGCTTCGGTACTGCGACGGCGGCCCGCGACGGATGAACCGGACGGCCATGTGTTCTGCGGCAGGCCGTGCGTCGGCTCGTGCACGGGGTTGCGGGTGCCTGGCGGCTCGCCTTGTCCACCCGTTCCCGGCGACCTTTGCATAGGGCAAATCCATCGGGGCACCCGGGCCACGACGAGGCCGAAACCCCCTCAGCCGACCGGGCTCGCCGATCCCCCACGCCAAGCGAGAGCGACAGTGCGATGGACGCTTTCGCCCCCCTACGGCTCACGGTCGTCGGCTCCTCCCGAAGAGGTCCCAACCCGGGCGTACAGCCCGACACCCGAGGACGAGGTCGTGCACCGGATGGCGGCTCGTCGGCCTGGTCAAGGCCGTCGACCGTTATGACCCCGGTCGCGGCCACGCCTTCCTCTCATACGCCGTACCCACCATCGACGGCGAACTCAAACGCCACTTGCGCGACCACACATGGGAAGTCCACGTCCCTCGCCGGATCCAGGACCGCCACCGCCGCGTCCGACTGGCCCAGGACGAACTGCGCCGCGCCGGGCACGAGCGGGGCGGTACCATCCGTGAGCTCCCTGGGCGCCATCATCCCCGTACTGCCGGACCGGGAGCGCACCATCCTCCGCCTCTACTTCCTCGGGTCCCTCACACAGCGAGAGGTCGCCGACGCCATCGGAATGTCGCACATGCGCGTCTCCCGATTGCTCCATCGTTCCTGCGGCCATCTGCGCAATTGCCTCCTGGCCGGCTGAGAGACTTCAGGCATCGCGGCGGCCGGCCGGGCGAGTGTGGACATATAGCTGCCGACGGTCACCGACATCCAGGTGCTGGGGCAGCGGGAGCTCGTAGCGCACCGGGCGGCGGTGGTCGGCCAACTGCCGTGCGGGGTTGTAGACACGGTTGAATTTCCACAGCATGCGGGCGAAGTTGGTCTGTCCGCGGGCGAGGTTGCCGGCCAGTACGCGCAGGGCGCCCGCCGCGGTCCGCAGACCCAGGTGCTTGCGGTTGATGACCGCCTGGGTCCTGACAAGTTCGCGGTAGAAATCGTCCAAGGGCAGGGTGGTGGGCACCACGGCGTGCTGGATGTCGAAGAGGCGATAGTCGCGGGTGGTGAGCCTGCGTGATTCGGTGTGCCAGATTTCGGTTCCGGGGTAGGGCGTCATCACGGTCAGGTGCACGATCTCGGGAACGGCCAAGGCGAACTCCCGGACGATGCGGAAGCGTTCCTCGTCCCAGGCCGGGTCCACGATGAGGTTGATCGCGACGTTGATGCCGAGTCGGCGTGCCACCTCCAGGGCGCGGAAGTTGTCGTCGGGGCTGACCCGTTTTCTGTACAGATCAAGTCCCTCGGCGTCGATGGCTTCCATGCCGAGGAACATGTACTTCAGACCGAGCCGGGTCCAGCGCCGGAAGACCTCTTCGTTGCGCAGCAGGACGTCACTGCGGGTCTCCAGGTAGTAGTGCTTGCGGATCCTGCGGCGTTCCAGTTCCTCGGCGATGGCGTGTCCGTGCTCGGGCCGGATGAACGCGACGTCGTCGACGATGAACACGTTCGGCTCCCGGATGGCCGCCATCTCCGCGCCGGCCGCCTCGGGGGAGGCTTTGCGGTAGCTGCGGCCGTAGAAGGTCCAGGCGGAGCAGAAGGAGCAGTCCCACGGGCAGCCCCGGGTGAACTCGATCGACGCGCACGGATCCAGTTCCCCGATGAAGTAGCGGCGCCGGTGGCGCATCAGGTCGCGCGCCGGTACGGGGCTGTCGATGCCGTGCAGCATCCGCGGTTCGGGACCGCGTCCCGCGGGTGTGACGATCCCCGGCACGTCCTGCACACCGCCGTCCCGAACGGCCGCCAGCAAGGGAGCCACGGCTGGTTCCCCTTCCCCTCGTACCACCGCGTCCACGGCCCCTTCAGCCTGTTCGAGCACGTCCTCAGCCACAAAGGACACACTGTGCCCACCGAAGAAGACGAAGCAGTTGGGGGCGGCGCGCTTGGCCGCCTGGGCGAGACCGATCGCCTCGGGGATGTTGGCCAGGTAATTCAGGGACACGCCGAGAGCGTCGGGGCGGAAGGAGGCGAATTCACGGGCCAGCTCCCTCGTGCCGGTCACCTGCAGGTCCACGATCCGCACCTCGTGGCCCGCGTCGCGGGCCGCGCCGGCCACCCTCTCCAGGCCGAGTGGCTCCAGACGCAGGAAGATCTCCGAGTACATCAGGGCACTGGGGTGGACGAGGAGCAGGCGCATGGTCACCTCGGTGGGCGGCGGACGGGGACAGCGGCCGGACGGCTACTGTCACAGGGGTTCCACGCGCAGCGGGCCGGAACCACATGTCCGTCGAACGGCCCACGGCCGGCGGTTGCCCGCCCAACCGCATTCACCCCCGTCAACCGCCCGGCGGCTCAGCCGAGGGGTCGGCAGAGGTGCCGGAACCTGCGGGGTGGTGGCCGAGCGCCGAGACCGGGCCGTCGCCGTGGGCGGTGCCGCCCGCGGCAGTCCGGGGGCGCAGCGGGACGCCGTTGGCACGCAGCACGTCGCGGACATCCAGGATGAGGGGGAAGACCTCGTGATTGCGATCCTCGCCCTGCTCCTCCCACGCCCGCTGCTCGGCTTCCACGGCCATGCGATCCTCGGCGAACACACGTTCGGTGAAGCGTCTGATCAGCGGCCACGCCAGGTGAAGGGCGCCAGGAACCCTGGGCTTCTCGATCATGAGGAGGCCATAGGCGTGACACCTGCGCTGCTCGGCGTCCTCGGGCACGTACGCGGCCCAGAGGCGGAAGGCCGGGCGTTCGGCGTTCTCCGGCACCAGGTCGAGTGTCTGGTACGGGTATTCGGTGCGGATGGTCATGACGTCGGCGGAGTCGCTGCCGCCGACGCCCTCGGCGGCCAACAGGCCGGCTCCACGGTTCCGCTTCCCGCCGGCGTGGGTGAACAGGTACCTGGCCTCCACCGACCGTGCACCGGTGCGGTATTCCAGCAGCTCGGGGTGGAGCCTGCCGACGACGCCACGGTGGAGGAACTGGTGGTTCATATCGAGCAGGTTCTCGTGCATGAACGAGTAGTGGCAGCGCACCGTCCGGGAGAAGGTCATGGTCTTGTACCGCGCCGAGCCGAACGCGGGCAGTTCGGGCAGCGCGGTGCCCGTCGCCTTCTCCGGGTCGCCCGGGAAGACGAACACCAATCCGTAGGCCTCACGGACGGGGTAGCCACGCACGCCGCGCGGCGGCCGGCCGTCGCCCTTGGACAGATACGGGATCTGCGAGATGCGCCCGTCGCCGCGATAGGCCCAGGCGTGATAGCAGCAGCGGAGTGTCTCGCCCTCCACGACGCCCAGGCTGAGCGGTACCTGCCGGTGGGCGCACCGGTCCTCCAGTGCGTAGACGGTGCCACTTTTCCCGCGGTACAGCGCGATGCGCTCACCGGCGAATGCTGTTGCCGCAACTCGCCCGCTGCGTACGCTCCGGGACAGCGCGACGGGGTACCAGAAGTCCGGGTTCGCCCCTACGCGCCGAAGGTCGGGCATGCCGGAACCCGGATCGCGGCGCACCGAAGACTCACCGCTCCCGACCCCGCCAGCGCGGATCCCGGCCCCATCGGGGTCGATCTCGGTCACGTCTCTCTCCCTCGCACGTGGGACAGCACCCTCAACCCTGGCGGCCGCACGCCGCCCACGCTCTGCGCAGCGCGTCCGGATGGGTGAGCGCCACCACCCCGCCCTGTCCATGGGGCCCGGCATCCCAGACGGTGATGTACACGGCGGTGGCCGGCGGTGATGCCTGCCGGTGGCGTCGGGGCAGTGTCAGGAGCTGCCTGAGTGGCCAGCCCCTTTTCCCCGGCGGGCGTCGGGCCCGTCCAGTCGGCGGAGCACCGACTGGGTCCAGCCTGAGCTTCAGCTACTCCGGTCGGCACCCGCGCGTCGGTGGACCGACCCTGGAAGGGGTATAGCTGTCGCCGCCTCGCTCGTGTCAGTACAAGCAGGGATACGAAGAAGACGACTGCCGTGGCCAGTCCGACGCCCCAGTCGGCCGCGAGCAGCAGGAATCGGCCGCGATCAGTAGGTAACCCGTGGCAGCTCGGTGAACGTCCTGTCACCGGGCTTTGGCCAGCAGCCTGTTTGGCGCTGGATGTACGGGGGGGGACCCCCAAGGCCGCAGAGTCCGCGAGGACTTTCAGGGGCTGAGGAGACGCTGCCATGTCCTCCCTCGAGCGCTCCGCTGCGGGATCCGCGGTACTGCTGTGCATGACAGCCGCGCTCATGGCGGGATGTGCCGACGGCCCAGCCGGTTCCCCAGACGTGGCCTTCGTATCCCTGACCATTGCGGGCGAAGGGCCCTTCAGCTTCGTGCTGGACACCGGTGCCTCAGCGAGTGTCGTCGGGACGGACCGGGCGAGTGTGGTGGAAGTGCCCAGCTGGAAGGCGGGGCGAGGCCCTACTGCTTCCGTCCCGGTGACTGGGACCTCATGGGCGGGGATCTGTCCTCAACCTCAGGTGCGGTCGTCCGCCTACACCACTTCCAAGAAGAAAGAGGTGTTCGCCCCCTCCGCGATGGTCTTGACGCGCACAGTGCCCGGAGCGTCACCGGCGACGAGCGGCACATCCGTGCTGCCTGTCCCATCCGACGCCGTGGTGACCCGGACGGGAGAGCCGCCGCGGAAGTCGGTCCCGGTTCCCTCAGGGTCGTCCACGAAGAAGCTCACCATGCGGCCGCCGACGGGCTCACCGTCGGCATCAAACATGACAGCGAGTGGAGCAAACTCCGCCCCCCGCTCCACGCGTTGTCCATCGCCCGTGACCACTGTCAGCGCATCCATCCTCGTCCACCACTCGTTCCGAACACCGCCCGCGCCGGGCAGCCGGGCGCCTGCTGTTCGGTTCTCGCGGAACACTCGCCCGAAACCCCGAAGCGCCGAAGCGCCGAAACCTCGATACGCGCTTTCCCGAGCACGGGGCGGCAACAGTGCAGCCCATCCCGGTCCGGGCCGTGTACAGAACGCACCTCAGGGCACTCGGCTCAGCCCGTCCCCGACGTCAGTGCCACAACGTCGGCCGAGAAACCGGAAGCGACCCACCGGAGTGCCCATGGCCGCAGCCATCGAGGACTACGCCATGGTGGGCGATCTGCACACCGCCACACTGGTCGCCCGCGACGGCTCCATCGACTGGCTCTGTCTGCCCCGCTTCGACTCCCCCGCCTGCTTCGCCGCCCTGCTGCACGACGAGGAGGCTGGACGATGGCTGCTGGCTCCGGCGTCCGGCGGACCTGCCACGCACCGCCGCTACCGCGGGGACACCTTGATCCTGGAGAGCGAGTGGCGCACCACCGAGGGCACAGTGCGGGTGGTGGACTGCATGCCGCTGCGCGGCGAGGCGGCGGACGTCGTGCGAGTGGTCGAGGGCCTGTCCGGATGCGTGCCCATGCGCATGGAACTGCGGCTGCGGTTCGACTACGGCTACCTGGCGCCCTGGGTGCGCCGCGACGGAACTGACCTGGCCGCGGTCGCCGGACCCGACGCCATCTGGCTGCATACACCTGTCCAGCTGCGCGGCCGGGCGGGGACCACCCTCGCGGAGTTCACTGTGTCCGCGGGACAGCGCGTGCCCTTCGTTCTCACTCACGCGCCCTCGCATCTGCCCCGCCCACAGCCCGTGGACGCGGAGAGGGCGCTCGCCGACACCGAGGCGTACTGGACCTCGTGGATGGCCCGGTGCCGCTACGAGGGCCGTTGGCAGCCGGAGGTGCGGCGCTCCCTGCTGCTGCTCAAGGCGCTCACCTACGCGCCCACGGGCGGGGTTCTGGCCGCGGCCACCACTTCGTTGCCCGAGCGGATCGGCGGCGTGCGCAACTGGGACTACCGCTACTGCTGGCTGCGCGACGCCGCCTTCACGCTGCAGGCGCTGCTGGGAACCGGCTACGTCGACGAGGCCGCGGCCTGGCGGGAGTGGCTGCTGCGCGCGGTCGCGGGAGATCCGGGGAAGCTCCAGATCATGTACGCGGTGGACGGCGCCCGTCGACTCCCCGAGCACACCCTGCACTGGTTGTCCGGCTATGAGGGCTCCACCCCGGTGCGCATCGGCAACGCCGCCGCCGAGCAGCTCCAGCTCGACGTCTGGGGCGAGGTGCTCGACACCCTGCACCTGGCCCGTGACACCGGACTCGCCCCGCACGACACCGCCTGGGACCTGCAACGCGCCCTGCTGGACCATCTCGAGGGCCGCTGGGCGGAGCCGGACAACGGGCTGTGGGAGGTCCGCGGTCCACGGCGCCACTTCGTCCACTCCAAGGTCATGGCCTGGGCCGCCGCCGACCGAGCCGTGGACACCGTCCTCCATCACGGCCTGCCCGGACCGGTCGACCACTGGCGCACTCTGCGCGACACCATCCACGCCGAGGTGTGCGCCCACGGGTACGACGCCGAGCGTGGAACCTTCACCCAGTTCTACGGCTCCCGCGGACTGGACGCCGCGCTGCTGCTCCTGCCCAGGGTCGGATTCCTGCCCTGGGAGGACTCACGGATTCACGGCACGGTCGAGGCCGTACAACGTGAGCTGTGCGAAGACGGCCTGCTTCTGCGCTACCACCCCGAGTCCGACGGCGGCGTCGATGCCCTGCCCGGGACGGAAGGCACCTTTCTGGCCTGTACCTTCTGGCTCGCCGACGCCCTGCACGGCATCGGACGAAGCGACCAGGCCCGCGCAGTCTTCGAGCATCTGCTGTCCCTGCGCAACGACGTGGGACTGCTCAGCGAGGAATACGACCCTCGCGCCCACCGCCAGCTGGGAAACACCCCTCAGGCGTTCAGCCTCGTGGGTCTGGTCAACACCGCGCGATCCCTGAGCGGCATACCCACCAAGACCGCGCACTCGGGCGCGGAACCCGGACCACTCACACCAGCCTCCGGGCGGGAGGAGCATGCGTAGTGCCAGTCGTGCCCCTTGCCGCCGTCGTCGTCCCGGCTCTCGGTGTCCTGGTCGTCGGGAAACTGTTGATTGAGAGCCTCGATCAGCACGACCAGTTCCGGGTCGTCCTGGGGAGGCGTCGCTCCATCTCTGCGAGGACGCGCCGGTCGTCCATGGAAGAGCTCATGGTGCTCACCTCCTTGTCCTGAGCGAGAGGAGAGGAGGCCGCTTCGGGCACAGCGCAGTACCCCTGTTCCCACGGCGCTCGATTCAGCGCTGTACCCACGGAGTACCCGTGCGGACCGGCCGGACGACTGACGCACATGCTCGGCGACGGCCGTCTGAACCTTCGCACCTTGCCGCATTCCACCGGGACTGCGGGCTGGTCGCGGCTGCCGCGGCCAGTCACGGTACGCCCCTGTGGATGCGGGTCGCCGAAATGCGCTGACCGCCCGGCTCGGTCCCGGCGGCATCGAGCAGCCGGGCGGCCGTGATCTCACAGATGAGCCGTGCCCGGTCCCCCTCCCGCACGACCACTCCAGTTCCTCCGACAGGCGCCGGCCGCGCGACGAACCGAGCGAGAGGTCCGGCTGGATGGGCCGCGGCACGCCGTGGGCAGCCTGGCATGTTTGCGGAGCTGAAGTGGGGGGACTCCAGAAATCCCAGCAAGCGAGTCATGCACCGCTGTCCGCCCATCGGCTGGGAGGTCCGCACATGACCTGCTACGAATGCGCCCAGTTGGGGCGCACCTCCGAAGCAGTAGCCGTCTGTCAGCTGTGCGGGGCCGCTGTCTGCACCGCCCACGTGCACGCGGAGTCGATGCAAGTGCGCGAGCCCGCGCATCCCGGCAAGGTGATCCACGACCAGCCGGCCAGGCGGCTGACCTGTCCAGTGTGCCGCGCGGCGGAGGAGTCCCGCTGAATGGCCTCGCAGGTCGTACACGCCCTGCACCGGCCCGCGCTGCTGCCAGGCGCCCCGAGCCGCGCCACCACAGTCGAACCCGACGTGGCGAAACCGAGGACAGTGCCAGGCGCATCCCCAGATCTGCTGGTGGTCGGTTCCCGCGGCCGAACCGGGCTGCGCAGGCTGCTGCTCGGCTCGGTGAGCGGCGGAGTCCTCCATGCAGCGCCTGCCCCGTCGCCGTTGGCTCCTCGGCAGCAGACGCCTGGGAGCGTCTGAGCCGAAGGCGCCTGAAGGGTGAAGGCCTCCCTGACTGCTGTGCCGGTTGTGCCAGCTCGACCTATCACGGGCCGGGTATCGGCCTGCTTCGGAGTGGCCCCTATTCGCGCCTGCGCTGCTGCCGAGGCAGATGATCGCCAGGAGGCCGAACCTCCACCCACAGTGCGACACGCCACTTGCCGGCAGGTCTCCATCCTCCGGACGTCGGGCCGGTTCATCGGTGTCCTGACGCGCATCAGAGTGGGCTGCGCCTCTCGGGAGATCATCGGTCGTCGGCCTCTTCGCTCCCGTCCGGCGGGCTTCCGCCTCCTTCCCTGAGGTTGTCCCGGTCATCCGCCGCAGTACCGTTCCTTTCCAGGCGATCGGCCAGTTCGTCGCGGACGAGAAGGCGGCGGTCGAGCGCTTGGGCGCGATAGGCGGTGCGGCCGATGATCTGACTGGTGACCGGGGCGGTGAGCAGTTGGAACAGGGCGACGAGCAGCAGTACGGGGGCGTGGTTCAGCGGTAACCGCACTGCCACTCCGAGGAGGATGAGCAGCAGGCCGAGGGTCTGGGCCTTGGCGGCCGCGTGGAGGCGGCTCGCGGTGTCCGGGAAGCGGAGCAGGCCGACGGCGGCCAGCAGGCAGAAGGCCGCGCCGGCCGGGAGCAGAACGGCGGTGACCGCGTCGCGCACCACGTTCATCGCATACCCTCGCGTTTCTCGATCAGGTGGGCGGCCGTCACCGAGCCGATGAAGGCCAGCAGCGCGAGCACGACGAGCACGGGAAGGGGCGTGGAGTCCTCACGGGCCGCCATCCCGACGGCGATCCCGGCCAGGATCAAGGTCGTCACCACGTCCAGGGCCATGATCCGGTCGAGCGCGCCCGGACCGGCCAGGAGGCGCAGCAGGGTCAGCAGGCCGGCCGCCGCCACCATGGTCAGTGTCGTGCCGTACAGGACGGTCATGGTCGTCTCCCTCGTGCGGGTCATCAGGTTCTTCCGGGCGAGCGGGGACCGGCCCGCCTTCCCCCGTGCGGTGGCCGACCACCCGCGCCACGCGGCGTTCCACGGCCCGCACCTCGCTCTTGCGGTGGTCGATGTCGTGCTGGTCGCGCACGGGGAGCGCATGGACGTACAGAAGCCGCCGGCGGCGATCGATCTCCGCCACCAGAGTGCCGGGGGTCATGGTCGTGACCTCGGCGACGACCGTGATCAGCAGATCGTCGTCGACGCCGAGCTGGACCTCGACGATCGCGGCGGATGTCCTGCCGCCGTGGCGCAGGGCCTGCCAGGCGACGGTGGCCCCGGACCGGACGAGGTCGGCGAGCAGATGTGCCAGCAGCGCCGCGATCCGCCACGGCCGGGGCGCAGCGCCCGGCAGTGCCGGCGGCAGGGAGAACGCCGTGACCACGGCGACGGCCACCGCCAGACCACCGATGAGCACCACCGCGCTCACGGATTCCCACAACAGGACCCACAGCAGCCACAGCCAGGCGATCAACGGCAGATGGTGGACGCCGCGGCGTACTCGCTCCAGGCGGGTCATCGGTCCACTCCGTCCAGGACGACGGACTGGTACGGCTTCGGGTGCAGCAGGTCGTGCGCGGCTCGCTCACTGACGCGGGCAAGGGGGCCCGCGCAGACGGCGATCGCGACTCCGGTCGCCGTCAGACCGGCCGACGCGGTGACCATCAGTCTGGTGCCGCGTGCTCCCCCCTGGCGTCGCCGCGCGGTCTCGGTGGTGGGCGGTGCCGACTGTGCCGTGCTCGGGCCCGCCGGGACCGCCGGCCGGCCCATGAAGGCGAGTGTCCACACCCTGGACATGGCGTAGAGCGTCAGCAGGCTGGTGAGCAGGGCGGCTGCGGCGAGGGCGTAGGCCGTCGGCCCGCCCTGCGCGACTCCGGCCCGCAGCAGGGTCAGCTTGGCCACGAAGCCGGAGAACGGCGGGATGCCGGACAGGCTCAGGGCTGGTAGGGCGAACAGCACGACGACCGCCGTTGCGGGAGGTGGCCGCTTGGCCATGCGATGCAGCGCGGCGGTTCTCATGCGCCGCACGGAAATACCGGCGATGAGGAACAGGGCGGCCTGTACGACGATGTGGTGGACCACGTAGAGGATGGTGCCGGTCAGCCCGCGGGTGTCGAACAGCGCGAGGCCGAACAGCATGAAGCCGATGTGGCTGACGAGGGCGAAGGACAGCAGCCGGTTGAGGTCGTCCTGCGCGATGGCGCCGAGGATGCCCACGATCATGGTGGCGATCGCGACGTACGCGAGCAGGGGCCAGACCTCGGTGCGGGGGAAGAGCAGCGTCTGGGTGCGCAGCAGGGCGTACACGCCGACCTTGGTGAGCAGCGCGGCGAACACGGCGGTGATGGGCGCGGGGGCGGTGGGATAGCTGTCGGGGAGCCAGAAGTGCAGCGGGACGATCGCCGCCTTGATGCCGAGGACGGCCAGGAGCAGCAGGGCCAGTGCCGAGCGCAGGCCGTCCGGCAGCTCCGCCAGCCGTGGCCCGAGCTGCGCCAGGGTGACCGTGCCGGTGGCCGCGTAGACCAGGGCGACCAGCGTGAGGAACAGCAGGGAGGACGTCAGGCTGACGATGGTGTACGTCATGCCGGCGCGGGTGCGGTTCTTGTCGGCGTCCAGTGTGATCAGGACGTAGCTGGCGGCCAGCATCACCTCGAAGGCGACGAAGAGGTTGAACAGGTCGCCCGTGAGGAAGGCCAGGCTCACGCCCGTGACGAGCACCAGGTAGGCGGGATGGAAGACCTCCGCCGCACGACGGCGTTCCTCCGCCGTGCCCTGGCCGATGGCGAACACCAGTACCGCCAGCGCCACCAGCACCGACACGGTGAGGAGCAGGGCCGACAGCCGGTCGGCCACCAGGGTGATCCCCAGGGGCGCGGGCCAGCCGCCGACGTGCACGGACTGCGGTCCCCGAGTGTCGGCGAGCACCAGCAGCGCCACCGCGTCGGCCAGGACCGCGACCAGCACGGTGATGCTGAGCGCGCGGACGGCCGCGCGGGGCAGGCCGAGCAGGGACATGCCCGCGCCGAGGACCGGCAGCAGCACGGGCAGAGCGAGCAGCGGCGCCGTCATCGACGGTCCTCCGATGCGGTCGGTGCGGCGCCCTCGTCACCGCGGTCCCGCTCGGGGCCGGCTTCGGACTCGCCGCGTTCCTGGGCGGCGCGGATGCGGCGGTCCGCCACGTCGTCGCGTACCTCGTCGTGCCCGGACAGGTGCCAGGAGCGATAGGCCAGCGCCATCAGGAAGGCCGTCAGTCCGAAGGTGATCACAATCGCCGTCAACGCCATGGCCTGGGGCAACGGGTCCGCAATGCGCTCGGGATCCGCTGACTCCCCGTTCAGCACGGGAGGTCGTCCGGGCACGCCGCCGGCCACCAGCAGCAACAGGTTGGTGCCGTGGCCCAGGAGGACGAAACCCAGCACGATCCGCATCAGGGAGCGTTGCGTCATCAGGTAGAAGCCCATGGCGAAAAGGCCGCCGACGACGACGGCCATCGTCACGTCGAGCGCGTTCACCGGGCGGCGCCTCCCGTCCTCTCCTCGCGCTCCGCCGCGTCCTCGTCGCCCGCCGGAACTCCGAGGTCGCCGAGCGTGACTCCCACCGCCGACAGCAGCTTCAGCGTGACGCCGACGACGAGCAGGTAGACGCCGATGTCGAAGAACAGGCTGGTCGCGAACTTCACCGACCCCGCAACCGGCAGCTGGAAGGTCACCACCGCGCTCTCCAGCGGCGCACCACCCAGTGCCAGCGGGAACAGCCCGACGGCGGCAGCGAGCATCAGCCCCGCGCCCGCGACCACGCCGGCGGGTACCGGTGCGGCGACTCCGAGATCGGCCCGTCCGCCCACCAGGTACCTCAGCACGAACGCCTGGCCCGCCACCAGCCCGCCGGCGAACCCTCCGCCGGGGCGGTAGTGGCCGGAGAACAGCAGGAACAGGGACAGAACGAGCACGGAAGGAAAGAGCAGTCGGGTCACCACCTCCAGCAGCACTGAGCGCTCGCCGCCCGGTCGCTCGCCGGCGCCCGGCAGCCAGGTCTGCCGGGGCTCGTCCCAGTGCGCCGTGGGAAAGGCGTCGCGTCCGGCGTCGCCGCGGCCCGGCCGTCGGCCCCGGCCCTGGACCCGGACCAGACTGACGACCCCGACCCCCGCCACCAGCAGCACCGAGATCTCGCCCAGGGTGTCCAGGGCGCGGAAGTCTACGAGGATCGCGTTGACGACGTTGTGCGCACCCGTCTCCGACACCCGGCGCACATACTCCCCGGAGACGGAGGAGACCGGTCCCGCGGCGGAGGCCGCCATGGCCAGGCAGGTGACGAGGGCGCCGATCGCACCGGCGGCCGCGGCCCGCAGCAGGCGCCCGCGTGCGGTCGTCCGGCCGGGGCCGAACCGGGCCGGCATCCGGCGCAGTACCAGCACCACCACGACCAGGGTCATGGTTTCGACGAGGAACTGCGTGAGCGCCAGATCCGGCGCGCCGCGCACCAGGAATACCCCCGCGACGCCGTAGCCGACGGCCCCGGTCAGCAGGATGCCGGTCAGCCGGTGCCGGGCGACCACCACCGCCGCGGCCGCGGCCAGCACCACCGCCGCAAGCGGCAGCTCGATCGGGGACCGCCAAGGCGAAGGGGAGCCCAGCGAGGGCACGGCGGCCCCCAGTGCCGCACCGGGCCCCACGGCCACCGTCATCAGCAGCACCGTCAGATAGACCGGCAGCGAGCCGACCTGGGTACGCCCGGTCACCGCTACGGCCAGTCGGTCCATGGCGGCGATCGTCCGATCGAACGCGCGCTGCACGTCCGGCAGACGCGGCACAGCCGGTGCGCGCCGCCATCCCGCATGGACCAGGACACCCAGGACCAGGCTCAGCACGGACAGACCGAGCACGGCGGTGAATCCGTGCCACAGGGACAACTCGTACGGGCCGTGCGGTCCTGCCGAATAGCCGTCTGCGTAAGCCGTCGCGACGGCTGCCGTACCCGCGTACCACACACCGAGTACCAGCCCCGCGCCGGACAGCACCGCCACCGGCGCGAGGAACCCTGGTTCGGGCCGGCTCGCTGCACGCACCGCCTTTCCCGGGCGGCCGCCGAAGGCACCGTGCACGAATCGCGCCGCATACGCCACGGTCAGAACGGAGCCGAGTACGACCGTCGCCGTCAGCCACCCGTGGCCGCCGAGTCCGGTGCCGTGGAGAAACGTCTCGAGGGCCGCCTCCTTGCCCAGATGGCCGACGAGCGGTGGCAGACCGGCCATGGACGCGGCGGCGAGGGTTGAGACGGCGCACAGAACCGGCAGGCGCCGCCCCAGTCCCGACAGCTCCCGTATGTCCCGCGTGCCCGCCTGGTGTTCCAGGATCCCGACGGACAGGAACAGCGCGGCCTTGAAAGCCGCGTGCGCGACCAACAGCACCACCCCGGCCAGCGCCGCGGTCCGCGTTCCGGCCCCCAGCAGAGCGATCAGCAGACCAAGTTCGCTGATCGTGCCGTAGGCCAGCAGGAGTTTCAGGTCGGTGGCACGCAGCGCCCGCCACGCGGCCAGCACCATCGTCATCAGTCCGACGCCGAGGACCATCGGCCGCCACGGGGCCGCCTCGGAGAAGGCGGGGGCCAGCCGGGCCACCAGGTACACCCCGGCCTTGACCATGGCGGCGGCATGCAGATAGGCGCTGACCGGCGTGGGGGCCACCATCGCCGCGGGCAGCCAGCCGTGCAGCGGCATCTGCGCCGACTTGGCGAACGCCCCGATCAGCATGAGCACCACCGCGGCTGAGACGGTTCCGCCGCGCGGCGGATCGGCCAGGATCGCCGAGACACGGTAGGTGCCCGCCGCCTGCCCGAGGAGCACTGCACCGAGCAGCAGCACCAGGCCGCCGGCCGCGGTCACCAGGAGAGCCTGGCGGGCCGCCCGCCGCTGTTCCTGCGACTGACCGCTTCCCACGATGAGCAGGAACGACGCAACCGTGGTGAGTTCCCAGAAGACGTAGAGCACGAACAGGTTGTCGGCCAGCACGAGTCCCGCCATCGCCCCGGCGAAGGCCAGCAGGAGGGCTGCCTGGCGGCCCGCCTCCCCCTCGACGTAGTACCGGCAGTACCACAGCACCGCGGCTCCGACGCCGGCGACGATCCACAGCATCAGCAGAGCCAGGGCGTCCAGGCGCAGATCGACCGTCAGTCCGAGGGACGGCGCCCAGGCCAGGGACTCCTGGTAGTCGCCACCGTCCAGGACCCGCGCCGCCCGCGTGGCCGACCAGACGAGGGCCGCCAGCGGTACCAGCGCCGCAACGGGCCACACCGCCTTGGCGAGCCGCCGCTCCCACCAGGGAATCGCCACAGCGACCCCCGCGTGGGCGGCCAGCAACACCAGCACGGCATCAACTCCTTCACGGTGTCCACCGGTACGCGGTTCATCCCCGCTCGATGTTCCGAGCGCAGGTTTCTCAGACACAGGTGGGTGCCCTGCGTGCGGCGGATCAACCCCGCCTCAGAGGCGTGGGCCGAGGGCCGTGCCCCGAACGGAGCGGAGTGAATGACCGCGGTCAGTTCAGTGTGCGGCCGTCTCCGGCGGAACCGCCTGCTCAAGAGGTCCGCCCGAGACAGACCAACTCCCGCTCACACCAGTACCGATATCGTCCGAAGCGGTGGTGTCTTGAAGGTGGCCGTATGCAGGGGTGTGGCGCTGCTCGGGGATGGTGGGGTCGTTAGCCCGTCAGAGTACGCAGGCTGACGATCCGGTAGGCGACCGCTGCCAACCCTTGCCGGCGCAGCCACGATGCGGCTGTGGCCGGGACTCTCGGCACAAAACATCGCGTGCAATGTCGACGCCGGTCGGGGGCAAGTCGCCTGAGACACTCCACCGGGCAGCGCGGTCGGCCCCGGCAGCACATCCACGGAGCGGGCGGGCATCGGCTCCAGCGGCGGAGTCACGACCACACCCACCACACACCCACATGAATGGTGACAAAATCGACACAGGAGGGTGGTGGGAGGCAGGGTGGATCTGGACGCTGTGATCGATGAGCTCTACGGCCGGCTGCGCCGCCCCACTATGGCCGCACGGGCCAGCAATCTGCTGGTGCGCGAGCACCAGTACGAGGCCGAGCGGCTGCTGGCCGGCCGGCTCACCGCCCAGGCCGGGCTGCGCATCAGTGACGGCGTCCAGCGTGAGGTCCAGGAGACCCTGCAGGCCATGCCGGCAGACCCGGATGCAGCTCGACAGTGGGCCCAGGGTCGTCTGACGAAGCCGTCGAGCGCCCCGGTGGGCTTTCCCGCCCCGCCCCAGACGCCGACGGAGCGCCCGGCTCCCCGCCGCGGCACCGAACCCTCCGGCCGGCTGTCCGACCTCGATGCTGCACGCACTCGCCGCCAAGAGCAGCAAGAGCGCCTTCAGCGAGCCCTGCGAGAGGCTGCGAACGCCGAGCGACAGCTCAAGGAGCGCGAAGAGGCCCTGACCGACGCCCAGAAGGAGCAAAACCGGGCGGAGCAGCGGCAGGAGCAGGCCCGGGAGGCTGGCCGGCGAGCCCGTGGCCATGCGCGGGACGCCGACCGGGCGGTCCGAGAAGTCCGGCGCCGGACCGAGGACGCCGCCGCGCACGCTCAGAAGCTCGCCGAACAGGTGCGCAGCAAACCCTCAAGGACCTGAGAAAGAAGGGCAGG
This sequence comes from Streptomyces sp. UG1, assembly GCF_049974585.1. NCBI lineage: Bacteria > Bacillati > Actinomycetota > Actinomycetes > Kitasatosporales > Streptomycetaceae > Streptomyces > Streptomyces sp. UG1. The sequence goes on along the minus strand of NZ_JBNGGG010000026.1, from coordinate 13,941 downwards.
GAACAACGATGGCGCGAGCAATCTGGAGTGGAGTGCTGACGTTCGGGCTGGTCACGGTGCCCGTGCAGTTGTTCACCGCGACCGAGGACCACACCACTCACTTCCGCCAGCTGCAGCGTGGCACCTCCGACCGCATCCGCTACCAGCGGGTGAACGAAAGAACGGGCAAGGAGGTGGACTACGAGGACATCGTCAAAGGCTATGACCTGGACGGCGACTACGTGGTCATCGAGCCTGAGGAACTCGACGAAATCGCCCCGGGCAAGTCCCAGGTCGTCGAGATCACCGGCTTCGTCGACCTGGAACAGGTCGAGCCGGTGTACTTCGACCGCACCTACTACCTCGCCCCCAAGGGTGAGGAGTACGCCAAGGTCTACGAGCTGCTGCGCGCCGCCATGGAGAAGGAGAACAAGACCGGCATCGCCACGTTCGTGATGCGCGGCAAGCAGTACCTTGTCGCGCTGCGCGCGCAGGAGGACGTCATGGTGCTGCACACGCTGCACTGGGCCGATGAGGTGCGCGACCCGCACCAGGAGCTGCCCGCGCTGCCCGAGCGCGGCCAAACCAAGGGCAAGGAGCTGGACACGGCCCGGCAGCTGATCGGCGCGCTGTCCATCGACTGGCGTCCCGAGAACTACCGCGACACCTACGAGGAGCGGGTCCAGGAGCTGGTCGACGCCAAGGCCAAGGGCCGGGAGATCGTCAGCGAGGAAGCTCCGCCCGAGGCGACCAACGTCATTGATCTGATGGACGCGCTCCAGCGCAGCGTCGAGCAGGGCCGCAAGCAACGCAAACGCCCCTCAGGGGGCCGGGGGAAGGTCAAGCGGCTGCCGACGGGTGAGAGGAAGGCCGGCAAGGGCGCGAAGGATCAGCTTGAGCAGCTGAGCAAGGGCGACTTGTACGAGCAGGCGACCAAGCTCGACATCCCCGGCCGGTCCAAGATGAACAAGAACCAGCTCATCAACGCCCTCACCAAAGCCGCCTCGTGACGGACTGCGGCCCGGCCCGTGGGCTACCAGCCGACCGCCTCGCGACGGGCGGCCACCCGGCGACGAGGACCGGTTTCCATGCCAAAGCCGGTGCCGCAGCAATGTTTGCGGCCAGAGAGACCGCGATTCCCAGCAAGAAGGCCGACCAAATCGCCCACTGCGCCCGTCGGGTCCGAGGCTCTGGCTGCTTGAGAAGTCCGACCGTGGCCAGGAGCAAAAGTCCATCAACCGAAAGCCGGCCACAGCGAGGCACTGACCGACTCGGCTCCGCCCGCACATCCAGTGCGCCTTTGCGCGGGAACTCCCGGGAAATCGAGGGAACCGGAGGGAAGCCCTCCGCATCCCTCAATACATCCCCAAACGAACTGTCCTGCCGGAACAACTCCGTCCCCTCCGTGCGGTCCACGCGCAGTTGATAGTTGTAGTGCCGCAGGTAGTACCCGGGGTAGTTGTACGACTCGAAGCGGATCGAGCCGCTCGGGGTGCCGGTTCGGGCGATGAACGTGGCGTCCTTGGCGAACGTCGACGTGCCGTCGTTCGGGTCGAAGCGGGCGCGGAAGCCGTAGTGGCGCAGGTAGTTGCCGGCGGCGTCGCGGAAGGAGTAGCCGTTCACGTCGGCGAGGCCGGGCACGACCGTGAAGGTGGCGGCCTGCTTCTCGGCGGTGGTGCTGGAGCCGCTGACCACCGGGAGGTTGAGCAGGGAGAACTGCGTCTGCCAGTAGCGGGTGGAGTAGTTGCCCGACCGGAAGGAGCGGGTGACGTTCTTCGCCAGGGCCGGGCCGCCAGAGACCGTCTCCTTGATAACCGTGAAGTGGCGGGCGGTGCCGGAGACGACGGGCAGCGCGGTCGGGGCCGACCAGGTGGCGAACGTGTCGTAGCTGTCGCTGTAGTGTCAGTGACGAGGCTGTCGCGTACTCGATGTACTTGGTCGTCTCGTTCTTGGTGAAGGCGTGGTAGGTGGAGCCGGTCTTCACTATGTACGTGTCGATGTGGTTCGTGCCGATGCCAGACAGGGCGACCGGTGAACTCCACGGCGTCAGCGCGGAGTTCGTCGCCCTCAGCAGATACGGCGTGAAGATCCACTGGTCGTTGGTGGTCGAGCACGACACGATCACGTTCACGCTGACCGTGTGGTCGTACAGGAACGTCCAGTCGACCCGGTCGGTGCTGCGCGCGAAGCCGATGGTGGTGCTGGGGTCCTGCCAGGTGTGGGTCGTGTAGGTGATGTAGTAGTAGCCGTCGGTGTGCCGGATGATGCTCGCGTCGCGGATGCGGTTGCTCGGCGGTGTGTACGCGGAGGCCCTGGCCAGACGGAAGTCGGTGGCGTCGTCGGACTGGTAGACGTTCACGGTCCCGTCGTTGCTGTTCAGGAACGGCACGATCGTGTAGACCGGGGGGCCTCGCCCAGGATCAGAGCCGAGGCCGGCACGGCGGCCAGGGACAATCCCGAAACCCGAACCAGCTGCGTTCGTAATATCGAACGTAGTTCGAAAATTCGATCAGGAGGTAAGGGCAGGGCTCGGGCCCGTCAATGGTTTGGGTACGGGAAGGGCGAGATCTGGGAGAAACCTGTGGTGAACCTCGGAGCCGCACCGGTCGAAAACGTTCCGCGCCCGGCCGCCGGAGGTTACCGTTCGGTAGACAGTGTCGTCTGGGAGGTGCCCCGTATGACGCCCGACCGTGCCGCAGGCCTGGCCGAGTCCGCCCGTGCGCTGGCCGGCGGGGAGGTGACGTCGCAGTCCCTCGTCGCCGAGGCGCTCGCGCGGATCGAGGCGAGCCAGGAGTCCCTGAACGCCTTCCGGGTGGTGCGGACCGAGGCCGCTCTCGCCGAGGCGGCGGCCGCGGACGAGAAGCTCGCGGCCGGGGTGCGCCTGCCGCTGCTCGGTGTGCCGGTCGCGGTGAAGGACGACATGAACGTGGCGGGCGAGCCGACCGCGTTCGGCTGCCGCGGGGAGTTCCCGCCGGTCGCCGAGGACGGCGAGGCGGTACGGCGGCTGCGCGCGGCCGGGGCCGTGATCGTCGGCAAGACCAACACCTGTGAGCTGGGGCAGTGGCCGTTCACCGAGGGTCCCGCCTTCGGCGCGACCCGCAACCCATGGCACCGGGACCACACGCCGGGCGGCTCGTCCGGCGGTTCGGCCGCCGCCGTCGCCGCCGGGCTGGTCCCCGCCGCGCTCGGCTCGGACGGCGCCGGCTCGGTGCGGATCCCCGCGTCCTGGACCCACCTCATCGGCATCAAGCCGCAGCGCGGGCGCATCTCCACCTGGCCGCGCGGCGAGTCCTTCAAGGGCATCACCGTCAACGGCTCCCTCGCCCGTACGGTCGCCGACGCGGCCCTCCTGCTGGACGCCGCCGCCGGAAACCACGAACTCGACCCGCACCGACCGCCCGCGGTCGACGCCTCCGAGGCCGTCGGCCGCGACCCCGGCCGGCTGCGCGTCGCGCTCTCCCTCAAGCCGCCGTTCACCGCCCTTCCCGCCCGGCTCGAGCCGCAGGTGCGGGCCCGGATCGTCCAACTCGCCGAGAAGCTCGGCGAGTTGGGGCATCATGTCGAGGAGGCCGATCCGCCGTACGGCCAGATCGGGCTGACCTTCATCCCGCGCGCGACGGCCGGGATCGCCGAGTGGGCCGACGAGGTGCCCTTCCCCGCGCTGCTCGACCCGCGCACCCGCAGCGCGGCCCGCCTCGGCCGGCTCCTCGGCGGGCTGCCGCTGCGGGCGGCGCGGCGCGCGGAGGCGGTCCTGCACCGGCGTATCGGCAGGTTCTACGAGTCGTACGACGTCGTGCTCGCGCCCACAACGGCCGCTCCCCCGCCCCGGATCGGCGCGATGCTCGGCCTCGGCGGTTTCGCCACCGACCGGGCGATCATCGCCGCCTGCCCCTACGCATGGCCGTGGAACGTGCTGGGCTGGCCCGGTGTCAACGTCCCCGCCGGGTTCGTGGGCGACCTGCCCGTCGGCGGGCAGTTGCTCGGGCCGGCCAACAGCGAGCCGCTGCTGATCTCGCTGGCCGCGCAGTTGGAGTCGGAGCTGCGGTGGCACGAGCTGTGGCCGCCGCAGCAGGGGGAGACGGCGCCCAGCGCGGTCGCCTGAGGGCGAGAGGCGACCCGCAACGCGTAGCCCATGGGCCAACCCCTAGGGTGTGCCTCCGTGAGCACGCTTACCGACGAGAACGTCCCGGGCCGCTCCGGCCCCACCGCCACCACCGAGGCCGACCCCCGCGCGGTCGGCAGGGTGCGCACGGAGTACTCCCCCGCGCACGACGGCGACCCCGACCCCGGCGAGATCGTGTGGACCTGGGTTCCCTTCGAAGAGAACGACGGCCGGGGCAAGGACCGCCCGGTGCTCGTCGTCGCGCGGGAGGCGGGCGGCACTTTCCTCGCCGTGCAGTTGTCCAGCAAGCGGCACGACGCCGGGCGGGCGGGTGGGGGAAGAGGTGCCCGGGAGTGGGTCGCGATCGGCAGCGGGCCGTGGGACCGGTCGGGGCGCGACTCCTGGGTCGACGTGGACCGCATCCTCCGGCTGCACGAGCAGGGCATGCGCCGGGAGGCGTGCGCCCTGGACCGGGGGCGGTTCAACCTGGTCAGGCGGCGGCTGCACGAGCGCTACGGCTGGACCTGACGCTCGGGGAACACCTGGGCGAACGCGGCCCGCACCGGGCTGTCGGGCGTGCGGTCCAGGATCCCGAACACCACGTGCTCGAAGGCTCCGGCGAACCGCCCGCCGGGCCCGAGCAGTTCCCGGAACGCCCCCGCCACCTGTGCGGGGGCGTTCTGGAACACCCCGCAGCCCCACGCGCCCAGCACCAGCCGCCGGTAGCCGTGCACGGCGGCCGTCTCCAGCACACGCTCGGCGCGGATCGCCAGGGCCCGCGGCAGCTCGGCCGTGCGCTCGGGTGTCCTGCGCCGTACGACGCCCGCGTTCGGGGCGGCGGCGGTCAGGAAGCCGGCGGTGTACGGCTCGTCCAGCAGGCCGCCGCGGTCGTCCCGGAAGACGGGGACGCCGGGTGAGTGGATGACGCGGTCCGTGTAGAACGCGTCGCGGTGGGCGCGGTGGTGGTCGTAGAACTCGTGGGCCTCGAGCAGGCAGGTGTACAGCGCGGAGGCCCGGCACAGGGCCTCCTCCTGGGCCTGGGCGCCGTTCAGGAAGCCGCCGCCCGGGTTGCGGGCCGAGGCGAAGTTCAGTACGGCCGTCCCGGCGCCGAGCCGACGGGCCGCCTCGAGGCTGCTCTCGCCCGTGACCTCGAAGAACGTCTCCGTGGAGGAGATCCGGGGCAGCGACAGCGGCTCGGGCCCGTACATGCGCGTACCGGCCCTCGCCGCCTCGATCGCCGCGCCGATGGCCACCTCATGGCCGCCGGGCGCGCGGTAGGTGCCCGCCGCCACGATCTGTTCCGTCTGGTGCGCGATCCCGCGCAGACGCGCGCTCATGGCGCCACCCCCGTGCGCGCCATGGTCACGCGACCGCCCGGGCCGCCCGCGATCTCCCCCGTCGTGCTCACCCACGCATCGTGAGCGATGCTGGTGATGCGGTGCAACAGAATTCCCGGGCCGCACAGCCGACCGAGAACGACCGGGAAAGCCCCTGCCAACGCCCGGAGCGTGGAAGTTACCGCTCCGGAACGCGCCGCTACGCACTCTTGTGCGAAGCGGCGAGAGGGTCTTGGGTTGGACGAGTGTGCCGACCCGGCCCCACAAGATCCGGGCCGGTGACACTGCACCCTGGACTCTCAGGAGGATCCCGATATGTCCGAGTCGGTCAGTGGCTGTACGGAGCAGCCCCGCACCGCGGTAACCGAAGCCGAGGTGGAGGCCCTGGTCCGGGGCATCTGCTTCAAGACCGGCCCACCCCGCACGCTCGGGGTCGAAGTGGAATGGCTCGTCCATGAGCTGCGCAGCCCGCAGCTCCCCGTGACACCCGAAAGACTCGAAGCGGCCTACGCCGCACTGCGGACCGTGCCCCTGAGATCGGCGCTCACCGTCGAACCCGGCGGCCAACTGGAGCTGAGCTCCCCGCCCGCCGCCTCCCTGATGGAGTGCATCGGTACCGTCTCCGCCGACCTCGACGCCGCCCGCGCGGTCCTGCGCGAGCACGACCTCGGTCTGGTCGGCATCGGCAACGATCCCTGGCACTCGCCCCGCCGTTTCCTGCGCCAGCCGCGTTATGACGCGATGGAGGCGTATCTGGACCGTGCGGGTCCGGCCGGCCGCGCCATGATGTGCACCTCGGCCTCCGTGCAGGTGTGCCTGGACGCCGGATACGAGGAGCCCGGCCCCCTCGGGCACGGGCGGCGCTGGTGGCTGGCGCACCAGCTCGGCGCGGTCCTGGTCGCCGCGTTCGCCAACTCCCCGCTGGCCGGGAGCGAGCCCACCGGCTGGCTCTCCACCCGGCAACTGCTGTGGATGGAGATCGGCCCGGACCGCGCGGGCGCTCCCCCGCTGGACGGCGATCCCCGGGCCGCCTGGGCGCGGCACGTCCTGGACGCACCGGTGATGTGCGTACGCCGGGACGGCGGCCCGTGGGACGTCCCGGACGGGCTGGCGTTTCGGGAGTGGACCAGATCGGGGGCGCCCAGACCGCCCACGCACGAGGATCTCGACTACCACCTCACGACGCTGTTCCCGCCGATCAGACCGCGCGGCCATCTCGAACTGCGCATGATCGACGCCCAGCCCGGCGAGGACGGCTGGATCGTGCCGCTCGCCGTGACGACCGCGCTCTTCGACGACCCGGAGGCGGCCGAGACCGCCTACCGCGCCGTGAAGCCGCTGGCCGAGCGCGCGCTGGCGGCGCCCGCGCCGCACAACCCGCTGTGGACCGACGCGGCCCGCTCGGGCCTCGCCGACAAGGAGCTGCGGGAGGTGGCGGACACCTGTTTCGCGACGGCCCTCGAGGCTCTGCCCCGGCTGGGGGCCACGGCCGAGGTCACCCACGCGGTGGCGGCGTACCGGGACCGCTATGTCGCAAGGGGCCGCTGCCCCGCCGACGACCTGCTGGACGAGCTCTACGGCACGGACCGCACCCTGCACGGGAAGGACATCCGCACATGACCGACCCCGCCATCGACGGCGACGCGCTCCACTTCGACGCCGATACGCTCCGCGAGCGGGCGCTGACCACCCTGACCACCGCCCGTGCCCGCACCACCCTGCTCACCTCCTGTGTCGAGGACCCCGACCTGACCGCCCAGCACTCGCCGCTGATGTCGCCACTGGTGTGGGACCTCGCGCACATCGGCAACCAGGAGGAGCAGTGGCTGCTGCGGGCGGTCGCCGGGCGGGAGGCGATGCGGCCCGAGATCGACGGCCTCTACGACGCCTTCGAGCACCCGCGCGCCGAACGCCCCTCGCTGCCGCTGCTGCCGCCGGGCGAGGCCCGCAACTACGCGGCCGAGGTGCGCGGCCGGGTCCTTGACGTCCTTCAGAGCACCGCGTTCCACGGGACGCGGCTGACCGAGGCGGGCTTCGCCTTCGGGATGATCGCGCAGCACGAGCAGCAGCACGACGAGACGATGCTGATCACCCATCAGCTCCGCAAGGGCCCGCAGGCGCTGACCGCCCCCGACCCGGATCCGGTGCCCCTGTTCACGGGGCCGTCCGAAGTCCTGGTCCCCGGCGGCCCGTTCACCATGGGCACCTCGACGGAGCCCTGGGCCCTGGACAACGAGCGCCCGGCGCACCGGCGCGAGGTGGCGCCGTTCCACATCGACACCACGCCGGTGACGAACGCCGCGTACCAGGCGTTCATCGAGGACGGCGGCTACGACGAGGAGCGCTGGTGGACGCCGCAGGGCTGGGCGCACATCCGGCAGCACTCGATCCACGCCCCGCTGTTCTGGCACCGGGACGGCAAGCAGTGGCTCCGGCGCCGCTTCGGCGTCACCGAGGTCGTGCCGCCCGACGAGCCGGTGCTGCATGTGTGCTGGTACGAGGCGGACGCCTACGCCCGCTGGGCCGGTCGGCGGCTGCCCACCGAGGCCGAGTGGGAGAAGGCGGCCCGCCACGACCCGGCCGGTGACCGCTCGATGCGCTACCCGTGGGGCGACGCGGATCCCGCGCCGGTCCACGCCAACCTCGGCCAGCGGCATCTGCGCCCGGCGCCGACGGGCAGCTATCCGGAGGGCGAATCGCCGCTCGGGGTACGGCAGTTGATCGGTGACGTGTGGGAGTGGACGGCGAGCGACTTCCTGCCGTACCCGGGGTTCCAGGCCTTCCCGTACAAGGAGTACTCGGAGGTGTTCTTCGGCCCCGAGTACAAGGTGCTGCGCGGCGGTTCGTTCGCCGTGGACGCGGTGGCCTGCCGGGGCACGTTCCGCAACTGGGACTATCCGATACGGCGGCAGATCTTCTCCGGTTTCCGCACGGCCCGCTCCGCGGGGGACGTCTGATGTGCCGTCATCTGGCCTACCTGGGCCCCGAGGAGCCGCTCGGCCGACTCCTGGTGGAGCCCCCGCACGGCCTGTACCGCCAGTCCTGGGAACCTCGGCGGCAGCGGTACGGGACCGTCAACGCCGATGGTTTCGGGGTCGGTTGGTATGCCGAGGGAGATCCGGTGCCGGCGCGGTACCGCCGGGCCGGGCCCATCTGGGCGGATCTGTCCTTCGCCGATCTCGCCCGCGTCGTACGCAGCACCGCGCTGCTCGCCGCCGTACGGGACGCGACGGTGGCGGGCGCCGACCAGGAGGCCGCGGCGGCGCCGTTCGCCGCGGGTACCTGGCTGTTCAGCCACAACGGCGCGGTCAAGGGCTGGCCCGGCTCGCTGACGCCGCTGGTGTCCGGCCTCCCCGCCGTGGACCTGCTGTCGATGGAGGCCCGCAACGACTCGGCGTTCGTGTGGGCGCTGGTCCTCGCGCGGCTGCGCGGCGGTGATGAGGAAGGGCAGGCGCTGGCCGACACGGTGGTGGAGGTCGCCGAGGCGGCCCCCGGCTCCCGGCTCAACCTGCTGCTCACCAACGGCGAGACCATCGCCGCGACCGCCTGGGGCGACACCCTGTGGTATCTGACCCGGCCCGGCGGCGGCACCGTCGTGGCCTCCGAGCCCTACGACGACGATCCGCACTGGCTTCAGGTCCCCGACCGCACCCTCCTCGCGGCGAGCCGCACCGATGTGCTGCTCACCCCGCTCAAGGAACCCGGCGACCCCCTGGCCCCCGCACCATCCAAGGAGCCCAGCACGTGAGTCCGTTCCTGCTGACCCGCACCCTGCCCGAGGACGCCACCGACGCCGCGCTGCGCGCCGATGTCCTCAAGGGCCTGACCAGCTCGCCCAAGACGCTGCCGCCCAAGTGGTTCTACGACGCCCACGGCAGCGAACTGTTCGAGAAGATCACCGAGTTGCCGGAGTACTACCCCACCCGAGCCGAGCGGGAGATCCTCGTCGACCGGGCCGGCGAGATCGCCGCCGCCACCGGCGCCCGCACCCTGGTCGAACTGGGCTCCGGGTCCTCGGAGAAGACGCGGTTCCTGATCGACGCGCTGACGGGGCTGCACACGTATGTGCCCGTCGACGTCAGCGAGAGCGCGCTCAGCCAGGCCGGGCACGCGCTCATCGAGGAGCGGCCGGCGCTGAACGTGCACGCGCTGATCGCCGACTTCACCGGCGGCCTCGACCTGCCGGACACGCCGGGTCCGCGGCTGGTGGCGTTCCTCGGCGGCACGATCGGCAATCTGCTGCCGGCCGAACGGGCCGCGTTCCTCGCCTCGGTGCGCGCCCTGCTCTCCCCCGGGGACGCGCTGCTGCTCGGCACGGACCTGGTCAAGGACGAGGGGGTCCTGGTCGCGGCGTACGACGACGCCGCCGGGGTGACGGCTGCCTTCAACAAGAACGTGCTGACCGTCATCGACCGGGAGCTGGGCGCGGACTTCGATCCGGACGCCTTCGACCACGTCGCCGTCTGGGACGCGGACAACGAGTGGATCGAGATGCGGCTGCGCTCCCGCACGGCGCACACGGTGAAGGTGCCCGCGCTCGACCTCGCCGTCGACTTCGCGGCGGGCGAGGAGATGCGCACCGAGGTGTCGGCGAAGTTCCGCAAGGAGGGAGTGGGCGCGGAGCTGTCGGCGGCCGGGCTGGAGCAGGCGCACTGGTGGACGGACCGTCAGGGCCGCTTCGCGCTGTCACTGAGCGTGGCCCGCTGACGGACGGCTCGCGCGATGCCGCCCCTTGGGGCACGGTGGAGTGACGCGTGCGAGAGGAGCACCCACATGACGAACCACACCTACCGGGTCACGGACATCGTCGGCACCTCGCCCGAGGGCGTGGACCAGGCAATCCGCAACGGCATCGCGCGCGCCTCCCAGACCCTGCGCAACCTGGACTGGTTCGAGGTGGTCGAGGTGCGTGGCCAGCTCGAGAACGGTGAGATCGCGCACTGGCAGGTGACCATGAAGGTCGGCTTCCGCCTGGAGGAGTCCGACTAGGCCGGTCCTGTTCCTCAGGTCCGCCCCTCCCGCTCCTGCGCCACCTTCAGCACGGCGGAGGGGGCGGTCCAGCGCGCCCGTACGACGGTGAAGCCGGCCCGTTCGGCGTCCTCGCAGACCAGCTCGTCGTCGTCCACCAGCACCCGGATCTCATGGGTGCGGGCGAGGCGGTGCAGGATCTCGAGCTTGGTGCGCCGGGCGGGCCTGCGGTCGTTGTCGCGCCGCATGTACACCCGCTCGTCGGGCAGCCCGTGCGCCGCGAGCCAGTCGAGGGTGTCGCGCCGGCAGCGCTCGGGCCGCCCGGTGAGATAGCGGATCTCGCACTCCTCGGCGCTCTCCCGGAGCAGGGCGATGCCCTCCTCGATCGGCGGGTCCTGCGGGGCGGCCGCGAAGAAGGCGTCCCAGTCCCGGGGCCTGCGCTCCAGGAAGTGCTGCCGGTGTGCCGTGTCGGCGAGGGTGTTGTCCAGGTCGAACACGGCGACCGGGCGCTCGTTGCTGTCCGTCACGTCTCTCACCCTAAAGGGGCAACGCACCCCGGCAACCTCCGCGCGCCGGGCGGCCACTGCTGTGCGAGACGGCGGGCAGGCGGACGCGAGAGGCCCCGATGCTTGTCGTGGCGGTGGACGGGGACGACTCGGCACCGGGCACCCTGGACCAGCCGCTGCGGACCCTTCAGCGGGCCGTGGACCTGGGGCGGCCCGGCGACTCCATCGCCGTACGCGGCGGCTGGAGATCGTCAACGGCCCTTATGGGATCTACTGCGACGGCTGCAACGGCAACGTCTCCTCCCGAATTTCCACACACGACAATTACGAATCCGGCTTTCAGCTTCAGGGATCTACCAGTGACAACCAGATCCTGAATCTGGACAGTTACGGCAATCGCGACCCGCGCAAGAACGGTGAGAGCGCCGACGGTCTGGCCGTCAAGCCTTTCCGGACTTCGCCGGCGACGGCAATGGCTTCAAGATGGGCGGGGGCAGTCCGGCCCCGGCGGTGGGGCACACACCGCTTCCCTCCCTCACCGGGCCGCGCTCCGCCGACGGAGGGCTGCCGTCGGCACGGGGGGGGGTTCCTGGTGCCGCGGAGCGGCGCGGCCGTCGGCGCCCGGTTCTGAGCCGCCGGCTTGTCACCCCTCCCGGACGGGTCTTGTTTGAGCCAGACCGGCCGAAAGACATGGGCCGGACTATTTCCGGGAGGGCCCTTTTTCGCAGGCCACAGAAGATCGCCGACGAATCGCGAAGGGTGAACACGCCACCGGGGTGCGGCGATTCACTTAGCCGGTTGATTGTTGAAAGAACCCGCTGACATACTCCGGCTTCCGGCTTTCGCCGCTCCGACCGTCCCCCCCACCAAGCCCGCACCACCAGTGTGTTCGGCATGACGCAGCGAAGAAGGTGCGCCTGTGCCCGATTTTTCACCTTGGCACAACAATTCTTTCACATACGGTTCGCCGAATAACGCGCCTGCCAACGCGTCTGCCCCACCCCCACGCATATCCGAAGACCCCGAATTTCACTCTCTGCGCCGCGCCCAGCGCAGGTTCGGCGTCCGCGCGTCGCTCCTGTCCGTCGGCGGATTCCTGCTGTACGTCCTGCTGTCCCACTCCGCTCCCGGCCTGATGAACCAACGCCTGGTCGGCGCCCTCACGCTCGGCCTCGCCCTGGGGCTCGGGCAGTTCGTCGTGATGGGCGTGACGGCCTGGTGCTACGTGCGGCACATGCGCACCCGGGTCGATCCGCTCGCCCGCGGCCTGAGCTCACGAGTGCACCAGCGACAGCCGGGCTCACCCGGCGCCGCCGCACCGCACGGCGACGCAGGTCAGACCGTCCGTCCCGGCCCCAGGGGGTACCGCACGTGGTGACCATGTCCGAAGGCATCGTCGACCGGTTCAGCCTGCAACTGACGTTCGTGCTGTTCCTGTCGGTGGTCGTGGTCACGCTGTTCATGGCGCTGTTGACGGCCCCTCAGCGCGACGAGATCAGCGAGTTCTACCTCGGCAACCGCACCATGTCCCCGCTGCGCAACGGCCTCGCGATGTGCGGCGACTACCTGTCCGCCGCGACCCTGCTGGGCAGCACCGGACTGGTCGCCCTGACCGGCTACGACGGGCTGATGTACCTCGGCGGCACCGTGGTCGCCTGGATGATGGTGCTGCTGCTGATCGCCGAACCCCTGCGCCGCGCGGGCAGGTTCACCCTCGGCGACACCCTCGCCATGCGCCTGCCCCGGCTGCAACGACCGGTGCGGCTCGCCCTCGCGGTGTGCACGCTGGCCATCGCGACCCTCTATCTGGTCGCCCAACTCGTCGGCAGCATCGCCCTGCTGACCCAGTTCACCGGCGAACCCGGTGCGGCGACCCGCACCCTGTGCGTGATCGTGATCGGCACCATCGTCATCGTGTACGCGGCCATCGGCGGCGCACCCGGCGCCACGGTCATCCAGATCATCAAGGCCGTGATGCTGGTGGCGGGCGTGACGGTCACCGCGGTCATGGTGCTGCACCGCTTCGACTGGAACCCTGGCGCCCTGTTGTCGGCGGCCGCGGACAACAGCGGCACAGGCGCCCAGTTCCTGGAACCCGGGCTGCGCTACGGCGTCAGCACTTCGAGCAAGATCGACTTCTTCAGTCTGCAGCTGGCGATCGTCCTCGGCCTCGCCGCCCTCCCCCACGTCCTGATGCGGCTGCTCGCCCCTCGCAAGGTCGACGTGCTGCGTTCCTCCGTCGTCTGGGCGGTAGGCCTGGTCGGCCTGGTCTGCCTGGCGGCCGGCATCCTCGGCCTCGGTGCCACGGCCGTCGTGGGCCGGGAGACCATCTCGAACACCGACCACAAGGGCGACGCGGCCGTACTGCTCCTGGCCAACGCCCTCGGCGGCGGCATCCTCACCGCCCTGCTGTCCTGCCTCGCCTTCGTCACGCTGCTCGCCGTGGCCGCCGGCCTCACCCTCGCCGCGGCCACTTCCCTCGCCCACGACCTGTACGGCGAGGTGATCCGCAAGGGCCGCGCGAGCGAGACCGAGGAGCTGATGGTCGCCCGGCTGTCCGCGGCCGTCATCGGCGTCCTGGCCATGATGCTCGCCCTGGTCTCGTGGGGCGCCAACACCGCGACGCTGGCGTTCCTGGCCTTCGCCATCGCGGCGTCCGCGATCCTGCCGACGATCGTGTACACCCTCTTCTGGCGCCGCTTCAACGGCCAGGGAGCGCTGCTCAGCCTCTGGGGCGGCCTGGCCTGCTCGGTCCTGCTGGTGCTGTTCTCCCCCGTGGTCTCCGCCACACCGGACTCGTTCTACCCGGAGTCCGACTTCGCCTGGTTCCCGCTGCAGAACCCGGGCATCGTCTCCATCCCGGCGGGCTTCCTCCTCGGCCGGCTCGGTACGGTGCTGGGCGAGCGCCGGCAGCCCCAGGACGACGACGCCTATGAGGAGTTCGAGGTGCGGATGCTGGTGGGCGCCAAGGACTAGGGCCTGTTGTGAAAGTGCTGGTCACAGCCACTCGTTGATGGCTGCGACCAGCACGGTCGCTTCGTAGCGGACC
>NZ_JBNGGG010000025.1:0-164233 GCF_049974585.1 Streptomyces sp. UG1 | reverse complement strand
GCGAACATCAGCAGCATGATCGTGCCGTGCATCGTGAACGCCTGGTTGAACTGCTCGTTCGACATGATCTGCAGACCAGGTCGGGCCAGCTCGGCGCGCATGAGCAGCGCCATCACGCCACCGATCACGAAGAACGCGAACGACGTGACCAAGTAGAGCGTTCCGATCGTCTTGTGGTCGGTGGTGGTCAGCCACTGAACGGCCCTGACGCTCTTGATGTCTCTGATCCTCTTCACGCCCCGCCTGTGTCCGCACCCCACCCCTACGTCACACTCGAGTGACGCGACGAGAATCACGCAGACGGGTGTGACGATCCGGCGGGTGCCGGACACGAACGGGACATGAGCAACGACGAGATCTTCGCCGCTGCCTATCGCGAGCACTACTGGGCGGTCAGCCGCTATGTCGCGCGGCGACTGGACGGGCGTACGAGTGAGGTCGAGGAAGTGGTGGCGGAGGTGTTCACCGTCGCCTGGCGCCGCCGCGCCGACCTGCCGGACGCCCCGCTGCCCTGGCTGTACGGCGTGGCACGCAACTGCCTGGCCAACGCGGTACGCGGCTACGGCCGCAGGCGGCGGCTGGTCGACCGCCTCGGCAACGACGACGCGGCGCACGGCCGGCACCTCGCGGCCGGCCCCGACGCGGAGCGCCCCGGCGCCTGGGTGCACGAGGCGCTGGCCCGGCTGTCGGCGGCCGACCAGGAGGTGCTGCGGCTGACGGCGTGGGAGGAACTCGGCGTCGAGGAGCTGGCCGTCGCCCTCGGCTGCGGCAGACGGGCCGCGTCGATGCGGCTGCACCGGGCCCGCCGCCGGCTGAGAGCCGAGATCGACCGTGTGAGCCCGACGACCGCGCCCAAGGAACGAAGCCATGGCTGACGAACTCGAACTGCTGCGCAGGGCCAACCCGGTACCGGCCGACGGCCCGCACTACGGCGACGGCCCGCTGGACCACAACGCCGAACGGCACCTCGGCCAACTGCTGCTCGAGCGCCCGCCCGCCCCCCGCCGCCGTACCCGGCAGGCCTGGGGCCTCGCGGCCACGGCCCTCGTCGTCGCGCTCGTGTCGGCACTGCTGCTCACCGGCCGGACCACCGCCCCCGCGGTCGCCGCGCCCCGCCCGCTGGTCGTGCGGGCCGACTCCACGCCCGTACCGCTGGAGCGGCTGGCCGAGCGGGCCGAGCAGGCCGCGTCGGCGGGCTCGCCCGCGCTGCGCAAGGGCACGCATGTGCAGTCGTGGAGCCTGGCCATGAGCGAGGCCGACGCGCCGATCACCCTCCCGCGGGAGACGATCGTGCGCTGGAACGACGACGACAGCCACACGGAGATCGTCGTGGCGACCGACCCGCGCCACCCCGGCCGGCCGGTCCTCACCGACGAGGGCGGCGAGCCACGGCTCGTCGCCGACGGTCACGTCCTCACCAGGCGGACCTATCCGCCGAGTTGGAGCGACGCCCCGCCGGATTCCCCACCCCCGCAGGACGCCGCAGGACTGCACGACTACCTGGAGGAAGCGGAGCGCGCCTTCCTGTCGGACCACTCGCAGCCGCTGTCCACCGCCGAACTCCTGGACGCCACCAGGACCCTGCTCGACCACTGGACCCTCGGCACCCGCGAGTCGGCCGCGCTGGCCAGGCTGCTGGCGGACGCCGAGGGGCTACGGCCCGTCGGTCAGGTGACGGACCGGCTGGGGCGGCGCGGGCAGGCGTACGTGTACGACGGCCGAGGCAGCCGCCGGATGCTGATCCTCGACCCCGCCGACGGTGCCGTGCTCGGGCTGGAGGCGACCTTCACCCGCGACGATGCCCGCTTCGGCGTGCGGGCCGGTGACGTGATGGAGTACAGCGCCTGGATGCGCTGACCGGCCCGCCCCGCACGTGCCCCGAAGGCCCAGGTCGGTCGTCCCGTGACCTGGACCTTCGGCAGCGTCCTCCCTACTCGTCCCAGGCCTCGATCATGATCTGCCGGGAGATCTTCCCGTCCCGCAGCGTGATCATCGACTCGGCCAGGACGCGCACGCCGTCCGCGTACTCGCAGGACTCGCTGTAGGCCGCGCGGTCACCCTGGACCACACATCCCTCCAGCTTGTGCGTCATGTCGCGGCTGTAGACGTCGGTGAGCATCTCGGCTATCTCGCCACGGCCGTGCAGCACCTTGGGGTGGCTCGGCTGCGCGTTGCGGTTGACGACGCGGATCTCCGCGTCGTCCGTGTAGAGCGACAGCAGCGTGTCCGGGTTCTGTCCTTCTACGGCCCGGCGCAGTGTCTCGGTGTCGAAAGCGGGGGTTGCGGCGGTGCCCATGGTGACCTCCTCAGAGGCCCGCGGCAGGAACGGGTCGGCCGCGAGGGCCTCACCTCCGAGCCTCCTCCGCCCCGCCGGGCTCGGCAAGCGCTGCCGGAGCGCTGGGCCTGACGGGTGAGGGGCGCCGGCCGGCCGTGTCCGGCGGCGGGTCGGTCGCGTTGCGGAAAGCATGATGTCAACACGACGTATCGCCGCCGCCGTTGGTCTCGCAGTCGGTGTCACCGGCCTCGCCGCTCCGCTGGCGAACGCGGGCACGGCGGACGCCTCGAACGCCTCGAAGGCCGGAATGCTCAACCCGGTGACCACCCTCGACCAGCTCGCGATGTCCGGGGTTCCCGCGGACCGCAGGGCGAAGATGCCGCTGCCGTCCCAGCAGCTCGCCCGGCTGGACCAGCTCAAGGAGCTGAGCCGGCAGCAGCAGCGGCCGAAGCAGCAGATCAAGGCCGTCGACACCCCGGTCACCAGGATGCTGCCCGCCGTCGACCTCTGAGGCACCGCACCCAAGGGCCGCCCGTGCACCGGGCGGCCCTTCGCATGTGCCGAGCGTGACGGGCCGCCTACCCAGCGGTGTCCAGGAAGTGGAAACCGGGCCTCGGATGCATCAGGAACTCGTGGTGGGAGATGTTCCACGCATACGCCCCCGCCAGCGCGAACGCCACCCGGTCCGCGGCCCGCAGCCCGGCCGCCGGCACCCGGCGGGCCAGGACGTCCTTCGGGGTGCAGAGCTGCCCCGCCAGGGTGACCGTCCCGCCCTCGGCGGCCGGCCGCGGCCACGGGTGCGGCCAGGCGTCCACCGGCAGGACGGAACACGGCTGGTCGTGCCCCTTGGTCGCCGGGGTGCGCAGATGGTGCGTGCCGCCCCGGACCACGGCGAACTCCTCGCCATGGCTGTGCTTCACGTCCAGCACCTCGGTGGCGTACCAGCCGCAGTACGCCGTCAGCGCCCGCCCCGGCTCGATACGCAGGGTCAGCTCCGGATGCCGCTCCGTCAGCCGGGCGAGCCCCGTGCCGTAGGCCGCCCAGTCGAAGCGGCGCTGCGGGTCGCCGTAGTCGACGTGCATGCCGCCGCCGACGTTCACCTCGTCGAGCCGGACCCCGAGTCCCGTCGCCCACGAGACGACCGACTCGGCCACCGCCACCTGCTGCGCGGCCTGGAGTCCGCTGGCCAAGTGGGCGTGGATGCCGCGCAGTTCGAGCTGCGGGTAGGCGCCGTCGGCCAGTTGCCGGATCACCGGCTCGGCGCGTGCGGGATCCATGCCGAACGGCGTCGGCCGGCCGCCCATCGCGAGCGAGCTGCCCGCCAGCGACCCGTCGCCCACCGGCAGGTTGACGCGCGCCAGCACCGCCACCCGCCGACCCGGCACCACCCGCCGCGCCAGCTCGGCCAGCATGCCCAGCTCATACTCGCTCTCGACGTGGAAGCGCTCGACCCCCTGCTCCAGCGCGGCCGTCACCTCGTCCGGAGTCTTGCCGGGACCACCGAAGGCCAACGGGCGCCCCGGTACGGCCTTGGCGACATGGGCGAGTTCGCCGCCCGAGGAGACCTCGTAGCCGTCGACGTACGGGCCGAGCGCGCCGAGGATCTCCGGCTCCGGGTTGGCCTTGGCGGCGTAGTACAGCTCGACCCGCTCCGGGAGCGCGTCCCGCACGGTGGCGGCGTGGGCGCGTAGGGCCGCCAAGTCGTAGATGTACGCGGGGAGTTCGGTCGAGGGGAGGGACAGGACGCGGTCGCGGACCGCGGGCGTGGGCGGCGTCATCGGGCGGCACCTCCGGTCGTGTCGCGCAGGACGTCCTCGGCGAGCGGCGACGGCAGCCGCACATACCCCGCGTCCCGGTCGGCCTTGCGTTCCCAGCGGGTGAGGAGATTTGCCTTGGCGGGCAGCGGCACCCCGGCGAGGAGGGCGGCCAGCCGGGGCGGGCAGCCCCGGTCGTCGGCGTACGCCCGGATCGTGTCGCGCACCCGGGACCACAGCGCGGCCTCCGCCTGCGGGTGCAGGTCGGCGAGGGCGGCGAGCAGCTCGGCGACATGGTTGACCAGCAGGCAGTAGACGACGCGGTCCCAGCCGCGCTGCGCGTCGTACGTCATCGGCCCCGCGACCTCGGGCGGCAGCGCGCCGAGGGTGTCCCGGTGGTGGTCGGGGACCAGCTTGGTGCCCTCCAGGTCGCGGAAGAGGACCTGGGCGGGCCTGCCGTCGCCGTCGACGCAGATCAGGACGTTCTGGAGGTGGGGCTCCAGGACCAGTCCGTGGTCGAAGTACGCGGACAGCACGGGCGGGACGAGGAGGCCGAGGTACGTCGACCACCAGTCGAGGGCCGTGCGTTCGTCCGCGCCGGCCAGGAGCCGGGACAGATGCGCGGCGCCGGTCGGATACTCGTCGGCGACGGCTGCCGCGAGTAGGGGAGTGGTGCCGGGGGCGAGCCGGTTCGGCAGTCCCTCGCGGACGATCACCCCGAAGCCCTCGAACAGCGCGCGGTCCGGGGTGCCGTCCGGACCCGGCAGGGCGAGCGTGCGGTAGGCCGGCTCGCGCAGCATGTCGCTGCCGGGGAAACGCTCCGCCAGGTCGGCGAGGGCCGGGGCCAGCACGCGGGTCAGGGCGACGGCGCCGGACAGCTCGTAACTGCTGTTCTTGCGCAGGCAGTTGGTGATCCGCACGTTCAGGCTGAACTTCAGGAAGGTCTCCCCGTCGTACAGCGTGCGCACCGACGCGGTGGCGGCGAAGGGCTCCCCGCCGGGGCCCAGGTCGAGGATGTCGCCCCGGTCGAGGGCGGCGCGCAGCAGCGGGTGCTCGCGCAGCGTCTCGTACTGCCAGGGGTGGGCCGGCAGCAGCCGGTAGCCGTCCGGGACGTCCGTGCGCTGCCGGTCCAGCGGGGCGACGGACGCGGGGTCGGTGTACTCCTCGGCGATCAGGTGGGGGCGCACCGCGAGGTGCCGCAGCGGGAAGGACGCGCCCACCTCGGGAGCGTACGCGGACCAGGCGCGCGGGTCGCCCGTGCGGGCCTTCGGGGTGGGGTGGAAGCGGTGGCCGAACAGCAGGGACTGCTCCGAGGCCAGGTAGGCGGAGAGCCGGTCGTCCGCGGGGCGGGCCGTTCGCGGGGCGGCCAGGGCGGTTGCGACGGCGCCGTGGCTGGAGACGATCTGCTCCAGGAACTCCTCGTTGCGCACACCCGTGCGCAGCCACAGCTCGTCGTGCGTGTACTCGGCCAGCCGCCGCCAGTCCACCTCCACCCAGTCCTCGCCGCACTGCTCGCTCACCGGCCCGGTGAACCGGTGCGCGCCGAGCAGCGACGTACGGCGCAGGGCGACGCGCAGCAGGACCCCGCGGCGGGGCAGCCGCAGCAGCAGCTTGCCGTCGGTGACGACGCTCTGGTGCTCGGGTCCTGAGACCTCGCGCAGCAGGCAGTTGAGGAGGGTGTGGGCCACCACCTCGTCGGCGGCGGGCAGTTCGGCGGGGGACTGGGGCGAGGGCGAGAGCTTGCGGGACGTCCCGAGCGAGTCGGTCAGGGAGGGCATCAACGGCTCCAGCGGGTGCGCAGGTGCGAGGAGGGGAGAGCAACGGCCGCGATGGCGGCGGCGGCACCGCCGATCAGCACGGGTGCGGCCGGTCCGAAGCGGGCGCTGCCCGCCGCCGCGGCCACGCCGGCGGCGACCGCGCCGGCCTTGGAGAAGAACTCCAGCGAACCGAACAGGCCGCCGGGCGCCCGGCCCTTGGCGCAGTCGGCGGCCAGCACCGACAGACACACAAGGCCGAGCGTGAGCCCCGCACCCAGCAGCAGCCGTACGGCGATCAGACCGGCCAGGGACCCGGCGACCGCGTGCCCGGCGAGCCCGAGCGCGATGCAGGTGAAGCCCAGCGCGAGCCCGGTGCGCGGCCGGTCCCGGAAGGCGGCGTGCACGGCCAGCGCCGCCACCAGATAGCACAGGTGGGGCAGGGCGAACAGGACGCCGGACAGCGCCGGGGAGGTGCCCGGGAGCCGGTCGCCGACGAGCGCGATGAGGTACGGGAAGGAGATGACGGTGGAGAACACGAAGGCGAACTCCAGGACGTAGAGGGTCTTCAGGGAGACGATCGGCTGAGCGGCGTCGACCGCCTCGGGTATGTGCTCCGGCTCCCGCGCGCGCTCGGGCTCGGGCAGCGCCGCCAGCAGCAGGGCGGCCGTGAGCGGCAGCACGGCGAGCAGGGCGTACTGCCGGTGCGGGGACAGCCAGCCCGACAGCGAGCCCACCACGATCGGCGCGGCGACCAGCGCGGCCCGCGCGCTGCCCTGCATCAGGGTGAGCGCCTTCGACAGGGCCGGACCCTCCAGGGCGGCGCCCAGATAGCCGTTGGACGCGGCGAACGTGCCGCCCAGGATGCCCTGGAGCACCAGGGCCAGCGTGAAGGTCGTCAGCGAGTCCGCCCAGCCCGCGATCAGGAAGGACACCGCGAGCCCCAACTGGGCACGCAGCAGCAGCCGTTTACGGCCGTACCGGTCGGCGAGCCGCCCCCACAGAGGGGCACCGAGCGCGCCGAACACCGTCGGCACGACATAGAGCACCCCGGCCCAGCGGGCGTTCCGGTCGCCCAGCTCCGGAAGGATCTCGGTGAGATACGGCGGCAGCCCCAGCGCGGCGAACGACGCCACGAAGTAGCAGCCCGCCACCGCGTGCACCTGCGCACGCCCGGACGCCGGCATCCGCAGCGCCTGGGCGCTCATGCCGAACCCCCCTGGGACAGCAGGTAGTTGGGGCCGGTCGTGTAGTGCTTGTTGATGTCGGCGGCACCCGAACGCTCCTTGGACAGCAGCGTCCCGGCCGTCACCATCGCCTTCACCGGCAGCTCCGGCGCCTTGAGCACGCGAGCGCGCAGGACGTCCGCCGCGTCGCCGCCGAGCCGGTCGACCGCCTCGGTCAGCCGCTCACGGATGAGCCGCAGCAGGGCCTGGCGGTGCCGTGCCGAACCGAAGGCGTAGGCGCCGGCGCACAGATGGACGGTGATCGTGGTGAACACGTCGGCGACCGGCCCGTCGCCCGTGCCGAGGATCCGGGCGTCGTCGAAGTCCCACGGCCCGGGCAGGGCGGCGGCGAGCCGCTCGGCGTTGATCCGCGGCCCGTCGTTGTCCTTGAACAGCAGCCGCAGCTCGCCCGGCCGCAGCACCAGGGAGATGTTCTGCTGGTGCGACTCCAGCGCGATGCCGTAGCCGAACAGCGTGGTCTGCCAGTCGAACAGCAGGGTGAGGGCCGCGTCCAGCAGGGCGAGCGGGTCACCGCCGTAGAAGCGGTCGGCGAGCCCGTCGATGACCGGGCGGCCGTCCGGCGCCTCGGCCAGGAGCGCCGCCAGCGGCACCACCGTGCAGTCGTCGAGCCCGGCCGGGTAGCGGCGGCACAGCACGGCCAGCAGCTCGTGCCCGGCATGGGCGTACGTCGTTTCGTCGGCGTGCAGGACCGTCTCCCGGAAGCGGGGCTCGCGGGCGATCACCGCCTCCAGCAGCCGCTGCCCCACCGCTCCGTCGACCAGCGTGCCGGGCTTGATGGTCCGCTTGTTGCGCAGGCCCAGCGTGGCCGTGGCGAGGGGGAGCTTGAGGTGAACGCAAGGATCGTCGACCGTGGCCACGGTCCGCATGGAGAGGGTCGGTACGACGTCCAGGTGGGCGTGTTCGGCCAGTACGGTGCCGCCGGGCAGGGCGTCGACGGTCAGCGGATGCACGGGCAGCGTCACATGCGTGTCCCGCAGGCCGGGCAGGCCCAGCGCGTCGGGCGTCGGCCAGAACTCCGGCAGCTTGCCCGTCACGGTGACCTCGTCCCGGGGCACGGCCAGCCAGCGCAGCGCGAAGCGCGGGTGGAACTCGGGGGCGTACGCGCGCAGTTGCTCCTCCGTCAGCCCCGAACGGCCGCGGGCCGTCGGGTAGACGGGGTGGTCGTGGCGGGCGGCGAGCGTGTCGTACGTCAGGCTGCCGGCGAGGCCGGGCCCGTCCGTGAGCCGGGCCATGACCTCCGCCCGTGTCGCCGCGTGCAGCCGCATCGTCGCCAGCGTCTGACGGCACTCCTCGGCGAACGCGTCGAAGCCGCCCCGGTCCTCGGGATCGGCGAGCTCACGCAGTGCGCCGAGCACGCTCTGATACGAGGTCAGCTCGGCACCGTCCGACTCGCGTACGAGGAGGGGCCGTCGGGCGGCGTATTCGCACTGGAATCCGTCCTCGGCGACCGGCAGCAGCAGGGCCTCGCCTCCCGTGGCGAGCCGCAACCAGGGGCCGTCCGGCTCGTGGACGATCATGCCGCGGGTGCGCAGGCCGACCACGTCCTCGCGCAGGAGAGCGCTCAGCACACGGGTGAGGAGTTCCGCCACGCAGGGGTCCGCCGCCGTCACGGCTGGATCTCCCAGCGCCGCTCGGCCAGGAAGTCCGCCACCGCCCGGTCCACGGCCGGCTGGTCGGTGCCGGTGGCGCGCAGGACGCCGAGGTAGTCCCGGTTGGTGCGGTACAGCTCGTGGCGCTCGCCCACCGCGCGCAGCGGACGGTACGTCAGATGGACGCCGTCCACGTCCAGGTCGGCGGCGGCCGGGGCCCCGACGAGGGTGCCGGCGCGGTCCGCGCACGGGTACTCCAGGCGGGCGGCGCCGTCGCGGCGGGCGCCGAGGTCGGCCGGGAGCGGCTCGCCCAGGTGGGTGCGCAGGATGTGCTCGAAGAGCGGGATCTCCAGGAGCCGGGCCAGCAGCAGGTCGCACTGGTCGCCGATGGCGCGGTAGTTGACCTCGATGATCCGCGCCCGCCCCTCGTGCACCACGAACTCGGTGTGACAGGCCCCGAACCCGACGCCCAGCGCGTCCAACTGCCGCAGGACCTGTGCGACGACCGGCTCGGGGTGGGCGGGGACGAAGGTGAGGCGTTCCTCGATGAAGTACGGCGGCGGCGACAGCTCGGTGTGGAAGCCGCCCAGGACATGGCGGACCCGCCCGTCGCCGAGAGTCTCCAGGGTGAACAGGTCGCCGGGCAGGTACTCCTCGACGACCAGGACGGCGCCCGGGCGGCGGTTCAGGATCTCCTTGGCCTGCGCCACGAGTTCCTCCGGGCCGTCTACGCGGACGACGTCCTCGCTGGCCACGCCCTCACGCGGCTTGAGCACACAGGGGTAGGGCGCGTCGGCGGGCGCGACCGGCTCGGTCAGCTCGGCCGACCACACGGTGTCCACGCCGGCCGCGGCGAGCCGGCGGCGCATCTCGGCCTTGTCCTTGCAGCGCAGGGCGGCCCGCCAGTCCTTGCCGGGGAGGCCGAACCAGTCGGCGGCCAGGGCGGCCTGGGTCTGCAGGTGGTCGCTGTTGGTGAAGACGGCGTCGGGCGCGTGATGGGTGGAGACACGGGTGATCACGGCCCGGAAGTCACGGACGTCGCACTCCAGGACCTCGATCTCCGGGTAGGAGCGGCGGTGCGCGTCGGGCTGGTCGGTGAGGACGGTGACGTCCAGGCCCAGCTCGGCGGCGGCGGGCAGGAAGCCCTCGGTGACGGAGTCGGTCGGATTGAGGGCGAGCAGGTACAGGCGCATGGCAGAGGAGCGGCTTCCGCTAGCGGGTGGGGGGTGAGGGGCGGACCGATGCCGGTCGGGGGCACGGCCCGCCCCGTGTGATGCGGCGGCGGTTACTTCGCCGGGAGCTCCACGCCGGTGGCCTTCGCCACGTCCTTGAGCATCTCCTCGGCGGCCTGGACGCCGATGCCGGACATCCAGATCTCGTCCTTGACCTCGACGACCTTGCCGTTCTTCACGGCCGGGAGGTCCTTCCACACCGGGTTGGACGTGACCTCCTTCTTCTGGGTCTTGTCCTCGGCGTCGGCGGCGCAGACGAAGATCAGGTCGGCGTCGGCCTGGTCGATCTCCTCGGGGCTGACGTCCTTCATCGTGACCTCGGGGTCGTCGGAGATCTGCGACTTCGGGCGCTGGAGGCCGATGTCGTTCAGGACGACGCCGCTGTAGGAGTTGGTCTGGTACAGACGGGTCGGACCGGCGATGAAGCGGACCACGGACACGACCGGCATCTTGCCGCCGTCCTTCTTCTCGATCGCCTCACCGAGCGCCTTGGCCTGCGTCTCGTACTCCTTCAGCTTGGCCGCGGCCTCCTTCTCCAGGCCCAGCGCCTCGGCGTGGACCTTGAGGTTCTCCTTCCAGACACCGCCGGTGGTCTCGGTGAACACGGTCGGGGCGATGGCGCTGAGCTTGTCGTAGACCTTCTCGTGCCGGACCTTGGAGGACAGGATCAGATCGGGCTTGAGGGAGGCGATCTTCTCCAGGTTCGGCTCAAGGAGCGGGCCGACGTCGACGGTGTCCTTCAACTCGCCGTCCAGGTACGTCGGGAAGCCGCCCGACGTCTTGAAGTGCGGGGCGACCGCGCCGACCGGGTCGATGCCGAGCAGGGTGACGTCGTCCAGCTCACCGGTGTCGAGCACGACGACCCGCTTGGGCTGGGAGGGGATCTTCACATCGCCCATCACGGTCTTCAGGGTGCGCGGGAAGGCGGAGCTGTCGCCCGCGGCCTTGGCCGTGTCGCTTTCGCTGGAGGAGGAGGCCTCGCCGCCGCACGCGGCGAGGACGGCCGTACCGAGCACGACGGCGAGCAGCACGGCGATCAGCCGGCCGATTCCGCGCAAGGGAGATCGCATAACGGGGTCTTTCTGTGAGTGGGGACGGATCAGGCGGTCGCGGCTGAGTGCCGCACCGCACTGCTCTTCGGAACGACCAGCGGGGTGCCGGTCTCCGGGTCGGGGATCACCCGGCAGTCCACGTCGAACACGGACTTCACCAGCTCCGCGTCCAGTACGTCGGCCGGGGCGCCGGCGGCGGCGAGCCGGCCCTCCTTGAGGACCACCATGTGGTCCGCGTAGCGGGCGGCCTGTCCGAGGTCGTGCAGCACCATCACCACGGTGCGGCCCGCCTCGGCGTGCAGGGCGGCCACCAGGTCGAGGACGTCGAGCTGGTGCCGCAGATCGAGGAAGGTGGTGGGCTCGTCGAGCAGCAGCAGCTCGGTGTCCTGCGCCAGCGCCAGCGCGATCCAGGCGCGCTGGCGCTGACCGCCGGAGAGCTGGTCGACGGGCTGGTCGCGCAGGGCGGCGGTGCCGGTGCGCTCCAGGGCCTCGTCCACCGCCTTCTGGTCGGCGGCCGACCAGGGGCTCAGCAGCCGCTGGTGCGGATAGCGGCCCAGCCGCACCAGGGCCTCCACGGTGATCGCCTCCGGGGTGACCGGCTGCTGCGGCAGCAGCCCCATACGGCGGGCCAGCGCCCTGGCGGACATGCGGTGGATGTCGGAGCCGTCGAGCGTGACCGACCCGGCGGCCGGGGCGAGCAGCCGGCTCAGCCCTCTCAACAGGGTCGACTTGCCGCAGGCGTTGGGGCCGACGATCGCGGTGACCGCGCCGCCGGGCAGCGTCAGGTCGAGGCCGCCGACCACGGTCCGGTCGCCGTAGCGCAGATCGAGGCCCCGGGTGGAGAGCTGGTTGGCGGTCACGGACATCTGCGGCTCCTGGGGCCGGTGCGGGACATGTGCGGTTCCTGAACGCCGGTGGGGTGTGCGTGCGGGGCGCAGGTCATCCGTGGCTCCTCCTGACGGGCGAGCTCTGGCGCAGCATCAGCACCAGCAGCCAGGGCGCGCCGAGAGTGGCCGTGACCGCGCCGACGGGCAGCCCCTCGATCGGCAGCAGATGCTGTACGACCAGGTCGGAGGCGAGCAGCAGCACCGCCCCGGTGAGCGCGGCCAGCGCCAGCGACGCGGCCGTCGGCGGTCCGGTGACGAACCGCACGATGTGCGGCACAGCGAGCGCCACGAAGGTGACCGGCCCGGCGAGCGCGGCCGCCAGCGACGCCAAGGCGACGGCGATCACGAGCAGTTGGAGCCGTGCCGAGGACGTACGCAGGCCCAGCGCGCCCGCCGAGTCGTCCCCGAGGTCGAGCACGGCCAGCCGGCGGTTCATGACCAGGGCCGCGGTGAGCGCGAGCACCATGGCGCCGCCCGCTCCCCACACCTCGGTCCAGGTCCGCCCGTACACCGAACCGGTGGTCCACTGCAGCGCCGATCCGGCGAGCTCGGCAGGGAAGCGCACGATCATCAGGTTCACGGCGGCGGCGAGCCCCGCCTGCACGGCGAGGCCGGTGAGTACCAGCCGGGTGACCGCGAGCCCGGAACCCCAGGCGAACACGCCAAGGAGCAGGGCCGCGAGGAGCCCGCCGCCGAGTGCCCCGAGCGGGATCAGCGCCTGCGAGGCCCCGGCGGCGATCAGCGCGACCGCGCCCAGGGAGGCCCCGCCGGTCACGCCCATGACGTCGGGGGAGGCCAGCGGATTGCGGAACAGCCGTTGCAGCACGGAGCCCGCCGCCGCGAGCCCCGCACCGGCGACGATCGCCGCGACCGACCGGGGCGCCCGGAACTGCTGCACCACCAGCACGTCCCCCGGATCGCCGAGCCCGACGAGGGCCCGCAGCGCCGTGCCCGCGGACATCGGTATCTCACCCGTCGTCAGGGACACGGTGAGCAGCACCAACAGCAGGGCCAGACCGGTCACGGCGAACAGCAGGACGCGGCGCCGGACCCGGGCGCGGGAGGTGGACTTCGCCGGCACGGCGACGACCGCGGCGCTCATCGGGCCGCCCTCCGTGCCAGCAGCGCCAGCAGGGGCGCGCCCAGGAACGCGGTCACGATGCCGACCTCCAGCTCCGAGGGGCGGATCACCAGGCGGCCGAGCACATCGGCCGCGAGCAGCAGCAGCGGACCGGCGATCAGACAGCCCGGCACCAGCAGCCGGTGGTCGCCGCCGAGCAGTGGCCGTACGAGATGGGGTGCGGCGAGTCCGATGAAGGCGATCGGGCCGGCCACCGCGACCGCCGACCCGGCGAGCAGGATGACCGCGACACCGCCGGCCAGCCGGACCCGGGCCACCGGAACCCCGAGCGCCTGGGCCGAATCGTCGCCCAGGGCGAGGGCGTTGAGGGCGGGGGCGACGGCCAGCGCGACGACCAGGCCGAGCAGCAGGGTCGGCAGGACCGGCCACAGGACGTCCAGGGTGCGCCCGGACAGGGAGCCGGCCAGCCAGAAGCGGGCCTCGTCCAGGGTGCGCTGGTTCATCAGCATCACCGCGTTCGTCCAGGACAGCAGCACGAGTTGGAGCACGGTGCCGCCGAGCGCCAGCCGTACGGCGTCGATGTCCCCGGCGCGCCGGGCCAGCGCCTGCGCGAACAGGGCGGCACCGGCCGCACCCGCGAAGGCGAACCACACGTACTGGGCGGGGCTGTTGAGCTTCAGCGCGAAGATGGCGACGACGACCGCGAAACCGGCGCCCGCGTTGATGCCGAGCGTGGTCGGCGAGGCCAGCGGATTGCGGGTGATGCCCTGGGCGACGGCGCCGGCGACCCCGAGCGCGGCGCCCACCGCGAGCCCGATGACGGTTCTCGGCAGGCGCAGCCCGGTCACCACGAGGGCTTCGCGGCCGTGAGCGTTCCCGAACAGCGCGTCGGCCACCGTGCCGAGCGGCACGGAGCGGGCGCCGAGGGCCAGGCTCAGCGCGGCGCAGAGCACCAGGGCGGCGAGTCCGGTGAGGAAGAGCGGGATGTGCCGCAGGGCACGGAAGGGCACACCGACGGGTGCGCCCCGTTGGGTCGCAGTCACAAGCCGTGAGCTTAGGTTAGGCTTGCTTTACGTTTCAATCGCTGTGTGATCACTGTGACATACGCGATAGGCGATCACCCGCGACCGGTCCACCTGGCATTCTGTGCTTGATCGCTATTGTAAGGTAAGCCTTACCTGGTTGGCTCTCATCGAAACCTCGTACAGGAGCGCCGATGTCCGTGGCCCTGACAACCCCGTCCGCCGGCGCCGTCGCGCGCACGCTCGGTGATGTCTATGCCCGGCTCACCGAACTCTGCCCGGTGCTGTCGGTGCGAGTCGCCGAGGAGAGCCGGGCGGGTGTGTCGGCGGCGGAGCTGGTGAAGGACGAGTCCGTGCTCGACGCCTTCGTGGTGGCGGAGGCGGCCCGGATTCACGATCGCCACGGGGTCGTTCCGCGTCGCGACGTCGCCGCCTCACGCGCCCTGCACGACTACGCCTGGTCGGTCTCGCTCCTGATGAGCGGAGCCCGGTACCTCGAACGCCGGGTGCCCCGGATCCGCCCCGAGGACCTGCGCCTGGACCTCGCCACGGCCGAGTTCACCATCATCCCTGGGAGCGACCTCGCCTGCCTGGCCGACGACCCGGCGGCCGGGCTCCCCGGAGCGGTGACGGTCCCTCACGAAGACGCGCTGGATGCCGAGTTGCGGGCCGCGGTCGCCGATCACATGGGCCCGCTCCTTGACGCGATCGGCCCCATCGCGCGGCGCCGCTCACGCGCCCTGTGGGGCATGGTCTGCGACGACCTGGTCTCCGGCATCTGGCACCTTGGCCGCATGCTGGGCCGCGAGGACGAGGCCGTGCGGGCGGCCACCCGGCTGCTGCCGAGCCCCGTGTCCCCGTACCCGAGCGGCGCCGGCTTCCGCCACCTCACGACCGACGACGGGCGCCGGCACCCCACGCGCACCCGCGCCGGATGCTGCATGTACTACACGATCCGCCCGGCCGAGGCGTGCGCCACCTGCCCCCGCACCTGCGACGCGGAGCGGCTGCGCCGCCTTCAGGGCTGAAACGGCGATCCGAGGCCGCGCCGCCGGGCGCGACCGGCGCAGCTCACTCGGCCGTCGCCAGGAACTGCGTCGCCGCCAGCTCCGCGTACAGCGGGTCCGCGGCCACGAGTTCGCGATGGGTGCCCACCGCGCGCACCCGGCCCGCGTCCATCACCACGATCCGGTCGGCCATCGTCACCGTCGACAGCCGGTGCGCGACGACCAGCACCGTCGTCGTACGGGCGACATCGGCGACCGTGTCGCGCAGCGCCGCCTCGTTCACCGCGTCGAGCTGGGACGTCGCCTCGTCGAGCAGCAGCAGCCGGGGGCGGCGCAGCAGGGCGCGGGCGATGGCCACGCGCTGGCGCTCACCTCCCGACAGCCTGGTGCCGCGATGCCCGACGAGCGTCTCCAGACCGTCGGGCAGCCGCGCGACCAGCCCGTCCAGCCGGGTCGTCTTCAGTACGCGCGTGAGGGAGTCCTCGTCCGCGTCCGGGTTGCCGAGCAGCAGATTGGCGCGCAGCGAGCCAGACAGCACCGGGGCGTCCTGCTCCACATAGCCGATCGCGGAACGCAGTTGAGGCAGCTCCCACTCCGCCAGGTCCCGCCCGTCCAGCGAGATGGTCCCGCCCTCGGGGTCGTAGAACCGCTCGAGCAGCGAGAAGACCGTCGTCTTGCCGGCCCCCGACGGACCCACGAACGCCGTCATGCCCTGCGCGGGCACGGCGAACGTCACCCCGTGATGGACGTACGGCAGATCCTCGGCGTACCGGAAGCGCACGTCCTCGAAGGCCAGCGCGGCGGGCTCCGCCCCGGTGGCGGGCAACGGCGCGGGCTGCGCGGCCGGTTCGGCGGGCAGCCGCAGCGCCTCCTGGATCCGGGCGAGCGCCGCCGCCCCCGTCTGGTACTGCGTGATCGCGCCGACGACCTGCTGGATCGGCGACATCAGATAGAACACGTACAGCAGGAACGCCACCAGCGTGCCGATGTCGATCGCCCCGGTCGCCACCCGCGCCCCGCCCACCGCGAGCACCGTGATGAACGCGATCTGCATGGCGAGCCCCGCCGTGTTGCCCGCCGCGGCCGACCACTTGGCGGCCCGCACGCTCTGCCGCCACGACTCCTCGGCGGCCTCGTGCAGCGTCCGCTCCTCCCGGTGCTCCGCGCCGGACGCCTTCACCGTGCGCAGCGCGCCGAGTATCCGCTCCAGCGAGGCCCCCATCACGCCGACCGCGTCCTGCGCCTGCCGACTGGCCCTGTTGATGCGCGGCACGATCACGCCGAGCACCGTGCCGGCGCCCAGGATCACGGCGAGCGTGACCGCGAGCAGCACCGGATCCACCAGTCCCATCATCGCCACCGTCGCCACGAGGGTCAGCCCTCCGGTGCCGAGGCCCACCAGTGAATCGGTCGTGACCTCGCGCAGCAGCGTCGTGTCGGAGGTGATACGGGCCATCAGATCGCCCGGCTCGCTGCGGTCCACGGCGGTGATGCGCAGCCGCAGCAGATACGACGACAGGGCGCGCCGCGCGCCGAGCACCACCGACTCGGCGGTGCGCCGCAGCACGTACGAACCCAGCGCGCCCAGCGCCGCGTTGGCGACCACCAGCGCCGACATGATCAGCAGCGCTCCGGTGATGGCCCGGTCATGGGACAGGTCGTCGATCAGCTCCCGCGCCACCAGCGGCAGCAGCAGCCCCGTGGCACCCGTGACCAGCGAGAGCAGGGCGCCCACCAGCAGGGTCCACCGGTGCGGGCGCACATAGCCCAGGAGCAGCCGCCAGGTGGACGGGGCGGCAGGGGTCTCTGCGATGCTCACGGGGCTCCTTCGGCGTCGTACGGAGTCGTACGGAGCATTCAGGCTACGTCGGCTCCCGCCCGCGGGACCCGCCGGTTTCCGGGAGGGGTAAAATACCCCTAAGGGTATGTAGAGGAGTGAATGTGGAGCTTCAGTTCGAGGGCGACGACCTCAAGTCGGTGCTGAACCGGCTGCGCCGGGCGCAGGGGCAGATCTCCGGAGTGATCAGGATGATCGAGGAGGGCCGTGACTGCGAGGACGTGGTCACCCAGCTCGCCGCCGCCTCGCGCGCCCTCGACCGGGCCGGCTTCGCGATCATCGCGACCGGGCTGCAGCAGTGCCTCACCGACGCCGAGAAGGCCGGGAGCGACGGGGAAACGACGGAGCAGATGAAGGCCCGGCTGGAGAAGCTCTTCCTGTCGCTGGCGTAGGCATGTCCGTGCCTTTACCGATCAGTCACGTCTAGGGTCGGAACTGCACGAACGTCCGCGGAGGAAAGGTTTGGCACCATGGCGCAGGAAGTGCGGGGCGTGATCGCTCCGGGCAAGGACGAGGCCGTGCGTGTGGAGACGATCGTCGTGCCGGATCCGGGGCCGGGCGAGGCGGTGGTCCAGGTGCAGGCCTGCGGGGTGTGCCACACCGACCTGCACTACAAGCAGGGCGGCATCAGCGACGACTTTCCCTTCCTGCTCGGTCACGAGGCGGCCGGCGTGGTGGAGTCCGTCGGCGAGGGCGTCACGGACGTCGAACCCGGTGACTTCGTCATCCTCAACTGGCGTGCGGTGTGCGGGAGCTGCCGCGCCTGTCTGCGCGGGCGTCCCTGGTACTGCTTCGACACCCACAACGCCGAGCAGAAGATGACCCTCGCCGCCACCGGCCAGGAACTCTCGCCGGCCCTCGGCATCGGCGCCTTCGCGGAGAAGACGCTGGTCGCGGCCGGACAGTGCACCAAGGTCGACCCGTCGGTGGCCCCGGCGGTGGCGGGACTGCTCGGCTGCGGGGTGATGGCGGGCATCGGCGCCGCCATCAACACCGGCCACGTGGGCCGCGGCGACTCGGTCGCCGTCATCGGCTGCGGCGGCGTCGGCGACGCGGCCATCGCCGGATCGAACCTGGCCGGCGCCGCGAAGATCATCGCCGTCGACATCGACGACCGGAAACTGGAGAAGGCCCGCACCATGGGGGCCACGCACACCGTCAACTCCCGCGAGACCGATCCGGTCGAGGCGATCCGCGAGCTGACCGGCGGCTTCGGCGCCGACGTCGTCATCGAGGCGGTCGGCCGCCCGGAGACGTACCGGCAGGCCTTCTACGCCCGCGATCTCGCCGGCACGGTCGTCCTGGTCGGCGTCCCCACCCCCGAGATGAAGCTGGAACTGCCGCTGCTCGATGTCTTCGGCCGCGGTGGGTCGCTGAAGTCGAGTTGGTACGGCGACTGCCTGCCCTCCCGTGACTTCCCGATGCTGATCGACCTGCACCAGCAAGGCCGGCTGGACCTCGGCGCGTTCGTCACCGAGACCATCCAACTGGACGAGGTGGAGAAGGCGTTCGAGCGCATGCACCGCGGCGACGTCCTGCGCTCGGTGGTGGAGCTCTGATGGCCTCCCGTATCGAACGCCTCGTCACCTCCGGACAGTTCACGCTCGACGGCGGCACCTGGGACGTCGACAACAACGTGTGGCTGGTCGGCGACGACCACGAGGTCATCGTCATCGACGCCGCCCACGACGCCGACGCCATCGCCGAGGCCGTCGGCGACCGGCGCCTCACCGCGATCGTGTGCACCCACGCCCACAACGACCACATCGACGCCGCGCCCGCCCTGGCCGACCGCACCGGCGCCACGATCTGGCTCCACCCCGACGACCTGCCGCTGTGGAAGCAGACCCACCCGGACCGCGACCCCGACGCCCACCTCCAGGACGGCCAGATCATCGAGGCGGCGGGCGCCGACCTGACGGTCCTGCACACCCCGGGGCACGCACCCGGTGCGGTCTGTCTGCACGACCCCGGCCTGGACGTCGTCTTCACCGGCGACACCCTCTTCCAGGGCGGCCCCGGCGCCACCGGCCGCTCCTACTCCCACTTCCCGACCATCATCGACTCGATCCGCGACCGGCTGCTGACCCTCCCGCCCGAGACGAAGGTCCTCACCGGCCACGGCGAGACGACCACCATCGGCGACGAGGCCCCGCACCTGGCGGAGTGGATCGACCGAGGCCACTGAGGCCGGAACCGGCCGGACCGGAAAACCCGTGGTCAGGGGCGTGACGCGACCGTACGATCACGCCCCATGACCACCAACACGCTCGTGACCCTCCATGACGTACGCGTCCTGCGCTGCGCTCCCGACGGCCCGCCCCTGGACAGCGAGAGCGCGGCGCTCGATCTGATCGGCGACGCCTTCGGGCAGGAGGCCGAGGTGGTCGCCGTGCCCGTGCAGCGAGCCGGGGACGAGTTCTTCCGGCTGCGGTCGGGTGTCGCGGGCGCGATCATGCAGAAGTTCGCGAACTACCGGCTGCGCCTGGTCCTCGTCGGCGACATCTCCCACCACGTCGCCGAGAGCACGGCCCTGCGCGACTTCGTCCACGAGACCAACGCCGGCGGTCACATCTGGTTCCTGCCGAGCTACGACGACCTCGACGCCCGCCTGCGCTCTGCCGGGTGACCTCTCGACAAGGCCAGTAAAAGGCGACAGAAGATGTCCGGCTTACCCGGCACCCTCGAGAGCGACACCGCACACAAGGGCACGGGAGGCCGGACATGTCACAGCCGCTGAAGGACAAGGTCGCGCTGGTCGCCGGGGCGACACGGGGAGCCGGACGCGGCATCGCCGTGGAACTCGGGGCGGCGGGCGCCACCGTCTACGTCACGGGACGCAGCACGCGCGCCCGGCGCTCGGAGTACGACCGCCCGGAGACCATCGAGGACACCGCCGACCTGGTCACCGAAGCGGGCGGCCGGGGCATCGCCGTACCCACCGACCACCTCGACCCGGCGCAGGTCCGCACCCTCGTGGACCGCATCGCCGACGAACAGGGCCGCCTTGACGTCCTCGTCAACGACATCTGGGGCGGCGAGAAGCTCTTCGCCTGGGACAGCCCCGTCTGGGAGCACGACCTCGACAAGGGCCTCAGGCTGCTCCGCCTCGCGGTCGAGACCCACGCCATCACCAACCACCACGCCCTGCCGCTGCTGCTGCGCCACCCGGGCGGACTGGTGATCGAGATGACCGACGGCACGGCGGACTACAACAACGCCCACTACCGCAGCTCCTTCTTCTACGACCTCGCCAAGGCGTCCGTGCTGCGCATGGCCTTCTCCCTCGGCCATGAACTCGGACCGCGCGGCGCCACCGCCGTCGCGCTCACCCCGGGCTGGCTGCGCTCGGAGATGATGCTGGAGGGCTTCGGCGTGCGGGAGGACAACTGGCGCGACGCCCTCGAACGCGTCCCGCACTTCGCCATCTCCGAGACCCCGCGCTACGTCGGCCGCGCCGTCGCCGCCCTCGCCGCCGACCCGGAGGTGGCCCGCTGGAACGGCGAGTCCCTCTCCAGCGGACAGCTCGCCCAGGTCTACGGCTTCACCGACCTCGACGGCAGCCGGCCCGACGCCTGGCGGTATCTGGTCGAGGTGCAGGACGAGGGGAAGCCGGCGGACACGACGGGTTACCGCTGAGGCGGGACCGGGTCGGCCGTCCGGATCGCCCAGCGCGCGGAGTGGCCGGGCGGGAGGCCGAGGTCCTCCCGCACCGCCGCGTAGTACGCCTCACGCCCGGCCCGCTGGCGCTCCAGCAGCGCCTGCCATGCCTCCCGATCCCGACCCGGCTCGCGTACGAAGCTCTCCATGTCCATCACCGTAACGACCCAGGCCCGTGCACTCTCCACCACGGCGATGCTGCCCAACATGATCAACGCCTCGCCCGAGGGATCCCGTTCGCTGTTCGCCTCGGCCAGCAGCGGCTCGGCCTCCGCGAGGGTGAGAGGGGCCGGATGGGTGCTGTAGCCGTTGTGGGAAGCGACCCGGTACGTGATCGTCACCGTCTTCTTCACCGACCGCGCGTAGTCGGCGTACACGGCGAGCCGTCGCTCCTCCCAACGCGCCGCCTGCTCCCGCCGAAACCTCGCCTGATCGCCCCGCACGACCACCACATACGAACCGAGCGCGCCGATCACGACGCCGAGAAGCGCGGGGAGCTGCTGAATGAACACCGACATGTTCATCACGCTAGCCGCCCGTTGATCGTCCCGGCACTACGGTTTGCGTCCATGACGGACCCGACGCGCTTCGCGGCTCACGCAGTCCCGATCACCGGGCCCGCGACCTCGACATCACCACTCTCCAGGACTTCGGCAACCACGGCTACAGCGCCGCGAAGGCCGGCCTCGGCTCCCTCACCCGTACCCTCGCGGGCCATGCCGCACCCGTGGCGTCCGGCGCCGGGGCGACGACGCCTGAGGCGGGTGCCGAACTGGGGATGTTTCACCGTTTGGTCACAGCCCGGCCGACGCCACAACCGATGCTCCGGCACGCCGGTCTAGCAGGCAGAAGTCCACACGAACAGGTAAGGGAAGGGCTCGGCCATGGGGGACATACGCAGACGGCGCGCCGTCGCACTCGGCATCACCGCGGGACTGGTCGCACCGCTCACGCTGACGCTCGCCGCCGCACCGGCGCAGGCGGCTCCGAGCTGTACGACCCAGGCCGGGCCGTACCAGAAAAAGGTGGAGAAGTTCCTCGGCCGCCCGGTCGACGGCAGGCAGTCCGCCGCCGACTGCAGGGCCATCCGGGCCTTCCAGACCAAGCACGGCATCACCCCGAACGTCGGCTACGCGGGTCCCATCACCTGGGGCGTGATGGACCTGATGAACAAGCAGAAGGCCGTCGGCAGGAACCCCAACAAGGACGGCAAGTGCCCCGTCAACAAGGGCCGGATCGCCTGTGTGAACCTCACGCTCCAGCTCAGCTGGATCCAGGACGGCAGCAGGCTGGTGTACGGCCCGGTCCCGGTCCGCACCGGCCGTAACGGCTACGAGACGCGCACCGGTCTGAAGAAGATCTACTGGCGCAACATCGACCACGTGTCGACCATCTACCACGTGCCCATGCCCTACGCGCAGTTCTTCGACGGCGGCCAGGCCTTCCACTCGGTCGGCGTCAGCATGTGGAACCCGCCCGGCTCGCACGGCTGCGTCAACATGAGGAAGACCGACGCGAAGAAGTACTGGTCGCTGCTGAAGAACGGCGACGACGTCTACGTGTACGGCCGCAAGCCGGGCACCTGACACACCACAGGCACCCGGCTCGCGCAGGAACGTCACGCCTCCGGCGCGTCCCCGAAGTCCGGGATCTCCAGCCTGGCCCCGCCCTGCCGCGCGGACTCGTGCGCGACGATGCCCGGCAGGGTGTAGCGGGCCGCCACCCACGCGTTCACGGACGGCAGGGTGCGGCTGTTGACCGCGGTCACGAAGTCGTCGACCAGGAAGTGGTGGCTGCCCTCATGGCCGTTGTGCAGGTTGTCGAACTCCCGCGGCAGCCGGGCGCGGTCGTGCACCGGCGCCGAACCCGAGGTGAAGGCGGCCCGCAGCTCCGGCGCGATGTGCTCGAGTGACGGGTCGTCAGGGGACATCGTGGGCTTGGGCTCAAGCAGCTCGCTGATGTCCTTCACCCCCTTCTTGTCCTGCCACAGGGCCACCGTGGCGAGCTGCTCCATGCTCGCCTCGGTACCGAAGAAGCGGAACCGCGACTCCCTTATGTGCGAGGGGTAGCCGACCCGCCGGAACTCGTTCGTACGGAACGAGCCGCCGCCCGCGACCTCGAACAGCGCGGTCGCGTTGGACACGTCGTTGCCGAACTCGCTGACCTCCTTGTCGAAGACGCCGTCGCCGCGGTCGTCCACGACACCGATCGCCGAGACGCTGACGGCGTGCGTCCGCCATGCCCCGAGCACGCCGCCGACCGAGTGCGTCGGGTACAGCAGCGGGGGATAGGAGGCGGTGGCCTTCCAGTTCTCGCCGCCGCTGTACTGGTACGCCTCGTAGAACCCCAGGTCCATGTCGTGGACGTAGTCGCCCTCGGCGTAGAACAGCCGCCCGAAGGCGCCCTCGGCGATCCGGTTGCGGGCGTGCACGGTCGCCGGGTTGTACTGGCTGGTCTCGCCCATCATGTACGTCAGCCCGGTCGCCTTGACCGCGTCGATGATCGCCGCGATCTCCTCGGCGGTGATCGCCATGGGGACGGCGGAGTAGACGTGCTTGCCGGCGTTCAGGCCCTGGAGCACCAGCGGGCCGTGGGTCCAGCGCTGGGTGAAGACGGCGACCGCGTCGACGGCCGGGGATTCCAGCATGGCCTCGTACGTGGGGAAGGTGCCCGCCAGCCTCTGTGCGGCGGCGAGTTGTTCGGCCCGTTCGGGCAGCAGATCGGTGACGTACACGTCGCTGACCCCGGGGTGGGCCTGGAACAACGTGGCGAACTGGCCGGAGAACTGTCCGGCGCCGACGATGCCGATCGAGAACGTCATGTAAGGCGTGCCCTTCACTGGTCGAGGATCAGGTTGATCTGGTCGTTGGTCTGGTCGAGGCTGCTGACGGGCTTGCCGTTGCCGTAGATGTCCTCCATGGCGGGGTCCATCAGCGCCTGCACATCCGCGGCGTAGTCGGTGATCGGGTAGGAGAAGGTGGTGAAGTCCTTCTTGTCGGCCACCGGTTCGGTGAACGCGGAGACGTCGATGCCCTTCTTCTCGTACGCCGCCACCGCGGCGTCCGTGCCGTCGGGCGTGGCCGGGAAGACGACGCCGTAACGGCCCACCGCCGTCTGGCACTCGTCCGACGCCAGGTACTTCACCCACTTCCTGGCGCCCTCCTTGTTGCGGGCGTTCTTTGTGATGGAGTCGGCGAGGCCGTTCATCATCGTGGCGCGCTTGCCGGTGGGGCCCTCGGGTGTGAGGGCGGAGCGGACGGTCATGCCCTTGAAACCGGCGTACGTCGAGATCATCCACGCCCCGTCCAGCGAGGACGCCGCCTTGCCCGCGGCCACCTGGACGTTGCCCTCGTTGGACTGGGAGTTCCAGTCGGACAGGGGTGCCATGTACCCCTTCTTCGCCAGGCCGAAGTACCACTTGACGACCGACTGGAAGGTCTTGTCGTCGTACCGGTACTCGGTGCCCCACCGCTTCTTGTCGGTGTAGTTCCAGCCCGCGGAGGCGGCGAAGCTGCTCCACTGGGTCTGGCCGTCGGCGTAGCCACCGCCCTTGGAGGCCAGGCCGTACACCTTGACGTTGTTCTTGTCGAAGCCGGGCTCGTCGCCCCGCCTGCCCTTCTTGTCGATCGTGAGGTGGGCGATGGCCTTCTCGAAGGTGCCGCCGTCCTCCGGGTTCCAGGACAGGTTGTTGAGCTGCTCGGCGGTGAGACCGGCGTCCTTGGCCATCTTCTCGTTGTAGAAGAGGGCGACGGTGTCCCAGTCCTTCGGGGCGCCGTAGCGGTGGCCGTCCTGGCCGATCCAGTTGGCGGCCAGGCCGGGCTGGTAGTCGGCGTCCTTGATGCCGAGGTCGTCGAGCGGCTCCAGCACCTGAAGACCGGCGAACTGGCCGAACTTCTGGATGTGGTCGGTGAACACGTCCGGCTGGGTGCCCGCGATGAAGCTCGCGGTGAGCTTGGTCCAGTAGTCGTCCCAGCCCATCTGGGTGATCTTGACGTTCAGTCCGGGGTTCTGCTGCTCGAAGCCCTTGGCGCAGGCCTGGTAGGCGGGAAGCTGGTTGGCGTCCCACAGCCAGTACGTCACCGTCTTCGAGGACGAGCCGGTGCCGTCCCCCTGGGCACACCCGGCCGTCAGGGACAGCGCCAGGGCCCCGGCCAGCGCCCCGGCCGTACGGAATCGAAATCGCATGACCATTCCCTCACTTGAGCCCGGTGAAGCTGATGGAGCTGACGATGCGGCGCGCGAAGAAGCCGAACAGCACGAGCATCGGCAGGGCCGCGATGAGCGTCGCCGCCATGAGCCCCGACCAGTCGATGCCGGACTGCGGGGTCTGTGCCCGGAAGATGGCCAGGGCCACCGTCAGCACGCGCGAACTGTCGCTGTAGGAGACCATCAACGGCCAGAAGTAGTCGTTCCAGGACGTGATGTACGTCAGCACGGCCAGCGTCATGACCGGCGTGGACGCCATCGGCAGCAGTACCCGGAAGAAGATGCGCACCTTGCCGGCGCCGTCGAGGAGTGCCGCCTCCTCGACCTCCTTGGGGATGTTCATGAAGAACTGGCGCAGGAAGAACACCGCGAACGGCGTCATGAACATCGTCGGCAGCGCGATGCCCAGCAGGTTGTCCACCAGGCCGAGCTCCTTGACGAGCACGAAGTTCGGCAGCAGCGTGAAGATGGTCGGCACCATCAGCCCGGCCAGGAACAGGGCGAAGACCGTGTCCCGGCCCCGCCAGCGCAGCCGGGCGAAGGCGTAGGCCGCCATCGCGGAGAAGAAGATCTGACAGGTGGTGATCAGCGTCGAGACGAGCACCGAGTTGAGCAGATAGCGCCAGAACCTCAGCCCGCCGCCGGCGCCGCCCTGGGCGACCGCCTCCTCGGTGGACTGCAGGCCGAGCGCCCGCTCGAAACCGCCGAGGGTCAGGTCGACCGGCAGCGGATCGGCCGGTTGGGCGTTCAGCCCCGGGTTGGAGGAGAGCGCGGTGCGCAAAATCCAGTAGAACGGCAC
Organism: Streptomyces sp. UG1; assembly: GCF_049974585.1. Classification (NCBI taxonomy): domain Bacteria; kingdom Bacillati; phylum Actinomycetota; class Actinomycetes; order Kitasatosporales; family Streptomycetaceae; genus Streptomyces; species Streptomyces sp. UG1. Next base: position 138,831 of record NZ_JBNGGG010000025.1, on the reverse strand, counting down.
CAGGGTGATGAGCACGATCGCCACCATCACCGTCCAGGCCACGACCCGCCCGAAGGAGGGCCTGCGCCGTGCGGGCCGTACGGTCGTCGTCGTTTCTGCCACGGCAGCCATGTCGGCGTCTCCCTTCCGTCAGCCGAGGTCGGTCTGGCCGGCCCGGGTGAGCCGGTACTGCAGGACGGTGATCGCGCTCAGCACGACGAGCAGGGCCACTGACATGGCGGAGGCGTAGCCGAACTGGAAGCGGCCGAAGGCGGAGTCGTAGATGTAGAGCTGGAGCACGTTGGTGGCGTTGGCCGGTCCGCCGTCGGTCGTCACGGCGACCGTGTCGAACACCTGGAACGAACCGATCACCGTCATGATCAGCACGACCGCCAGCACCGGCCGCAGCAGCGGCATCGTGATCCGCCAGAACATCCGCCACTCGCTGGCGCCGTCCACCTTCGCGGCCTCGTACATGTCGTTCGGGATGGCCATGAGCCCCGCGAACAGCAGCAGCGCGGTGTAGCCGACGTGCCGCCAGACGTTGATCATGGCGATCGTCGGGATCGCCCAGGTCTCGTCGGCCAGGAACGGGATGCGGTCGAGACCGAGGCCCGCGATGATCTCGTTGCCGATGCCGAGCTGGGTGTCGAGGATCCACAGCCAGACGATGCCGGCGACGACGTTCGACATCAGATACGGCGTGAGCACGATCCCACGCAGCACCGACGACTGCGTGAGCCGCTGGAGCAGCACGGCGATGGCGAGGGCCGCGACCGTCTGCACACCGATGTTGAGGACCACGTACACGACGGTGACCCGGAGCGAGTCCCAGAAGATCGGGTCGTTGACCATCCGGACGTAGTTGTCCGGACCCACCCACTTCTCCGGCGTCAGCAGGTTGAAGTCGGTGAAGCTCAGATAGATGCCCCGCAGCGTCGGCCAGAGCAGGAAGACGGCGAAGCCCAGCAGCGCCGGCGCGATGAACACCGCGGCGAGCCGCCCGTCTCCCTGGTTCTCGCGGGACCCAGCCCGCCGTGTCCTCTGCTTCGTCCCTGCCTCCGCGGCGCCGCCCAGCGGCAGACGCGACGGAGGGCTGCTGGAGGCGATGGTCATCGGGAGACTCCCTCATCGGCGGCTCGTCCTCGCTGACTTACTTTTGTGGCGGAAGAATCGAGCCGTCAAGAGGCCTGCAAACATCTTCTTCAGGTCTGATCGGCTGTTCTAGACTGGCCTGGTTGTTTTCACGGAGGAAAAAATCAATGTGGGAGCCTGACGACCATGACCGCAGTAGCCGACAGTTGGCTTCCCCTCAGCCCCGGTGAACGCTCGGTGGCGATCGAGGTGCTCCTCGCCGGCCCCCTGTCGCGCACCGAACTCGCCCGGCGGCTCGACCTGTCCGCGGGCAGCCTCACCCGGCTGACCAAACCGCTGATCGAGTCGGGCCTCCTCGTCGAGGTCCCCGAAGCGGGCGGCGTGGCGGAGGCGCGCCAGGGGCGCCCGTCCCAGCCGCTGGACGTCGTGGCCGAGTCGCGGTCCTTCATCGGCTACAAGATCACCGAGGACATGGTCTACGGCGTCGTGACCACCCTCAGGAGCGAGATCGTCGCCCGCCACGACCGCCCCCTGACCAGCCATGACCCCGCGGAAGTCGTGGCCCTGCTGGGCGAGATGACCGACGAACTGGCCGCCGACCACCCCCGGCTCGCCGGCATCGGCATCGGGGTGGGCGGTCTCGTCGAGGACCGTGCCGTGGTCGGGGAGTCCCCGTTCCTGCGCTGGCGCGACGTGCCGCTCGCCGAGCTGGTCGAGGGGCGCACGGGGCTGCCGGCCGTGGTGGAGAACGACGTCGCCGCACTCGTCGAGGCCGAGACCTGGTTCGGCGCCGGCCGCGGCCTCGAGAGGTTCGTCGTCCTCACCATCGGCGCCGGCATCGGCTACGGCCTGGTGCTGGGCGGCAAGCGGGTGCCGTACGCCGAGGAGGACCGCGGCTTCGGCCGGCACTGGATCGTCGATCCCAACGGTCCGCTCACCCCCGACGGGGAGCGGGGCAGCGCTGTGTCCCTGCTCACCATTCCCAACATCCGCTACCAGGTGCAGGCCGCCACCGGCCGCGACCGGACCTACGAGGAGATCCTGCGGCTCGCCGCCGCGGGGGAGCCGATGCCCGCCCGCGTCATCCAGGAGGCGGCCCGCGCGCTCGGGATCCTGGTCGCGCAGATCGGCAACTTCGTGCTGCCGCAGAAGATCCTTCTCGCCGGGGAGGGGGTGGGGCTCATGGACGTCGCCGGTCGGACCGTGGCGGACACCATTCGCGCCCACCGGCATCCGCTCGCCGCTCCGATCGACCTGGAGACCAAGGTGTCCGATTTCCACGACTGGGCCCGTGGCGCCGCCGTTCTCGCCATCCAGGTGCTGGTGCTCGGGGCGGCGGACGCCTGAACTCGACGGCCGGTGTTGACAGATGGACGTGATCAGCAACACGTCCGATATGCCCATCTTAGGTGTGCTTACTCACAGCGCCTTCACCTCCGGAGCCGTATGCTTCACAACATGTCCACCACTGTTGAAATCGCCTCCGATCGCTCGGCTGACGAGGTCAACGAGGAGATCCGGGCGCTGTGGCGCCGGTCGGGCGGGACACTGAGCGTCGAGCAGCGCGAGGAGTACCAGCGCCTCGTCATGGAGTGGGCCAAGGCGGCCCCGCAGACGGCGAAGGCGGCCTGAGCGCTCGGCTCTCGCCGGAGTCCCGAGCGCACCCTCCTCGCCCCCTCGCCGAGACCGAGACCGAGACCGAGCCTGTCAGCCCCACGTCGCCGAGTAGTACCTCCGATACGCCTTGCGGTCCTGCTCGGCGCGGATGAAGCGGGTCGCCGCCAGCGCGACCAGGCTGCCCGCGATCACCAGCAGACCGGGGCCGACGTTCTTCGGGTCCGCGAGCCGGGACAGCAGCGTCGAGGCGGTGACACCGGTGATCGGCGTCGCCGCGCCGGGCGACGCGTCCCCGGGCGGGGCGGCGCTCTGCGTCGCCGACGGGGCCGGCGAGGCACCCTGCTGCCCGGCACCGTTCGGCGCCGCCACGATCAGCTTCATGTTCAGCGCGGCCAGCGCCTTGGTCACGGGCTGGAAGAACGTCGTACCGCCCGAGTTGCAGTCCCCGCTGCCGCCCGACGTCACTCCCAGCGCGATCCCCTCGGAGAACATCGGGCCACCGCTGTCCCCGGGTTCGGCGCACACGTTGGTCTCGATCAGCCCGGTGACCGTCCCCTCGGGATAGTTCACCGTGGCGTTGAGCGCCGTCACCTCGCCATTGCGCAGCCCGCTCGTAGAGCCGCTGCGGAACACCCGCTGCCCGACGGCCGGATCGGCCGCACCGGTGATCCGCACGCCCTTGTCGTCACCGATGGACACCACCTCGGCCCCGGCGCCCGCCTTCCCGCTCGCGTACTGCACCAGCGAGAAGTCACCACCGGGGAAGTTCTGCCGCACGGTCTGCCCGATCTGCTGACGGCCCTGATTGTCCGCGAACCACACGGAGCCGTCCGGACCGCAGTGCCCGGCCGTGAGGATGAAGTCGCGCTGTCCGTCGGTGACGTTGAAACCCGCGGAACAGCGCCCGGCCGTCGACAGCATCGGCAGCGCGCCGTTGAGCCGCGTCGTGAACGTGCCCTCGGTGCGCTCCATCCGGACCATGCCGCCCATGCCGTCCGCGAGGTCCGTCATCCGGGACCAGTCGCCGGCCGACACGGTGCTGTCGCCCTTCACGACCACCTCGTTGGACCGGTAGTCCATCACCCACGCCGTGCCGGCCACCCGGGGCGCCGAACGCAGCGTCGACGTCGCCGAGTTCAGCTCGTCCATGCTGTGGTCGACCATCTTCGCCTCGGCTCCGGCCTTGCGCACCTCGGCGGCCGCCGCCTCGTCGGTGACCGCGACGACCGGCTTGCCGTCGGCGCCGATCCAGCTTCCCGCCGTACGGGAATCGCCCAGCCTGGAGACCAGCTCACCGCCGGTGTCGGCGGCCGAGGCGGCGTAAGTGCGCGGGACGGCGGGGCCGTCGCCGGGTTCGCTCGCCACGGCGCGGGTGACCATCGTTCCTCCGAGGAGGAGTCCGCCGACGGCCGCCAGCCGTGTCACCCGCCGGACGAGACGTCGTCGTGCGTGCCTCATGCATGGCTCCCGAACCAAGTACAGCGCGGCGTCAATGCCACGGGGCCCTCCCGGAGTTGAGCACCCTCTCTCCATACGGAGCCCGGCACGTCCGTGTTCACGGCACCGGTGATCTTTCTCGCGCGGCGACCTATCTTGTGGCCATGACCAGGATCACGCACGCGACGTCCGACGAACCCAATCCCCTGCGCGCCCTCGGGCTCGACCAACTGCGCCGTCGTACGAGCATGAAATGGCGCGCCTACCCCGACGACGTCCTGCCGCTGTGGGTCGCCGAGATGGACGCACCGCTCGCCGAACCCGTGGTGCGCGCCCTCACCGACACCCTCGCCCTCGGCGACACGGGCTACCCGGCGGGCACCGGCTACGCCGAGGCGCTCGCCGCGTTCGCCGAGAAGAGGTGGGGCTGGGACGGGCTGGCCGTGCAGCGGACGGCGCTCGTGCCCGATGTGATGCTCGGGGTGGTCGAGATGCTCAAGCTGGTCACCGGACCGGGCGACCCGGTCGTGGTGAACTCACCCGTCTATCCGCCGTTCTACCAGTTCGTCGAGCACATGGACCGACAGGTGATCGAGGCGCCGCTCGGCGCGGATCTGCGCATCGACCTCGACACACTGGACGAAACGTTCCAGCGGGCGACCGGCGGCGGACGCCGCGCCGCCTTCCTGCTGTGCAACCCCCACAACCCGACCGGCACCGCGCACTCCGCCGATGAACTGGCCGCGGTCGCCGCCCTCGCCGACCGCCACGGCGTGCGCGTCGTCGTCGACGAGATCCACGCGCCGCTCACCGCCGGCGGCGTCGCGTTCGTGCCGTATCTGAGCGTGCCGGGCGGCGAGAGCGGCTTTTCGCTGATGTCGGCGTCGAAGGCCTGGAACCTGGCCGGCCTCAAGGCGGCGCTGGCCATCGCCGGACCCGCGGCCGCCGCCGACCTCGCCAGGCTGCCCGAAGAGGTCAGCCACGGGCCCAGCCACCTCGGCATCATCGCCCACACCGCGGCCCTGCGCGACGGCACCGGCTGGCTCGACGCGCTGCTGGCCGGGCTCGACGACAACCGGCGGCTGCTCGCCGACCTCCTGGCCGAGCACATCCCGGCCATCGCCCACCGCCCCGCCGAGGCCACCTACCTAGCCTGGCTCGACTGCCGCGCCCTCGGCCTCGGCGACGACCCGGCCGAGGTCTTCCTGCGGCGCGGCCGGGTCGCCCTGAACTCCGGCATACCCTTCGGGACCGGCGGCGCGGGGCACGTGCGCATGAACCTGGCGACCTCACCCGAGCTGATCACGGAAGCGGTACGGCGGATGGCGGCGGCACTCGACTAGCCGAGCCGTAGGCGGCGGGGCAGGCCCCCCGGACCCCCACCCCGGGCCCTCACTCCGCCGCCTAGACTGCGCGCCATGGACGACACGACCCCGGCGCGACTCGGCGCGGGCAAGTACCTGCTCATCACCAGCTTCCGCAAGAACGGCACCGGCGTCCCCACCCCGGTGTGGGTGGTCCGGGACGGGGACGACGCGCTGGGCGTGTGGACGGTCGCCGACTCCTGGAAGGTCAAGCGCATCCGGGCGCGCGGCGATGTCCTCGTCGGGCCCTGCGACCTGCGCGGCAAGCCCACGGGCGAGCAGGTCCCGGCGACCGCCGAGATCTGCGACGAGGCGACCAGCGCCCGCTACCGCAGGCTCATCGCCCGCAAGTACGGCATCGTCGGCCGCCTCTCGCTGCTCGGCAGCCGACTGCGCCGGGGTGTGAACGGCACAGTCGGCCTGCGGATCACGCTGACGCCCTGACCCGGGTCACGGACGTCCACCGCCGGATCACGGGGCGTCCAGCACCGTGCCCGTGATCACCGGCGCCCCGGGCAGCGGCGCACCGGAGTCGTCGATCGCCCGCAGCCGCACCGACTCGGCCTGTTCCGCGACTTGGTCGCGCACCGTCGGGATCGTCAACTGCGCGGACGTCCTGCCCGGCTCGACGTACACCCACAGGGTCAGCCCGTCCACCTTGGACAACGGCCGCTCCGGGTCCGGGGATTCGCCGGTGGTCTCCTCGAGCCAGCGGGGGTCCACGTCCTTCGTCGACAGCTCCCGGCCGTCCGTGACCGGCAGCACGGCGTACGCCGCGGTGATGTCGGCGTCGGCGACCTCGGACAGGGACACCCGCCACTTCAGCGGCTTCCCCTCGGTCACCCGGTCGGCGACCGGTGTCACGGAGACCGACGGCATCGGGTCGTCGTTCTCCACGGTCACCCCGCCCAGGTGGGCGCCGACCACGGCGCTGCGCACCGCCTTCACGAACACGTTGCGGCCCACGTCGTAGCCGTAGCGCGTATTGCCCTCGACCTTCACCGGCACGTCGACGGCCTGCCCGCCGGGCCGGACCGTCAGCAGCCGGTCGGTGACCCTGCCCGTGACCGGGTCGGAGACGAACAGCCGTATCTGCCCGCTGCCCTGTCCCGAGACCTTCACCGGCACCCGGTAGGTCCGCACGCCGGAGTCCCCTTCCTTGACGGTCAGCCGCCCGATGTCGACCCGGGGCAGCGGGGTCTGACGTACCTCGGGCGTACCCGGCCGCCAGGCCCAGGCGTCCATCAGCCAGGCTCGCCCCGACCGCGTGCGCGGCGTCAGCTCCAGGGACTTGACGTGCCGCAGGTCCAGCGCGGCCGCGTCGTCGGAGCCGATCGGCACCCGCACCTCGCGCGCCCAGTACGAGGCGGTCCGGTCCGTCCCCGGCAGTCCGTCGACCCGGACGCGGCCGAGGGCCCGGTGTCGTCCGGCGGTGTCGGTGACGGCTACGTCCAGCTCCGTTCCGGAGGTGTTCGGCGGCACGAAGACGCGCAGCGCCAGCGCCTTCGCACCGGCGAGGGACAGCGGCCGGCCGGGGGTGATCCGGGCGGCGGAACCGGGCGCGGACCAGCGCAGCGCGACCGCGCGCCGGCCCGGCTCACGATCGGTCTCCCAGTGCGCGAAGTGCGGTGACACACCTGCCGTCTCCGACGACAGACAGGCCCTCGCCGTGGACGGATCCACCGCCGAGCACAGCCGCGCCCCGCGCACGGTGACCTTGCCGTCCGGCAGGAAGCCGGCGCCGCGCCGCGCACCCACCGCGTGGGTCAGGACGTGCGCGGGGTCGGCCGAGGGCGCGCGGCGGCCCGAGCCGTCGAGCAGCGGACGCACCCGGTCGTCCTGCGCGACGAACAGCCGTGCCGCCGCGGCGATATAGGTGGCGCCGGCCTTGTGCTGCTGGTCGGCGGTGAGCCGGGTCCTGGTGCCGGGGGAGCAGACCAGGTCCGGCTCCTCCTCGTCGGTCCAGAAGTCGTCGTCGGCGGGCGCCTCGGCCTGGCCTGGCGTCCATTCGCTGTTGAAGAAGTTGTGGTTGGCGCCCACCATGTAGACGGCGCTGTGCAGGGCGGCACCGCGGCCGACCCGGCGGGTGCCGTCGACGTACACCTCGCCCTGGAGGTCGGAGACGTCGCCGTCGCAGCCCGGCAGGATCGTCATCGACGGCACGTCCGGCACCGGGTTCTGACCGAAGATCGTCGGGCCGATCAGGACGGTGCCGCGAATGTGCCAGCGCACCGGGCCGCGATAGCCGTCCTGGTCCGCGGGCGGCGGGTAGAGGCTGTCCATCGCCGCCCGGTTGACGCCCTCGCCACCCCGGGAATGCCCCACGAGCAGCAGGCGGGACAGATCGGCCCGGGGCGCCTGCCGTACGGCCGCCGGGGCGGTGTCGGGATGCGCGGACCAGCCGGCCCAGCGGGCGAGGTGCTGCCGTATCAGCGACGAGCGGGCCTGCGCGCCCCCGTCCTCGGCCTGCCAGTCCTGGCCGTTGATGCCGTTGGCGGAGATCGACACCGTCACATAGCCCTGGGAGGCCAGGAGCCGCTGGTCGCGCAGATAGCCCCGGTGGCTCGGCACCGGCTTGGCGCCGGCGGCGCAGGGCCAGTCGCCGGTGATCTCGCCCCGCGGTGTGTAGCAGGTGAAGTGGCGGCCGTGCAGGAACAGGGCGAGCGGACGGCGGCCCTCGGCACCCTTGGGCGCCACCACCACGGCCCGCATCTCGACCGGCTCGGCGAATCCGGGCAGCCGTACGGGGGCGAGGTCGTATTCGCCGGTGACGGTGCGGTGGGCGCCGGGCTTGCCGGGGTCGACCGGGTTCGCCGGGGACCGCCTCGGGACGGTCACCGCCGAACGTGCGCCGGAGGCGGTGTCGGGCGCGTCCAACCGGCGCCCCGCGGCCCGCACTTGAAGGTCCCGCACGGAGTCCAGCCGAACCCCGTCGAGGTCCAGCCGGAACGTCCGCCCGTCCTTCGCCGGCGCCGGTACACCGAGCACGCGGTCACCTGCGTAGAACTCGACCCGGGCGTCCCCCATGGGCACCCGCTCGTCGGACCGCCACACCAGCTTGCGCGCCGCCCCCTCGCCGGTGACGCTCCAGTCCGGCGGCAACCCCTCTTCTCCGTCCGCCGACGCCAACGGTCTTGCTCCGGAGGCCTGTTGAGCCTGAGCCCACCCTGGCGAGGCCCCCACGATCGCCAGTAACGCCAGCGCGGTGACCCCTATTCGCCGGGCACGAATCACGTGCCCCTCCTTCCGCTCGCTCCGGGACGGGGCGTCCCGGGCTCTCACCCCGTGAGGACGGAAGGTGTCGGCTGTGCGTTGCCTGTGGCGACAGGGGAAAACGAGCCGAGCGGGGTCGGCCGGCCCGCGGACAGGACTGGTTGGGCGCCCGGCGGGAAAGGCCACCCCAATGAGCCGAACTCCCCGTCACCGCGCCGCCGTCGTCGGCACCGGCCACCGCGCCCAGACCTTCACCCGGGCCCTCGCCGAGCGCCCCGACCACGTCGTCGCCGCCCTCTGCGACCCCAGCCCCGTCCGCATGGCCTTCCACAACCGGCTGCTGGCCGAGGCCGGCGCACCCACGGCCACCCGGTGGGAGCCCGACCGGTTCGCCGACATGCTCGCCGAGGAGGAGATCGACGAGGTCGTCGTCACCACCGTCGACGCCGAGCACGACCGCTACATCGTCCCCGCGCTCGAGGCGGGCTGCCGGGTCGTCACCGAGAAGCCGATGACCGTCGACGCGGACCGCTGCGCCCGCATCCTCGACACGGTGCGGCAGACCGGCAACTCCCTCACCGTCGCCTTCAACTACCGCTTCAACCCCGTGCACGAGAAGGTCCGCGCACTGCTCGCCCAGGGAGCGGTCGGCGAGATCCTCTCCGTCCACTTCGAGTGGCTGCTCGACGTGCGCCACGGCGCCGACTACTTCCGCCGCTGGCACCGCGAGAAGGATCGCAGCGGCGGCCTGATGGTGCACAAGTCGAGCCACCACTTCGACCTGGTCAACTGGTGGCTCGGCGACGAGCCGAGGGACGTCTTCGGCTACGGGCGACTCGCCTTCTACGGCCCAGAGGCGGGCGAACGCCACGGCCTGCGCCGGCACTACGACCGCGCCCACGGCGCCGGCCCGGCCGCCGACGACCCCTTCGCCCTGGACCTGGCGGCCAACGACACCCTGCGCGCCCTGTACCTGGACGCCGAAGGGGACGACGGCTACGTCCGCGACCGCAACGTCTTCGGCGGGCCCGTCACCATCGAGGACGACATGGCCGTCCTGGTGCGCTACGCCAAGGGCGCGACCATGACGTACCACCTCACCGCGTACTCCCCGTGGGAGGGCTACCGGGTCATGTTCAACGGCAGCGCCGGGCGGCTGGAACTGGAGGTGGAGGAGAGCCGTTGGCAGCGCCCCACGACCCGGATCGGCTCGGACAGCGGCGCGCTGCACGGGGACACGGCCGCCGAACACGCCGGCGGGGCACGGCTCACCCTGCGTCCGCTGTGGCGGGCCCCGGTGGACGTCCCGCTCGTGACCGCCCACGAGGCGCACGGCGGGGGAGACCCACGGATGCTCGACGCCCTCTTCGGACCGGTGGGGCCCGATCGGTCAGCCCGAACGGTGGCTCATCCCACGGCCACCGAACGCGACGGCGCGCTGGCCCTGGCCGTCGGGCTCGCCGCGAACCGGTGCTTCGAGACGGGACGGCCCGTCGACGTACGGGATTTGGTCCCGGAGCTTTGGCGGGGAGATCAGGTCCAGGCGCGGTAGGGCTCGTCGACCAGTTGGAACACCGGCTCGCCCCGGACCGGGTCCTTCGCCGTCGACAGCCGGACCCGGTCCCCGCTGTGAATGCCGATGGGCGGCCCCATCACCCGGCCGCGCACGACGAACCCCTCGGCCATCTCTATGAGCGACACATTGCGCGCGGCGGGGGTGTTGCGGTGGACCACCGTGGAGTGGCGGATGGTCCCCACACCCTGGCTGCGCTCCGTGCGCAGGTCGCTGCCCTGGCAGACCGGGCACAGCAGCCGGTGGTACATGGCGGTGCCGCACCAGGTACAGCGCTGGAAGACGATGGCATCGGTCTCGGGTGCCGTGCGGTCGAGGACGCCCGCCGCATGGCCGACGGTCTGACGAGCAACGCTTCCTGAGTGGTGGTACACGCTGGTCAACTCCCTGCGCTCGGCCGGAATCCCACGTGCGCGGCTCACCCGTGCACGCACGTGCGCGGTTCACCGTGCCACCGTGCACACCGCCAGCGTATGGCACTGAGTGCCACACGTAAAGGCACTGCGTACCCTGAATCTCGCCGGGATTCCGCACGCGCGGATCAGCCGTGCTGCAGCGTGGCCTCGATCTCCTGGACCACCCGCCACAGCGGGGCACCGCGCCGGGACACGACGACGACCACGTCGTCGGGCTGCTCGTCCCGGGCGGGCGGCGGGACGGGGGCGACGCCGAAGGCCGACTGCACATACCCCAGCGCGTGGTCCACCGCGGCGCTCGCGTCGCCCTGGCCGTCCGAACGCAGCCAGGAGCGCAGCGCGTTGTTGTGCGCCGCGACCACGGCGGCGGCGATGACATCGGCCTGGAGGGTGCCGTCCCGCCGGCCGGCGAAGCGCTCGCGCAGATACTCGGCCAGCGCCCGCTCGTAGCGCCACACCACGGACAGCTCGTACGCCCGCAGCCCGGGCACCTTCTTGGTGAGCCGGTAGCGCTGCACCGAGAAGGTCGGGTTCTCCGCGTACATGCGCAGCACCAGCCGGGCCGCGTCGCACACCCGTCGCACCGGCTCGTGCTCCTCGCCGCTCGCGGCGAGGAAGGCCGTCATGTCGGCCAGACAGCGCTCGTGGTCCGGGAAGACCACGTCCTCCTTGGACGGGAAGTAGCGGAAGAACGACCGCCGTCCGACCCCGGCCAGCGTCACGATGTCGTCCACGGTCGTCTGCTCGTAGCCCCGCTCCAGGAACAGCCGGAAGGCCGCGGCGACCAGGGCGTCCCGCATGGGGGGCTTCGTGCTGCTGGAGCTCATGGTCGGAACGTAGCACCCATGGATGCGTCTTTGGCACTCAGTGCAACACTTGGAGGGAACCGAGTGCAGCCGAGGAGTTCCATGCCGCCCACCCGCCCCCGCATCCTGTACGTCACCGACCTGGCCTATCCGGCCCGCGGGCGCCGCTACTGCGACGAGGACATCCTCCTCACCTCCCGGCTGCGCGACGACTTCGACCTCGCCCTGTGCCACCCCGGGGACGCGGCCGCGCTCATGGGCGCCTTCGACGCGGTCGTCGTCCGCAACAGCGGCCCGGTGCTGACGTACCAGGACGCCTACGACGACTTCCGGCGGCGTGCGACGGCCGACGGGACGCGCGTGTACAACCCGCTGTCCGGCAAGGCGGACATGGCCGGCAAGCAGTACCTGCTCGACCTGACCGCCGCCGGGTACCCGGTCATCCCCACCGTGGACCGCCCCGAGGACCTGCATCGCCTGCCCGAGGCCGACCGCTATGTCGTCAAGCCCAAGCTCGGTGCCGACTCGATGGGGCTGCGGATCGTGCCGGCGGCGGGCGTGCGCGAGTCGGTCGACGGGGACGTGCTCGTGCAGCCGTGCGTCGACTTCGCCTACGAGGTGTCGTTCTACTTCGTCGACCACGACTTCCAGTACGCCCTGTACGCGCCGCACACCGACCGGCGCTGGCAGCTGGAGCGGTACGAACCCACCGACGACGACGTCCGGTTCGCCCGGCGCTTCGTCGAGTGGAACGGGCTCGAGCACGGCATCCAGCGCGTGGACGCCTGCCGCGCGCCCGGCGGTGAGCTGCTGCTGGTCGAGCTGGAGGACCTCAACCCCTATCTGTCCTCGACGCCCTGGACGACGCGGGACGGGACGGCTTCGTCGCCGCGATGAAGGCCTCCCTGCACCGCTTCTTCGCCGCGCCCGCCTGACCGGCCCCGCGCGCGCCGCGCCGCGCTGAACCGGCGGGACGCGGGGCCCGTATCTCTCCTCGGGATTGGCGAAGCCCCGTGCAGACGGGGGACGGAAGGAGAGCGGCGTGTCCACACGGCCCGACCCCGCGGAGCCGGACCCGGACGAAGTCCCGGCCCTGGAACCGATCCACGTCCTGCGCCCACGCCGGACCGACGCCCTCGCGGAGCTGTTCAAGGAGTGGGAGGAGAACAAGGCCGGCTACGAGGCCGTGGCCCTGCCCGGGGCCCTGCCCGGCGTCGAGGACGCGACACAGGAACTGCCGGCCGTCCCCGAGGACACCTCGGGCGCAGGGCGCCGCGGTCACCCCGGTCCGGCCGGCCGCCCCGGCTTCCGCCGCACCGCCGTCGCGGTGGCCGTGACGGCGGCGGCGGTCATCGGCTTCGGCGCCGCCCTCCTGCTCCCCGGCCACGACGAGGACGCGACGGCCGGGAAACCGGCTCCGTCCGAGACCGCCTCCGCGGCCGAGCCCGACCCGACCGCGTCCGAGGCACCCGGCGCGGGCGAGGCGGGTGATCCCGACTGCACCGCGTCCTTCCGGACCGTCAACAGCTGGCAGGGCGGCTTCCAGGGCGAGGTGACGGTGACCAACGCGCCCGCGGCCTCGGCCTCCGGCTGGACCGCGACGGTCGAACCGCCCGACGGCGCCCGTCTCACCCAGGTCTGGGACGGCACCCTCGCCACGGCCCGGGACGGCAGGGCGACGGTCACCAACGCGTCCTGGAACGGCGCTCTGGCACCCGGCGCCAGCGTCACCTTCGGGTTCCTCGCCGACACCTCGGACGCGACCGGCCGGCCGTCGGCGACGGTCACCTGCGCGGCGACCGCGGGCGCCTCCTGACGCCCCGTGCGGGAGCCCCGGGAGCCGATGGCTCAGCGACCGCGGTCGACCAGCGCCTGCGACACCGCGCGCACGCTGCGGGCGATGTGCTGCAACTGCATGACCTCCGCCGCGTACAGCTTGATGGTGTGCTCGATGACCGACTCGGGCATGCCGAGCCGGGGCAGGTCGGCCCGCGCCGTCTGCAGCGCGGTGCGCGCGACCCGGATCTCGTTCTGGACCTGGAGCTCCGCGTGTCGTGCGAGCAGCACGGGGTGGCGGATCAGCGCCGGATAGCTGGCGTAGCGGGCCGGCACCAGCTCACGCAGCCACTTGGCCGCGGAACGCTCCCAGTCGTAGGAACCGGGGGTCTTGACCTGGCACGGCCAGTCCGGGCTGATGCGCGTCGTCGTCAGGGTCATGGTCATCGCTTCCGGGTGTGCGGCGTCGTCCGGTTGTCCGACGGGGTCGGGGGCGGCCCCGGCCTAGGGGATGACCGGGGCCGCCGCCACGGGCGCTCGCGCAGGCGATGCCCGACAGAACAGCCCGAGCGCCGACGCGGGTAGGAGACGGCGGCCACGGCTGTTCGCAGAGGAGCCCGGAAAGACAGGCGGCAGTCGCACGGCGGATGGGGTGACGTGCGCATGAGCGGACCGGCTGCTTTCGGCGGGCGGATGTTGCGTGTTGCAGTATTTATATATGCCGTCTTCTTTTCAAGGCGTATGAAAACATTCATGCGCGCTTTGTTGTGAATGCTGGCGGTGTGGCGTGCTTTGACCCGAGTGGATCAGTCCCGGAGGAAGAACTGGTGCTGGTCGGAGAGGTGCTCGTACTCCTCGAGCCGCGCCTGCGTCCGCTCCGGGTCGGCGTCGGTCATGGCCTGCAGCAGCGCGGCGGCCATCACGCCGGGCGCGGCGTAGGAGTCGAAGACCAGCCGCGATCCGGTGCCGGTGGCGAAGACGACGTCGGCCGAGTCGGCCACCGGCCCGAGCGCCAGGTCGGTGATCAGGGCGACCCGCAGCCCGGCGCCCCGCGCGACCTGCACGGCGGTGAGGGTCTCGTGCGCGTGCCGGGGCATGGAGAACGCCAGCACCCAGGTGCCGCCGGCCTCGCGCGACTGGAGCAGCGCGTCGTAGGCGACACTGCCGCCCCGGGTCACCAGCCGTACGTCGGGGTGGATGCGGCGGGCGGCGTAGGCGAAGTACTCGGCGAGGGACACCGAGATGCGCAGCCCGAGGACGGTCAGCGGGGTCGACTGCGACAGCTTGCGGCCGATGTCGATGACCTGGCCGGGGTCGGCGAAGTCGCGCCGCAGGTTCTCCAGGCTCTCGATCTCGGCGTCCACGGCGGCCTGGAGCTCGTTGGCACCGTTCTCGTCCGCCGCGACGGGACCTCCGGCCAGGGTGCCCAGGGCGATCGCCTGGAGCTTCTCCCGTAGCGCGGGGTAACCGCTGAAGCCCACCGCCGCGGCGAAGCGGGTCACGGACGGCTGGCTGACCCCGACCCGGTCGGCGAGATCGGTGATCGACAGGAACGCGGCCTCGGTGATGTGCTCGATCAGGTACTGGGCGATACGCCGCTGCCCGGGGGAGAGCCGGGGCCGGTCGAAGAGCGTCCTGAGCTGGGAAGTCGGCGAAGCCTCGGTCTCCGGGACCGCCTTTCCCGAGGTGATGGCGGATGCCTGTGCGCGTGCCTGCTGAAGGGATGGCTCCGGTGCGCCTCGTTTGTCTCCCACAGTGCCTCAACATAGCTCACGCACCGTGTCGGCCAGGGCCGCTCCGGTGCCCACGGTCAACGGCGGTAGATCGTGATCGAATGACCGACCGTGTCGATCGGCCGACTGCTGTCGATCAGTTCGGCCAGCCTCCCGGTCGCCTTGGCCACGGACGAATCGGACACCACGAGCAGTCCGCGCACCTCGCCGACGGGCACCTCGCGGGGATCGGCGGCGCGGATCCCGTAGTGGGACGGCACCCCGCTGCCCTTGTACACCAGCCAGATCCGCTCGCCCCGGTACCGCTCGCGTAGCCGGTCGGCGAGCCTGCCCAGGTCCTGGCCCCAGTCCACATTCGAGTCGTGCAGCCGCAGATGGGTCTTGGCCGGACCGCCGAACGCCTCGTTGGAGTACGGCAGATAGTAGGGGTACGTCCGCA
The DNA here is from genome assembly GCF_049974585.1 of Streptomyces sp. UG1. Lineage (NCBI taxonomy): Bacteria > Bacillati > Actinomycetota > Actinomycetes > Kitasatosporales > Streptomycetaceae > Streptomyces > Streptomyces sp. UG1. The sequence goes on along the minus strand of NZ_JBNGGG010000025.1, from coordinate 123,383 downwards.
GCGAGCTCACCGCGACGAACAACACCAGTACGCCGGCCGCGACCGGCGCCCATCGCCATCGCACCGCGAGCACACAACCGGCCGCCACTGCCAGGAACATCGGCACGAAGACGGCGTAGCGGGTGCCGAAGTCCCGCGAGCCCAGCATGGCCGCGCCCAGCAGCACGGCGGCCGGGAGCAGCAGATACGGCGCCACGGGCCGCAGCCGCCGCACGGCCACCACGGTGACGGCGCCTGCGACCCACAGGACGAGCATGCCGAGCGGTGTCTTCACCAGCAGCGCGGCCGGCAGGTAGTACCAGAGCGAGCCCGTGTAGAGCCGCCCGAACAGGAAGCCCTCCCACGGATGGTTCTCGAAGCGGAACTGGACCCGCATCCCGTCCCGGTAGGCCTCAGGGAACGGCAGCAGTTCCACGGCGAGCCCGCGCAGCCCGCGCACCACGGGGGCGGGCTGCTCCGGCGCCCAGCGCAGCCGCGGATCGACCACCAGATACGACGCCCACACGACGGCGATCGCGACCAGCGTCACGGCGCCCGCGCCGACGGCGGCCCGGCCTAGCGCCCGGCGACGGGACCCGGAGGGCGCCCGCGCCCACCACACCGACAGCCCCGCGAGCGCGGCCAGCACCGGCACCGCCGCCAGCGTGCTCATCTTGGTCGCCAGGGCCGCCCCCAGGGCCGCCCCGGCCAACGGCACATACAGCCGCGGCCGGTGACGGGCCCGCCACAGCAGCCAGACCGCCGTCAGCACGAACCCGGACGCAGGCACGTCCAGCGTCGCGAGCGAGCCGTGTGCGATGACGTCGGGGGAGAAGGCGTACAGCCCGAGCGCCGGCAGTCCGCCCACCGGTCCGGCCAGTTCACGGGCGAAGGCGAACACGACCAGCCCGAAGGCGAGCGTCAGGGCGATCACGGGCAGCCGGGCGAACAGCATCAGGCGCCAGGGGTCGTTGCCGGACTCGTACAGCAGATGCCGTCCCAACCGGCCCTGATCGCCGGTGAACGAGGGATCGACCCACGGATCGGCGAGCGCCACCCCCACGCCGATGACCAGCTTCCCCAGCGGCGGATGCTCGGGGTTGTGGAACACGCGGTGCTCGTGGAGGTACTCGGCCGCCGTGCCGACGTACACGGGCTCGTCGATCGTCGGCGTCTGCTGGACCGCGGTCGTGACCATCGCGACGGCCATCTGGCCCAGCAGCACGACCACCAGGAGGGGCACGAGCAGGCGCCCGAGGGGCCGCCGCGCGGGGCGGGCGTCGGGGGGCGTGTCCGAGGCCGGGGCCGCTTGCTGTTCGAGCGTCATCATCCGCTCCACGGCGCCGTCGGCCCCGAGTCGGCGGAAGCTGATCAGGAGCCGGCCCATGGGCCTACTCTGCATCAGCTCCCGCCCGGGACGTCGTTACCGCTTCAGGAGTCGTACCGACAGACCTTCCGTCGTGTAGACGGGTACGGCCCGCAGCGTGTCGGAGTTCAGCTCCACCCGGTGGAACCGGCCGCGCAGCCGCCGCGCCTCGATCACCGGCACCGTGGACCCCGCGACCGGCGGGCGCTCGGCGTCGAGCCGCAGCGACAGCACGGAGCCCCGGCCCAGCAGGACCCGGCGGGAGACCTCGAGCGCCGGACCGTGGTTCTTGCGCAGCAGCAGCTCCAGCCGCGTGTCGCCCTTCTGGACGTACGAGCCGCGCACCCGCAGCACCTTGTCCGCGCGCAGCGTGCCGCCCGTCACCCGCACGTCGCCCTGGCCCAGCGCGCCCGCGGACCCGGCGACCAGCGCGCCGCACTCGACGGCCGTGCCGCCGTGGTACCGGTTGTGCCCGGTCAGGGTGAGCGTGCCGGTGCCGCGCTTGGTCAGACCGCCCTCGCCGCGGATGTCGTTGCGCCAGGTGTCCGCCGCGCCGAAGCCGCCGGCCGCCGCGTCCAGGGTGACGGTCACGTCGGAGTCGAAGGCGCCGTAACCGTCCGCCGCCGCGAACAGGTCGAGCCGGCCCCACTGCTCGGGGCCGTCCAGCAGGACGTACCCGGCGCGCAGCGCGGTCGTGCGCAGCACCTCGCGGCGCTGGGCCGCCGTCAGATACGGCTGCCGCGTCTCCAGCAGCACCTCGGCGCCCTTCGGCACGGTGAGGGGCGTGTCGCGGCCCTGCCGCTTCAGCGCATACGTCAACTTGGGCTCGACCGTACGGGCGTTGGCGTCCCGGTCGGCGTACGGGTCGGTGTCGGTGCCGGCCGAGTGGGCGTAGTCGTACAGGGTGTCGGCCGTCGTGCCGGTCCGCTCCTGGAAGTAGGCGAGGGCCTGGGCCCGTGCCGCGGCCTTGAGCTCGGCGTTCGCCGGGTCGGCCAGCGCGGCGGCGGCCAGGGCGGTGGCCATGACGCGGCCGCCGATGACGTCGACCGCGGAGTGCATGCCGGAGACGATGCGGTCGTGGCTGAGGTCGAACGCCCGGGTCACCAGCTCCTGGAAGCGCTCGGGCACGGCGTACGCGTAGGCCAGCGCCGCGAGGTGGATGGCGTTGGTGTGACCGCTGGGGTAACCCCCGTCCTCGGCCGGGTCGGTGGAGCGCTGGCGCAGCAACTGCGGGGCGACGACCACCTTCGAGTCGTACACCGGGAAGCCGAACGGGTCCGTGCGCCCGGTGTCGACGACCTCGCTGTCCTCGTTCATGCGCCACGGACGCGGGTACTGGAAGGTGAACTTGGCCGGGTTGCTGGAGGCGAACGGGCCACGCACGGTGTTGACCAGGGCGGCGACCTGGCCGAGTTCCGAGTCGGTCGCCCCCGCGCCGGTCGCGGATCCGGCCGGGGCGTCGGCGGGCACCGAGTCGCTGATCTTGCCCGCGGGGGTGCCGTCCGGCGCGCTGGTGATGGAGGTGACCGCCTTGGCGCCCTCCTTGTACAGCTCGGCCAGCGGGCCGAGCCCGTCGATCACGGAGTAACTCTGGTGCTGGCGGTCGGTGATGAACGCCCGCTTCGCCTCCGCCTCGGTGCGCCGCGACGTGATGTCCGCGCTGTAGCGCATGTTGGCGCGCAGCACCTCGGGCATCAGCGGCGTGCCGGTGTCCCAGGCGCCGCCGGTCTTCCACACGTGCGCGAAGCCGCCGAGGATCCGGACCACCGCGTTGGTCTCGGGCGTCTGGTTCTCGACGACGTTGGTCTTGTAGTCGTCGACGAACGCGGCGGTGTTCGTGGCGGCCTTGGCGTCGGCGGCGGGGAGCCAGCCGGCGACGGCGGGGACGGCCAGCAGGGCCGCGCCGCCTCCGACGGAGGCGGTGAGAAAGCGCCTTCTGTTGATGGACGGGGTGGCGTGGCCCTCGGCGGGTGACGGCATGCGTGCCTCTTTCGAAGGTCTACGGCTCTACGGCCGGAAGAGGATCGAGGTAATCGACTCGACCGTCCGGTGCGCGGGAGACTGATCAGGCGCAAAGGATCGAGTCTTACGAGCGAAGATCTACGGGCGAGTTGTGTCGGACTCGGGATGGCCCGGCGTCCGGCAGGTGTCACACAAGTGAACGGGCGAGCGCTACGGCCCCGTCGACCGGCGGCACCTCCAGGGGCCGTGGCGTGGCCCCCGGTGCGCAGTCGGCGAGGGCGGCGGCGAACGCCTCGTACAGGACGGACTGCGCGAGGATCGTGCTGCCCGCCACCACGACGTCGTCCACCGGGACCCCGCGCGAGGCGAGCTGCCCGACCAGCGCGGCCAGGGAGCGGCCGCCTTCGTCGATCACCGCGCGCGCGAGCGGCGAACCGGCCTCGGCGGCCGCGAACACCACCGGCGCGTGCCGGCCCCGCTGAGCGGAGATGTCCTGGGCGCTCTCCAACGCCGCGCCCAGGGCGGGCACTTCGGCGACCTGGAACGCGTCGAGGAGCCCGCGCGCGAGAGCGTCGGGCTCCTCACCGAGGTCGTGCGCCGCCCATACGGCCCGTGCCGCCTCGCGGACCAGACCGGCCGAGCCGCCCTCGTCGCCGAGGGCCGCGCCCCAGCCGCCGACCTGGACCGGGGTGCCGTCCGGCAGCCTGCCCACCGCGACGGACCCGGTGCCGGCGACCAGGCCGACCCCCTTGTCCAACCCGGCGGCGGGAACGAGCAGTTCGGCGTCGCCCACCACCAGCGCGGGCGCGTCGAAGTGGAGTTGCAGGGCGGTGCGGAGCTGGGCGCACTGGCGGGGTGTCTCACAGGCGTGCCCGCCCACGGCGAGCGCGGACGGGCGGCTGCCCCTCGGCAGGGCGTCGGCGACCAGCGCGGCCAGCCAGCCCGCGGCGGCCACCGGGTCGTGCGGCCGCCAGCCGCTGCTGGTGCGGACGTGATCGGCGATCAGGGCGTCCCCCGCACGGGCGCGGAGATGCGTCTTGGTGCCGCCCACGTCGATACCGACCACGAGGGGCGTCGTTTCCTGCACGGGTCCTCTTTCATCGTTGCGCAGCGCGATGACGGCGGGCGAACCGTGTTTCGAAAACGGGTGTTGAAGAATCGGGAAGCCCCGGGACGGGCCTCGTGCGGAACACGGCAGGCGAGTACCGTGCACTTCGTTAGGAAGTTAACTAACGAAGTAGGGTGCGCGTCAAGAGGCGCGGAAACCCGATGCCGAACGACCTTGGCGACCCTTGGAGGGGCCGGGGGAGTCCGGGTGCGTTCCCGTGTCGTCCGGTGCGTGCTCGCGGCGTGCGGACGAAGGTTCTCGGTGGCGGTGCCCACGGTCGGACGAAGTCGCGGCTGGGGCAGGAGCCACTGGGGCCTTTGTCCGGTGCGCGAGACCGCGTGCCGGGCGGTGCGAGAGCGCGCCCGGACCTCTCCGCCGCTGCCCGGCCGCCGCCGCACCACCTGGGGAGAGCATGGACCTGAGCGAGAGCGCGCGTGCGGTGTTCGCCGTGCTGGCCGCGGCCGGCAGTGCGACCCGGCCGCAGCTCGCGAGCCTGGCGGGCCTGTCCAAGCCCACCGTGTCCGCCGCCGTCGCGGAGCTGGAGAGCGCCCGGCTGGCCGCCCACTCCGGCACCGCCTCCGGCGGCACGGGCCGCACCGCCGCCGTGTACGGCCTCGGGCCTGCCGCCGGGGCGGTGCTCGCCGTGGACCTCGGCCCCGCCCTCACCCGGGCGCGCGGCTGCGCCCTGGACGGCACCCTGCTCGCCCAGGCCACCGGGACCCGGGAGGAGGCCGCCGAGGTGGTGCGCGAGGCACTCGTCGCGCTGCCCGCCGGCGCCCCGCTGCGCACCGTCGTCGTCGCCGTCGGCGACGTCACCGCACGCGAGAAGGAGGGCGCCCGGATGCGCCCCGCCACGGCCAAGGCCGGCCCCGTCTTCGACGCCATGGCCGTCGCCCTGCCGCCGGGCGTTCCCCTCCACCTCGAGAACAACGTCAACTGCGCCGCGCTCGCCGAACTGCACGAGGGCGCCGCGCGCGGCCGGCACACCTTCGGCTACCTGCGGATCGGCGTCGGTATCGGCCTCGGCATCGTGGTCGGCGGCCAGGTACTGCGCGGAGCCAACGGCGCCGCCGGTGAGCTGGCCCGGCTGCCCTACCCCTGGGACGACGGCCGCGAGCCGCGCCACGAGGCCCTGGAGGAGTACATCGGCGCCCGCTCGCTCCTGCGGCGGGCGGCCGAGGCCTGGCCGGACGAGGACGGGCCGTGCCCGCGCACCGCCGAGCAGCTCTTCGCCCTGGCGGGTCAGGGCCGGGCGGCGGCCCGCGCCGTGATCGGCCGACACGCCACCGACGTCGGCCGTCTCGCCGCCGCCGTGACCGCCGTACTGGACCCGGGGCTCATCGTGCTCGGCGGCAGCACCGGGGCGGATCCGCAGGTGCTGCCCGGTGTGCGGGCGGAACTCGCCCGGCTGAGCTGGCCCACCGAAGTCGTCAGCAGCACGGTCGGCGATCTCGGCACCGTCGTGGGTGCCGCCCGGCTCGCGGTCACCCGAGGAGTCCAAACCGTGACCGAGACCGCGGGGGCGAAGCATTGACGGCCTCCGACTCGATCTGCCAATGTCCGGACAAGCGCTTTCTGAGTCGGCCGGGACGCCGACTCCGGGTGAGCCTCCCGCCCGTACGCGAAGTACGGCAGCCGCACGAGGGCGTGCTCGTGCGACGACGGCCCTCATGGCCGGGGATCCCACCCGTCGAGGCGGCGATGCGGCCGGGCGAGGCCGTGCCCCCCCCGGAAAGCGAAATTTCCTGCAAAATGCACCTGTGCCGCCTCGGTCGGCGCCGTGCTCCGTCCCCTATGACGAAAAGGGATCGAAGATGACCACTGTGGGTGTGCGGCGCTCCCGCCGACTCGGCCGCGGCGGCATACGCCGCCTGGCTCCCCTCGCTGCCGTGGCCACGGCAGGTGCCCTGCTGCTCTCCGCCTGCGGGTCGGATTCCGGCTCGGGCGGAACCTCCAAGTCGCTGACGTTCTGGATCTCCACGGTTCCGGGGCAGGACGCGGGCTGGAAGAAGATGGTGGCGCAGTACAAGAAGGAAGCCGGCGTCGACATCAAGCTCGTCAACATCCCCTACGACGGCTACGACGCGAAGCTGCGCAACGCCGCGCAGGCGAACTCCCTGCCCGACGTGGCGTCGGTGCCGAAGCTGGACCCGATCTGGGCGAACAAGCTGATCGACCTCCGCTCCATCGCCGACAAGAAGAGCAACAAGATCAACGGCAACTTCGTCGCCAAGGACTCGTCCGGGAAGGTGCTGTCCATCCCCTCGGACGTCACCGCGTCCGGCATGTTCATCAACAAGTCGCTTTTCGAGAAGGCCGGCGTCGACTACCCGACCTCGCCCGACAAGACCTGGACCTGGACCGAGTTCATCAAGGCTGCGAACGAGGTCCGGGAGAAGACCAACGCCAAGTACTCCCTGACCTTCGACCAGTCGCCGTCCCGGCTGCGCGCCATGGTGTACGAGATGGGCGGCAAGTACGTCCACGCGGACGACTCCGGCAAGTTCTCGGTGGACGCGGCGACCAAGAAGGCCGTGAACACCTTCGTCGGATGGAACGACGACAAGACCATGCCGAAGTCGGTGTGGACCAGCGGCGCCGACCCGTCGGCCATGTTCCAGAGCGGTGACGTCGTCGCCTACTGGTCCGGCGTGTGGCAGGTCGCCGCCTACGCGGAGAGCATCACGAAGTTCGAGTGGGCGAGCGTCCCGACTCCCGCCGAGCCGGTGCAGGCCAGCGACGTCAACAGCGGCGGCATGACGGTGGGCTTCAACAACAACGGCGACGCGGCCGCCGCCGCGGAGAAGTTCCTGTCCTGGCTGTACGAGCCGGCCCACTACCAGGCGCTGTGCGAGGCGTCCGGGTTCCTGCCCGTCGAGAGCGGTCTGAACCCGAAGTACCCCTTCAAGTCCGAGGCGGCGCAGGCGGCGTTCAAGCTCTACAACGAGTCGATCCCGCTCTACGACCCGATCTCCGGCTACTTCAACACCGCGCAGACGAACTGGGCGCTGAAGGGCAAGACCCTCACCGAGGACCCGACCAAGACGGAGCTCGGCAAGGCGATCAACGGCCAGCAGTCGGCCGACAAGGCCCTGGAGAACATCGTGGCCGGCTACAACCAGCAGGTCGGCGGCGCGTCGTAGACCACAGGGCCGGGCGGCGGGGTCCAGACGCGCCGCCCGGCCCTGGGCGCCCACGTGATGCCGGGCTCATGGCCTGAGCCCACAGCAATCCATTCCACCAGCACGGAGTCAGGAAGATGACAAAACGCGCCTCGGCCGTGTCCGCGAGCCCGCCCAGGAGACGCAGTAAGTACACCGTCGCGCCGCTCGTCCTCATCGCGGGCAATGTCGTGCTCTTCGCGCTGTTCTTCGTCTGGCCGGCGGTGATCGGGCTCGTCTACTCCTTCACGAACTACACGGGCATCGGGGCGTTCCAGTTCGTCGGACTGGACAACTACAGCAACCTGTTCGGGGACTCCACCTTCTTCGACGCGCTGACCCGGACGCTGCTGTACACCGTGCTCTTCGTTCCGCTGAACTTCGTGTTGTCGCTGCTCATCGCCAATGTGCTGGTGAGCAAGCACGCCAAGGGCGTGTCGGTCGCCCGCGTCTTCTTCTTCATCCCGTGGCTGCTGTCCCCCATCGTCGTGGGCGTCCTGTGGCGGTGGCTGTTCGGCGAGAACTTCGGACTGGTCAACTACCTCATCGAGAAGCTCGGCGGAAGTGCCGTTCCGTGGCAGTCGAACGCGGACCTGTCGCTGATCGTGGTGGTGGTCGCGGCATCCTGGGCCTGGACGGGCTTCTCCATGCTGCTGTTCATCGCGGCGATCAAGAACGTACCGCAGTCGTACTACGAGGCGGCCGCCCTCGACGGCGCCGGTCCGTGGCGCCAGTTCATCAGCATCACCCTGCCGAGCATCGCGCCGACTTCCTTCATCGTCATCCTGCTCAACACGATCCACGGGATGAAGGAGTACCCGCTGTTCGCCTCCCTCAACAACGGCGGACCCGGAACGTCGAACAACCTGCTTGTCCAGTACATCTACCAGACCGGCTTCAAATCGGGCCAGATCGGCTACGCGAGCGCCGCGTCGTTCGTGCTCATGCTCATCCTGATGGCCGTCGCGATCATCCAGCTGATGGTCAACCGGCGGGTGGAGAACCGATGACAACCACAGACATGCCACGCAAGGTCGACGCCGAGCCCGGACGGGCTGTCCGCAAGAAGCGGCCCCGCGGCGCGGCCGGCGGCGGGCTTCGGCGCGCGGTGCCCGCGACGACACTGCTGTGGGTCCTGGCGGCCGTCTACGGGTTTCCGGTGCTGTGGTTCGTCCTCAGCTCCTTCAAGCCGGCGGGAGACCTGTTCTCCTCGCTGTCGCTGTTTCCGGACGACCCCACCCTGTCGGGCTACAAGGCAGCGTGGGACGGCGCCAACTTCTCCCAGTACTTCATCAACACGGCCATCGTGTGTGTGATCGCGACGATCCTCACGGTGGGAGTCAGCTGCTGCACGGGGTACGCGCTGGCCAAGTACGACAACAAATGGCTCAAGGTGTTTTTCATCTGCATCCTGGCCACGACGATGCTGCCGGGCGAGGTCATGCTCGCCCCGCAGTTCCTGGTGGTCCGCGACCTGGGCCTGTACAACTCGCTCGCCGGCATCATCGTCCCGGCCTTGCTCACCGCGACCGGATGCTTCATGTTCCGCCAGTTCTTCCTGACGGTCCCCGACGAGCTCATCGAGGCCGCCCGCATCGACGGGGCGCGTGAACTGTCGATCTTCCTGCGGATCATGGTGCCGATCTCCCGGCCCATCATGCTGACCCTCGCCATCCTGTCGTTCCAGTGGCGATGGAACGACTACATCTTCCCGCTGCTGATGCTCAACGACCCCAACAAGTTCACCGTGCAGATCGGCATCCAGAGCCTCGTCGGCGCGCAGAACATCAACTGGTCGGTGGTGCTCGGCGGCTCGGTCATCACCATGATTCCGCTGATCGTCGTCTTCCTGGTGTTCCAGCGTTACGTCATGAACGCCGACATCAACGCCGGACTGAAGGATTGACCTTGCCCAACCCGCTCGACCACGAGTTCGTCCGCGCGGCGGCCCGCGCCGCCGACCGGTCGGCCGCCCCGCTGGCGGCCGGCCCCGACGAGGAACTCGCCGGTGTGCCGCACCGTGGTCTGGCGCGCCGGGTGAAGACCCTGGTCGCGGCGTACCGTTCCCCGGACTCGGCACTGCACGGCAGCGGACAGGCCGTCGCCGCCGCGATGACCCACCTGGGCGCCTTGCGGGCCGTGCAGACCACCACCGGCCTCTTCGCCGGCGGCGACAACGTGCAGTCACCGCCGGACTCCGCGTTCACCGTCAACGATGTGTGCGACACGCACGTCCTCGCCGCCGGCGCGGGGCCGGAACTGCGCGAGGTCACGGCCGCGCTCGCCGAGATCGCCGACGCCGCCTCCGGCAGTCTCCTGACCGGTGGCGTGCACACCCCGAACCACCGCTGGGAGCTGTGCGCGGCACTGGCCCGGCTGCACCGGTCGTTCCCGGACAAGCGGCTGCTCGACCGCGTCGAGGAGTGGCTCGCCGAGGGCGTCGACATCGACGCGGAGGGCCTGTACTCGGAACGCAGCGCCGTCTACGCGTCCATCGTGACCAACCCGGCGCTGCTGTTGCTGGCCGAGGTGCTCGGGCGTACCGACCTGCTGGACGCCGTCGAACGCAACCTCGCCACGACCCTGGACCTGATCAGGCCGGACGGCACGGTGGAGACCGTCCACTCGCGCCGCCAGGACCAGAAGCTCTCGTTCCCGCTGTGGCCCTACCTGCCGCACTACCGGCTGCTCGCGATCCGCACCGGCCGGGGCGACTTCGCCCGCGCGGCCCGCCTGGCGGCCGCCGACGGCATCGACGACCCCGACCTGCTCGCCCAGACCCTCCTCACTCCGGACCTGTGCCGCGCCCTGCCGGCCCCGGCCGCGCAGACACTCCCGCGCCACCGGTACCTCACCACCGCACGCCTCGCCACACGCGCCTCGGCCACAGCGCACACGGTGGTGTACGGCGGCTCCGACGTGCCCGAGCACCGGCGCATCCGCTCGGGCCTCGCCTGCAACCCCACCTTCCTGCGCATGTTCGCCGGCGACGCCGTCCTCGACGCGGTCCGCCTCTCGCGGGTGTTCTTCGACCTGGGCCCGTTCCGCGCCGCCGACATGGAACAGCTCGCCGACAACCGGTACCGGCTCACCCAAACCCTCACAACCGCCTACTACCAGCCGCTCCCGAAGGACCTCAGGCGCGACGACGGCGCCTACCGCCTGGTGGACGAGGGCCGCTTCTCCGCGGCGATGGCCTTCCCCGACCGCCCTCAGGACGAGGTCTCCCACACGACCCGAGTCGAGGTCGACCTGCGGGAGGACGGGGCCGACCTGCGGATCAACATCAGCGGCCCAGCGGTGCCCTGGGCCCTCGAACTGACCTTCCGGTCGGGCGGCGAGCCGCAGGGCGCCGTACCGCTCGGCGACGGATGCTGGTGCCTGACGACCGAGCCTTTGACCTACCGCGTCGGCGACGACGAGATCCGGGTCGAGGCCGCCGTCGAGACGGGTGAACCGCTCGCCGCACCGGACCGGAGCGACGTACTGCGCTACGACCCGGGGCAGTACTACACCGTGGTCGGCGGCACCGACGCGACGACCGGGAACCGTGTCTACCTCGGTGGGCACGGACCGCAGACAGTGACCCTCACGCTGCGCGCCACCTCTCAGGCATGAAGGGCTGATCTCCTTGCACCTCCCTCGCCAGCTCGGCGCGTTGCACGACCTGCCGGACACCCCGGAGGCGTACGACGCCGTCCTCGCCGACGTCACCGAACAGGCCCTCGCGCGCCTCACCCCCGAGGGCAACCTCGAACACCCCGACTGCGTAGACGACATCGGCGACACCTCCCTCGGCATCACCTCACTGCTCGCCTTCGCCTGGCAGCGCACCAAGGACGACCGACTGCCGGAGGCGGTCCGCCGCAGCCTCGCGTTCCATCTGCGCGAGCGGGTCTACGTCGACGACAACCCTGGATATCCGAACCTCAGGGTCCGCGACTCCGGTCTGCCGTACGCCCGTTACACCCTCGCGGCCGGAGCCCACCCCATCGGCGACTGGCCGAGCACGGTGTGGGCGCTGCTCCAGGCGGTGAACCTGCTCGACGCGGCCGAAGGTCTGGTCGACGACGCACAGCGCGCCGAGCTCCTCGACACGGCCCGCGGATACTGGCGCTGGCTGACCGAGGCGACCTTCTTCAACCCGCAGGAGGCCGGCAACCAGGCGATCGGCTGCGTGGTCGGCGGACTGATGCTGGCCCGCCACCTGCCCGCCCCTGACCGCGCAGCGGTGCGCCGGCGCGCCCTGCGCCTGTACGAGGACGAGATCCGCGCCCACCGGGTGCGCGACCGGGGCGCCCTGCTGCCGCCCGAGCACGGCGGGGCGTACGACAACAACTACGGCCCGATCTCCCTGTCCTTCCTCGCCCAGGCCCACCGGGTCAGCGGCGAGGACGTCTTCGCCGAGGACGGCGACGCGCTCGCCCGCTACATCGACGCCCGCCTGACCACCGGAGGCTTCGACAACGGCGGCCCGCGCTACAGCGAGCAGCACAGCGGCTTCGAATCCGTCCTGGGCCTGCGCTACTTCAGCCGGCGCATCGGCTCCGACCTCGGCCGCTACCGGGGCGACACCCGCTGGGGCCGGCACGCCGTGAAAGCGGACGGCGCGGTCGACGGGCACTTCGCCTGGATGCTGGTCTGGCAGATCCAGGACACCACCCGCTGGCACCGCACACCGTCCCCGACCCCGGCCCGCCACCAACTCCGGGCGGGCACGGTCTCGGTGGCCTTCGACGACCGTATGACCCCGTCGCTTCTCGAGGCGGCCGGCACCTACTACCTCCCCGCCGCCGTGAACCGGCAGCACGGCTTCGGCCCGGTCACGGACGGCTTCCTGCACTGCCGCCCGATGGGCGAGGTCCGCGTGCGGGACGTGCGCACGGAGGGCCTGACGGCCAAGCTGGTCACCAAGCCGGTCGTGGGCCGCGACCACGTCCTGCGCCATGTGCGGTCCCTGTATGTCACCGACGGCACGAGCCTGTGGACGACGGTCGCGCTGGAGCGACTCCCCTCAGCGCCCTACCTGCTCGCCGGCCTGCCGTACGCCACCGACGACGGCGACCGGGTGCGCCGGACCGCGTCAGGCGAGGTCACCGCGGCCGGAGAGCTCCGGCTGACCCATCCCGAGGCGGACCGCGTGGACCACTTCGACGCCCGCGCCGAGCGGACCCAGGAAGAGGCGGCCTTCGCCCTGGCGGCCGACCCGCGCGGCTACGGCAACCCCGACCTGGGCTGGAGCCACCTGATCGCCTCGACGGCCCTGGAGGCCGAACCGGCCCCCGGCGCCCCGCAGGACCTGCACGTCTTCGCCGTGCGCTACGGACCGGCGGGCCCGTTCGCACCCGCCTTCGCCTCCGACGGATCGGACCTGACAGTCCGCACCGAGTCCTTCACCGCCGTGATCGGCGAGCCGGCGGGCGACGCGCACGGCGAGCCGGAACTGACGCTGCGGCCCGTGTAGACCGGCGCTCACCGCCCCGCAGGCGCCGTCGGCGGCCCGGGACTGTTCAGGGGGGGTCCCGCAGAGCACCCGCGGCGCCCGGCACGCGCCCTCGCGGCACCGGCACCGGCACCGCACGGGGCCCTCTGAACAACCCCCTAGCGCAGGGCGGGCACCGCCGTGACCGGCACCACCAGGTCCGCGTGGTCCCGCGTCCGGGCGACCAACTCGGCGTTGCGCTGGTCCGAGCGCATCACCCAGGCCACCGCCTGCTCGTGCGACTTGCCGAACTCCTCGTGCCGCGCGATCAGCCGCCGCAGCCGCTCCTCCTCGTCGAGCTCGCAGAACCACACCTCGTCCAGCTCCAGCCGCACCCGGGCCCACGCGCCCGTGCCCAGCAGCAGGTAGTTCCCCTCGGTCACCACCAGCCGGGCGGTCGGCGCCACCGGGACGGCCCCGGCGATCGGCTGCTCCAGAACCCGCTCGAAGCCGGGCGCGTACACCGTGTCGGCATCCTCGTGCAGCCGCCGCAGCAGCGCCGCGTACCCCGCCGCGTCGAACGTGTCCGGCGCGCCCTTGCGATCCCGCAGCCCGAGCCGCTCCAGCTCGACGTCGGCGAGATGGAACCCGTCCATCGGCACATGGGCGACCCACGGATCCCCGCCACCGTTCAACTCCCGCACCAGGCGCTCCGCGAGCGTCGACTTGCCCGCCCCGGGACTGCCGGCGATACCGAGGACGGCGCGACGGCCGGCCCGGGGGAGGGACCGGGCGCGGGCGAGGAGGTCGTCGAAGGTCAGGGTCACCACCAGAGTGTCGCACCCGTCATTCGCCTGGCCGAACAGCGTGCGGCACACCCAGCCCTCACGGGTTAGCTTGGCAATGTTTTAATCATTGCCCGTTCCCCGCCCGTCCAACTCCTCGGGCTGTGGGGCTCAGAGGCCCTACGGCTCGTAGGGGTGAGGAGTGGACGATGACCCAGGGCACACGGCCCATGCCCGTCGGTGCGGGACGGCGCGACGGGGTGCTCGTGTCCGGCAGGTCGGGGCGGGCGCGCGGCGACATTCTGCTCGCTGCGGTGGCCGCCGCCTTCACACTCCTCCAGCTCCTCCTCGTACGGCCCGCGATGGGCCTCGGCTGGGACGAGATCGTGTACGTCAGCCAGGTCGCCGACGACGCGCCGGCCGCGTTCTTCAGCGCCCCACGCGCGCGTGGCGTCCCGCTGCTGGTGTGGCCCGTCGCCTCCTGGTCGTCGTCCACGATCCTGCTGCGGGTCTACCTCGCCGTCCTCTCCGGGCTCGCCCTGTACCTGGTCCTGCGTGTCTGGCGCGGACTGTTCCCGGCCCGGGTCCTGGCCGGCGCGGGCGTCTTCTTCGCCACCTTGTGGGTGACCCTCTTCTACGGCCCGCAGGCCATGCCCAACCTCTGGGTGGCGTTCGGCGCCCTGCTCTGCGTCGGCTGCTTCCTACGGGCCCGCGCCGACCGCTTCGACCGGTGGGCCCTGTGGGGCGTCCTGGCCGGTGCCCTGCTGATGGCGTGGATGCGGCCGACCGACGCCGTCTGGGTCACGCTGCCGCTGCTCGTCCTCGCGGCGGTGGCACGGCACTGGCGGCTTGGCGCAGCCCTCGTCACGGGCCTGGCGGCGGGTGGCATCCAGTGGGTGATCGAGGCGTACGTCAGCTACGGCGGCCTTCGGGAGCGGCTCAACGAGGCCTCTCGCATCCAGGGCGACCTCGGCTGGAACCTCGCCGTCGACGACCAGCTGCGCAGTCTGGTCGGCCGCGCCCTGTGCCGGCCGTGCGACGTGCCGACGCCCGGCCCGGCCGTCTACGCCTGGTGGCTGGTGCTGCCGCTGCTCGCCGCCTACGCCCTGGTCATCGCGGTCCGGGCCGGACGCACCGCCCGCACAGTGGTCCCGCTGGCCTGCGCCGCGACGGTCGCCTTCCCCTATCTGTTCCTGATCGGCTACGCGGCCCCCCGCTTCCTCCTGCCCGCCTACGCCCTCCTCGCCCTTCCCGTCGCCGATGCGCTGCTCCACCTGGCCACTCGCCCGAACGGCCGCCCGCGACCGGTGGTCGCCGCCGTCGTCGCGCTCGCGTCGGCCGGGCATCTGGTCATGCAGTACATCGTCCTGGACCGCACCGTGGACCGCACCACCGCCGCCCGTGTCGACTGGGCCCGCTCCGCCGCCGAACTCAACCGGCTCGGCGTGCGCGCGCCGTGCCTGCTCACCGGAGACGAGGCCATCCCCGTCGCCTACTACACCGGCTGCGCCTCGGGCGCCATCAGCGGCAACAACGCCAACACCACCACGGCCGAGATCCTGCGCACCACACGGACAATCCCGGTCGGCGCCCTGTCCTTCCCCGGCCACCAAGCGCCCCGCTACGCCCAGGACTGGGAACTCCACCGCCTCCACGGCCTGGAGGTCCGCATCGCCCCGGCGCCGGGTGCGGGCGGAGCAGGATGACATCCGCCCCTGGGCGCTGTGATCCCCAAGGGCGTTTCCCCGGCGTCCGGTTCAGGTAGGAGTCCGGATGTCGGTCGGACTCAGGAGGGGGAGTGCCATGACGAGCGGGGAGCACGACGGGCGGCTGGGGGAGGAGTTCTTCACTCCGGGGACGTCCTCCTTCACCGAGTTCCTGGCCGCGCACCGGCCGGCCCTGCTGCCCATGCGCCGCCCCTTCCCCGACGGCGTCCGCGCCGCCCCCGACCGCTTCCCGCACGGCACCACGGTGCTGGCCCTCACCTACCGCGACGGCGTGCTGATCGCCGGCGACCGCAGGGCCACCATGGGCAACCTCATCGCCCAGCGGGACCTGGAGAAGGTCCACTGTGCCGACGACCACACGGCCGTCGCCTTCGCGGGCACCGTCGGCCTCGCGCTGGACATGGTGAAGCTGTATCAGGTCGAGCTGAAGCACTTCGAGAAGATCGAGGGCGTCCCCATGACGCTCAAGGCGAAGGCCTCCCGCCTGGCCGGCATGATCCGCCAGAACCTCGGCCAGGCCATGCAGGGCCTCGCCGTCGTGCCGCTCCTCGCCGGCTACGACCCCAAGGCTCCCGAGGGCGCCCGGGGCCGCATCTTCGACTTCGAGGTCACCGGTGGGCCGTACGAGAAGTACGACTTCCACGCCGAGGGCTCCGGCTCGCCGTATGCCCGAGGGGCGCTCAAGAAGCTGTTCCGTCCGGGCATGTCCCGGCACGAGGCGGTGCTCGCCGCGCTGCATGCGCTGTACGACGCGGCGGACGACGACTCGGCGACCGGCGGACCGGACATCAACCGCCGGATCTTCCCCAGCGTCTCGGTGATCACCGAGGACGGATTCGAGCGGCTGCCCGAGACGGAGACCGAGGAACTGGCCCGCGAGATGGTGCGGCAGCGCACCGCCCGGCCGGACGGGCCCAACGCCGCACCCTGACAGGGGGCCTGGCCTTTTCCGTCCCCCGTGGCCCGGAGCGGTGCTTTCCATGGCCAAGAACTGCCACGGCCTTTACTGCACATGGTTTGCAAGTACCGGAGAGGACGACGGGCCCGCGCACTGAGAGGCGCGTCGCCCTCGGCTCCCGCGCCGGTCAGCCCCGTACCCCCACGTCCTTGCGCCACTTGACGAACTGTTTGTCCGGATCGCCGGTGTACGCCCACGGCGCCCGCGTGGCGCGCGGCCCCAGCATCCGGAACAGGGCCCCGGCGATGTCATTGGCCCGCGCATGACTTGCCGCGTGTGCCAGGTAGTTGAGGTCGCGCAGCTCGCCGGGGGCCACGCCCTGTTCGGTGCGGCCCATGATCCAGCGCTCCCAGGTGCGGCGTACGTCGCTGACGGCGCCGTCGCTGTTCCAGTGCTGCCCGAGCCCCATGGCGGCATGCTGCCCCTTGGCCGCGTCCAGGGCACAGCGGAACTCCTCGACCCGGGCGTACTGCACGAGCACCGGCAGCGGGCAGCCCGGCGGTGCCACCCCGGCCGCGTCGCGGGCGAAGTCGTACATCAGGCCGTGGGTGCCGTGCCAGCGCGCGGAGTAGTAGTGCAGCACCTGCAGATGACCCTCCACGCTGTACGGGTCCCGCCCGTGCAACTCGTCCCACCAGCGCCCCAGTTCCTGCCGCCGTACTCCTCGCGGATACAGCCGTGCCACGGACATCAGCGAGATCCACGGCGTCGGATCGTCGGGATACGCGTCGGCGGCCTTGAGGCACGACAGCACCGCGGTGTCGACGCGCCGCTGGTCGATGGACACGCCCCGGCCCGCGGCGATGGCCACGTTGAACGCCCGGGCCGTCTCCGTGGCCGCCCGCAGCACCAGTGCGTCACCGCTGTGCGGCTCGGCCGCGAGCCACGACTCCACCGTCGAACTGCCCGCGCAGGCCTGGGCGAGCAGCCGGATCCGGTGGCCCCGCACCGGCCAGTCGGGCCCGGTGGCCCGCAGCAGCTCCCGCAGGCCCTGCCAGCGGCCGATGACGATGTCCTGGCGGGCGCAGGTGAGCGGGGTGTCCCCGCAGTCGGGATCGAAGTCGGGAGTGAAGCCGCGTCTGGAGTTGCCTCGCGCCATCGCCGGTCTCCCTCAGAAGTCGGTCGGAAGACCCTCGTGGACGAGGGGACCTCGGTCGCCACCGCCCCCGGCGGGGACGTAGTCCGCCTCGACGGTCCGGGTGGCGTCCAGCTTGGCGGGGCGGTAGTAGTCGCTGCCCCGCCGCCAGTACCAGAGCATCGGGATCAGCCCGGCCGCCAGACCGCCGAGGCCGATCGCGATCGCCGAGCCGCTCAGCTCGCCCAGCGACTCGACGAAGATCCAGAACATGAACAGGGCCCCGAACAGCGGCCACAGCCCACCGAGGACGAAGGTGCCCACCGACGTCAGCAGCACCTTGCGGTAGGCGACGACCGCCGCGAGCCCCGTCAGCCCGTAGTACACGGCGATCTGCAGCCCGATCGCCGAGATGGCGTCGGCCAGGATGTCGCCCACCGTGCCCAGGGCGTTGGAGGCGACGAACATCGCCGGCGCCACCACGCCGACCACCGCGACCGCCACCCACGGCGTGTTCCACCGGCGGTGCACCCGGCCCAGCGCGGCCGGCATCGTGCGGTCCCGGCCCATCGCGAACAGCGAGCGCGTGACCTGGATGAGCGTGGTCTCCAGCGTGGCGACGGTCGACAGCATGACCGCCACGATCAGCAGCTTGCCGCCCCAGCCCGGCCACACCTCCTCGCCGAGCACCGCCAGCACATTGGCGTCGCCGGCGTGGATCTGCTCCGAGGACAGGACGATGTTCACCGCGATCGTGAACACCTCGAACAGCAGGAAGACGATGCCCACCCCGATCAGCCCCGCGAGCCCGGTGGTACGGCGGCTGTCGCGGGTCTCCTCGCTGAGGTTGCTGGTGACGTCCCATCCCCAGTAGTAGAACGCGGCGATCAGCGCCCCCGAGGCGAATCCGGTGGCCCCGTCGAAGTGCCCGAAGCCGAGCCAGGACCAGTCGAAGGCGCGGGCGTTGGTCGAGTGCAGGAGGGCGAGTACGGCGAACAGGGCCAGGATCGCCAGCTCGACACCGGTGATCAGGAGCTGCGCCCGGACGGTGAGCCGGGCCCCGCCCAGCACCACCAGCAGCATGACCAGGAACCAGCAGGCGCCGACCAGCGTGGACAGCGCGGTGTTGCGCGCGAGTTCCTCGTCGAACAGGGTGAGCGTCATCGAACCGGCGGGCAGCGAGCCCGCCACCATGAACAGGGTCGTCGAGATCACCAGCGCCCAGCCGCTGAGGAAGCCCAGGAAGGGGTGCAGTGTCCGCCCCACCCAGGAGTAGCCGGCGCCCGCGTTCACATCGATCCGGCTCAGGCGGCTGAAGGCGAGGGCGATGCCCAGCATCGGTATCGCGCAGTACAGCAGCGCGGCCGGACTGGCCAGGCCCACCGAGCCGACGAGAACCGCCGTGATCGCGGCGATCGAGTACGCCGGGGCGCTGCCCGCGACCGCCATCACCACCGTGTCGAACGTGCCGAGGACATTGGCCTGCAGCCCTCTGCCCGTGTTGTTGCTCATGCGCGCCGCTTTCCGTCTTGCACGACGCCGGGGCGAAGCGGCCCCGACGGCGTAGAGGGGGGTGAGGTGGAACAACGCCACGAACCGGAGAGGGGTGACCTCGGGGCAGGGGCGGGCGAAACAGGTGGCGGAACTGTACGCCGTTGCGTTGCCGTACGGTCACGCCGTGTGTGCGAGTGATGATAGCCACACTCTTGAGGTCTCAAGAGCCATGGGATCTCCCAGGGTTGGAGAACGCGCGACGGGAAACGCGAGGAGGACATGCGTGAGCCGGACCGGCAGACGCCCGCGAGCGAAGGAGGCACCCATGGGCACCGAACACACGCCCTCCGAGCAGATGGCGGACGACGCGTACCAGCCCACCGGAAGCAACGAGGAACAGCAGGACGCCGCACCGCTCGACCTTCAGGACGCCGTCGACGAGCGGACCTACGACGACACCCTCGACGAGGGCTACTCCCCGCCGGAGAAGCCCCTCGGGGTCTCCAAGCACGGCACCACCGCCGCCGAACAGCACACCGGCGAGACCCTCGAAGAACGGCTCGGCCAGGAGGTCCCCGAGGTGAGCGAGCCGGCCGGCGACGAAGTGGGCGACCTGCCGGGCGGCGACGGCGAACCCGTCGACCCCGAGGCCGGCGCCGACCGCGCGGGCCGCCTGGTCGCCCCGGACGAGGGAACCCGCGGCGACACCACGAAGGAGGAGATCGCCGCCGACCGGGGCGTCGACGCCGGAGCGGCAGGCGCCGAGGAGGCCGCGGTGCACGTGGTCGACGACGAACAACTGCGGGAGGGCGGACAGACCTGACGCCCGGCCCCGACGCGCGGGCTCAGTCCCCGATGCGGTCGATCTGGCGCAGCCTGTTCGTGGCGTCCAGGGCGGCGACCTTGTACGACTCCGCGAGCGTCGGATAGTTGAACACCGCGTCGACGAGATAGTCGACCGTCCCGCCGCACCCCATCACCGACTGCCCGATGTGGATCAGCTCCGTCGCCCCCGTACCGAAGCAGTGCACCCCGAGCAGCGTGCGGTCCTCGGGCGAGACCAGCAGCTTCAGCATGCCGTGCGAGTCGCCGATGATCTGCCCGCGGGCCAACTCGCGGTAGCGGGAGATGCCCACCTCGAACGGCACCCGGTCCTCGGTGAGCTGGTCCTCGGTCCGCCCCACGAAGCTGATCTCCGGGATGGTGTAGATCCCGATCGGCTGGAGGCCCAGCATCCGGCCGACGGGCTCCCCACACGCGTGGTACGCCGCCGCACGCCCCTGCTCCATCGAGGTCGCGGCCAGCGCGGGGAAGCCGATGACGTCGCCGACGGCGTAGATGTGCGGCACCTCGGTGCGGTAGTGCTCGTCGACCGTGATCCGGCCGCGCGCGTCGGCGGTCAGCCCCGCCTTGTCCAGGTCCAGCTCATCGGTGAGCCCCTGCCGGCCCGCCGAGTACATCACCGTGTCCGCGGGGATCTTCTTGCCGCTCTCCAGGATGGTCAGCGTCCCGCGCGGATGCCGTTCGACGGCGGCCACGGTCTCGCCGAAGCGGAACGTGACCGCGAGATCGCGCAGGTGGTACTTGAGCGACTCGATCACCTCGACGTCGCACATGTCGAGCATCCCGGCGCGCTTCTCCACCACCGTGATCTTGCTGCCGAGCGCGGCGAACATCGAGGCGTACTCCATGCCGATCACCCCGGCGCCCACGATGACCATGGAACGCGGCACCCGCTCCAGCGCGAGCACGTTGTCGGAGTCCATGATCGTCCGCCCGTCGAACTCCACGCTGGCCGGCCGCGCGGGCCGGGTGCCGGTGGCGATGACGATGCGCTCGGCGGTCAGCAGCCGCTCGTGGCCGGTGATCTCGCGCAAGGCGACGGTGTGCGGGTCGACGAAGTGGCCGGTGCCGGCGTACAGGGCGACGTGGTTGCGGGAGAGCTGGCTGCGGATGACGTCCACCTCACGCCCGACCACGTGCTGGGTGCGCGCCGTGAGGTCGGCGACGGTGATGTCCTCCTTGAGCCGGTAGCTCTGGCCGTACAGATCGCGCTGGGTGAGACCCGTCAGGTACAGCACCGCCTCACGCAGGGTCTTGGAGGGGATGGTCCCGGTGTGGATGGACACGCCGCCCACCATGTCGGGGCGGTCGACGACGGCGACGCGGCGGCCCAGCTTGGCCGCGGCGATGGCGGCCTTCTGGCCACCGGGGCCGGATCCGATGACGAGCATGTCGAAGTCGGGCACCCTCCGGAGTCTGACAGCCGCAAGACCCCTTTCGAAAGGGTGAGCCATGAACCACCGACCGGCTGAAGTTCCGGATCCGGTGCGGAAGTTGCGGCTCCGCGCAGGTGCGCGCACTCCACGGGCGCGCGGTCCGGGGCGCGGGTCGATAATGCGGGTATGGGTCACCGACTCGCCGACGCGAGCACGCCGGCCCGGCTGGCCGCCCCCGAGGAGGGCATCGGCCGGGACGAACTGGCGCTCGCCACCCGCAACCACGGCCTGCCCCTCGAGGCCCTGCGCCACGACATCACCCCACCCGGACTGCACTACGTCCTGACCCACTACGACATCCCGTACGTCCCCAACGACACCCCCTGGCCCCTGACCCTGAACGGCCGCGTCCGCCGCCCCCTCCGCCTGGACCGGGCCGATCTGCGGGCATTCCCGCAGGTCACCACCCGCGTCACACTGGAGTGCGCAGGGAACGGCCGCGCCCTGCTGACCCCGCGCCCGGTGAGCCAGCCCTGGCTCGTCGAGGCGGTCGGCACCGCCGAGTGGACCGGCGTACCGCTGCGTCTGCTGCTCGCCGAGGCCGGTGCCGACCCCGGCGCGGTCGACGTGGTCTTCACCGGCGCCGACCACGGCGTCGAGCGCGGCGTCGAGCAGGACTACCAGCGCGCCCTGCCCCTCGAGGTGGCCCTGGGCGGCGACCCCGAGGTGCTGGTGGCGTACGCGATGAACGGCGCCCCACTGCCGCCGCAGCACGGCCGCCCGCTGCGGCTGGTCGTGCCCGGCTGGTACGGCATGGCCCATGTGAAGTGGCTGCGCGAGATCACCGTCGTCGACGAACCGTTCACGGGGTTCCAGCAGGCCGTGGCCTACCGGCTGCGCCGGGACCCGGATGACGAGGGCGAGCCGGTCACCCGTATCGCCCCGCGCGCTTTGCTGGTCCCACCCGGATTCCCGGACTTCATGTCGCGGGCCCGGGTGGTGCGGCCCGGTCCCGTGGCCCTGGAGGGACGCGCCTGGTCAGGGCGCGCGCCGGTGACGCGCGTCGAGGTCAGCACGGACGGCGGGTGCACCTGGCAGGACGCCGACCTGGCACCGGACCGGGGACATCGATGGGCCTGGCGCGGCTGGCGGCACGGCTGGACGGCGACCCCGGGTGAGCACGTGCTGACCGCACGGGCCACGGACGCCGGCGGCGACACCCAGCCACTGGACCAGCCCTGGAACCGCGGCGGCTTCGCCAACAACCTCGTCCAGCGGGTACCGGTGCTGTGCCTGGACGAGGACGGGACGACGTAGCCCGCAGGGGCGCTGCCGAGGCGCGCGGGGGTCGCCCTGGGTGCACTCGCGCAGCCCCAGGGCGACCGGTGCCGATCGTGGGCGGGGTATCGGCTAGGGCAGGAGCTTGTCCAAGGCGGACGGCCCTTCGGCCGCCAGCTTGCGCTTGGCCCATTCCAGGTTGCGTGGGGTGATGTCCTTGCCTGAGGCAAGGACGATGTCCTCGGGGGACACCTCGGTGCCGGTACGGGCGTGGAGCAGGTCGTCCGGGGTGGCGCGGTCCTCGGACGGCCCGGACGCTTCGGGCTGGGACGTCGGCATCATCTCTGCTCCTCGGATCCGGATCACTGGTTCGGGCCCGGTGAGGTCATCGGGTCTGTTATCACCATTCAACGCCAGAGCGGACCCTGCATCCCGAAGGCGCCGCAGACCCGCCCCGCACCTCGGCCGCGTCAGCCCTCGAAGGGCGTGAGCGTCAGCGTGATCCCCGTCGGCGCCGTGTCCTGGATGTACGAGGCGAAGCCGGCCACGTCGTCGAAGGCGAAGCCGTACGCCCTGCCGTCCTCGGTTGCCGTGTGCATCGCCTTGGCGTAGTGGTTGGTCAGGTCGGCCCGGTAGAAGGCGCCGGCGTCGGTCGTCGGCTGGGCGGGGTGGCTGAGCAGGGTCGAGCGGTTGAAGCCGGCGCCGAGGATCGCGGCGACGGGACCCGTCGTGCCGTCGTTCGGAGCGGCGAGAGCGCCGTCGCAGAACAGCACGTCCCGGGTCGACGGCTTGGCGAAGGACACCTGGGCGGGCCCGTCGAAGGTGAACCGATCACCGCGCACCCGCCCGGTGAACGCCCCCGCGTTGGTGGTGACGGTGAGGTCCCGCCCGGTGTACGTGCTCCACACCTCGTCGATGTACGGCGCGAGGTAGTACTCGGCGAACAGCCCGGCGTCCAGGCCGTGACCCGGTGCGATGACGCGCGTGTCGTCCACGACGAGCCGGGCGAACCCCTCGACCTGGCGGACCGCGGCGAACGCGGCGGCACGTCCCCCCGCGCGCAGCCTGCCCGTGGTCTGGTCCTCGGCGCCGGTCAACCGGATGCTCAACGGCACGCTGAACATGTCGACCATGGTGGTGTTGCAGAACATCCCCGAGGCGTTGTACGTGAACTCGGCGCAGTCGTGCAGCACCGGGTAGTTGGGGTCCGAGGTCACCCAGCCGGCCGGGTACTGGAGCGCGGCGTTGCCGTTGCCGTCGGCGACGGCCTTGAACTTGAGCTTCTCGCCGAGCGACACATAGATCCGGCCGGACATGTGGGGCAGGGACAGCCGGGTCTCGCCGCTGCCGGACAGGGAGATGGCGTAGTCGGTGAAGCCGTCGGGGCCGTTGTCGGACAGCGCGATCGGCGCGAGGGTGCCGTCGGGCGTGACGCGGACCTGCCTGCCGTCCTGGTTGCCGACGATGTAGAGGTGGACGCTCGCGTTGCCGAAGGAGCCGCTGTCATTGACGATCGTCAGCGGCAGCGGGCCCGCCGCGGCAGGCGAGCGATCGCCGGCGGACGTGCCCGCGAGGGCGTAGGGGCCCATCGTGGCGGCGGCGGGGACGGCCACCGCCGCACCGCCGAGGGTGAACAGAAGCCTGCGTCGGCCGAGTCGGCTCTGGTGACGGGAAGTCATGTGGGGGGTCTCCCGGAGTACTTGTGGGGGTACTGGGGCCGTGGCGGCGGGCCGTACGGTCGGTTTGAGAGCGCTCTCGAAACGCGTCGGACCGACCCCGGCCGCCACCGATGGGCCCCGATGCTACGCACGACCGTGGCATGGGCCAATAGGTCTGCACCAAGTTCAAATCCCCTTGAGGGGCGTGCATTTGAAGAGCGCTCTCAGATCCCAAACCCCTGGACGCCCCTGCCGGAGATCACATACTCTGTGGGTCCACGCCCTGAGACGGACGGAAGGAGGCGAGTGCCGTGCGGTTCACATCTACCCAGCGCTCCCTTTTCCGTTGCCCCGGCGTGCGTATCGCGATCTGACCGGGAGCGCTCCAAGCAGCCTGTATCCCGGAGGAATCCGTGACCGAACTGGTCATCCGCGCGCTCGACGAGAGCGACGCCCATCTCTTCGACGCACACCCCGACCCGCTCGGCGCCCGTGAGGGCCACCGGCGGACCCGATTCCGCCCCGAGTGGAAGCGGGTGGCCCTGCGCGACGGCAACGTGGTCGCGCGCGGCGCCTGGTGGGGCGGCCCCGACGACTCGGAGCCCCTCAACATCAACTGGTTCGACGTGGCCGAGGGCGAGGAGGAGGCCGGCGCCGCACTCCTGCGCTCCGCCCCGTGGCGGGTCGAACTCGAGATCAACCTGCCCGGCGGCTGGCGCGACGAACCCGCCCTCAAGACCGCCGCCGAGACCCGCTTCAACGCCGCACGCGCGGCCGGATACGACCTCCTCGTCGAACGCTTCCGGTACTGCTGGACCCCGGACCTCGGCCTGCCCGAGCGCCCCGGACGCCTGTGCTTCAGCGCCGAGCCCGACGACGCGGTCTTCTTCGACGCCCTGCGCCGCATCCACTCCGTCACCCTGGACGCACACGCGCTGCGCGCCATCGAGGAGGGCGGCCTCGACCGGGCCGCCCAGGAGGAGCTGGACTTCTTCCACTGGTGCCCGTCCCCGCGGGAGTGGTGGCAGGTCGCCCACACCCCGCAGGGCGACCTGGCCGGCATCCACATCCCGGCCCACAACCCCTCCGGCCCGACCATCGGGTTCATCGGGGTCGTCCCGGAACAGCGCGGCCACGGCTACGCCTACGACCTCCTCGCCGAGTGCACCCACTTCCTCGTCGAGCAGGGCGCGCGGTCCGTCACCGGCGCGACGGACCAGGGCAACTTCCCGATGGCCGCGAACTTCGCCAGGGCGGGCTACCCCGTCGTCGAGGAACGGATCAACTTCCATGCGGTGAGCCCGGAGTAGCCGGGCCGGGCGCGGCGAGGTCGCATCACGCGACGGCGGTCCCCTCGAGCTCGACCATCTGGCCGGGGACCGCCAGCCGTGTCACCCCGAGCATCGTGGTGGGCGGCGCCACCCCGGCGGCGGCCAACCGCGACGCCAGCACGCCGTAGTGCGGGAACAGCAGATCGACGTCGGTGGTGTACACGTTGAGCCGGACGAGGTTCGCGAGGGACATCCCGGCCTCGCCCAGCACGGCCTGAAGGTTGTCGAGGCTCAGCGCCAACTGTGCGGCCATGTCACCGTCGTGCCGGGGCTTGCCGTCTTCGCCCATCGCGGTCTGTCCCGAGCAGTACAGGGTCCGGGTGTGCCCGGAGACGATCTCACCCTGGTTGAATCCCAGCTCCGTCGACCACGTCACCGGGTTGACCGCCGTTCGTTCCACTGCCACATCAGCTCCATTCGGTTCACGGGCCCGCACGCACCATGGGCGGCGGTGATCACGAGGAGCTTCCCAACAAAACACGACACCCTTCGTCATGTATGTGGATAGGGTCCTCGTATGCGCGCCGATCGGTTGGTCTCCTTGGTGTTGCTGCTGCGCCGGCGGGGTCGGCTGACCGCGGACACGCTCGCCCGCGAGCTGGAGGTGTCCACCCGTACCGTGCTGCGCGACATCGAGGCGCTGTCCGCAGCCGGCGTCCCGGTCTACGCCGAACGCGGGCGGCATGGCGGGTTCGCGCTGCTGCCCGGTTTCCGGACCGAACTCACCGGACTGAACCACGACGAGGCCCTTGCCCTGCTGACCGCCGGATCGGCGCGCGGCGAGCAGGCGTTCGGCCTCGGCACGGCGCTCGCCTCGGCCATGCGCAAGGTCGTTGACGCTCTGCCCGAGAGCCACCGGAGCACGGCGAGCGACGCGGCCGAGCGATTTCTCGTCGAGCCGGAGACCGACCTGCTCTCACGCCGGCTGGTCACCGAAGAGGTGCCGGACACGACGATGATCGAGATCCGGCGCGCGGTGCTCGCCGGACACAAACTGCGTATCCACTACGCGGCCACGGACCAGACGCCCCGGTGGCGCACCGTGGACCCGATCGGCCTGGTCACCGTGCGCGACCGGGGCTACCTGCTGGCCACGAGATCCGGCGCGGACCGCACCTACCGGCTGTCGCGGGTGCTGGCCGCCGAGGAACTCCCCGAACCGGCACAGCGACCGGACCGGGTCGACCTGGACCAGGTCTGGCGGGAACGCTGCGCGCAGTTCCTGTCCGGCGACCACATCGCCGTGCCGATGCGGGTGAACCCTAAGCGGCGGGAGGACCTGCTCAGCACCGCGGTAGCCGTCCGAGCCGCGGAACCCGAGGCAGACGGCCGACTGCGCCTGGAGGTGACGTTCCAGGACCTGCGCCACGCCGAGTGGGCGCTGTGGCAGCTCGGCACCGATGCGGAAGCCTTGGCCCCCGAATCGTTGCGCGCCTCCCTGCGCGACCGCGCCGCCGCGATGGCCGCTCGCTACGCAGACTCGTCCTGAGAGCTGGTCAGGGCGCCCGTCCGAAGTCGCCTGGAGCAGTGACTCGGCGTATCGAGTCCCGCCGCGGCGCGCCCTCAGCCGCCGCCGTACAGCAACCCCTCCGCCTCGGCCAGAATCTCGGTCACCCGCAGCCCGAACGCCGCGTCGCAGGCGTGCGCGTTGCCGTCGCGGGCCGCGGCGAGCAGGCCGTCCCCGGCCCGGATCAGGGCGGACACCGCGCTCTCGGTGCTCTCCGGGAGCACCGTCACCCCGGCCGCGCCCCGCAGCTCCACCGTCGCCCCCGCGGCGGCGGGCGGTGCCGTGAGGCTCAGGGCCAGCGTGCTCGACGCGCCGCCAACGTGCTCGAGGACCAGGTGGACGGTGTCGCCCGGGCCGGGCGCGGCCGCCGCCACGCGCCTCGCGTCCCCCAGGACCGGCAGCAGCACGGACAGCGCATGCGGGCCCACGTCCCACAGCGCACCCTTCTCCCGCCGCCACGGCGAGTCGGCGAACGGGTTGCCGTCACCGCTGAACAGCGCCCCGAGCCACTGCGCCCGCCCGGTGAACCACCCTTCCGCAGCCGCCTGTTCGCAGATCCACGCCTCGGTCTCCGGCTGGAACCGCGCGGTGAAGAAGACGACGGACGCGACCCCGGCAGACTCCACGCTCTCGACGACCGCCCGCGCCTGCTCCACGGTCGGTGCGAGCGGCTTGTCCAGCAGCAGATGGCAGCCCGCCCGCGCGGCCCGCACCGCCAGGTCGGCCTGAATGGCGGGCGGCAGGGCCACGGCCACCGCGTCCACGTCGGCGAGCAGCATGTCGACGTCGTCGTAGGCGCGCACGCCGTAGCTGTCGGCCAGCTCCTTCGTGGGGGCGGTGCGGCGTCCTCACACCCCTACGAAGTCCAGTTCCCCATGCCGGCTCAGGGCGGGGGCGTGGGCCATCCGCGCCCACGGGCCGGTGCCGAGCAGTCCGATGCGCATGCCGCCGCCTCTCACTGTGCCGTCGATCGAGGCGAGCGTGCCACATCAACCCCGAGGCCGCGCAAGCGGTTACACGGCCGATCCCGGCAGCGCACAGCCGCGGCGGGGATTCAGCGGCGCCGTCACTGAATGCATTCGCTTTCTTCTATTGGACCTCGTGCGTCCCGGCGGCGACGCTGGAGTGGTCCGGTACGGCCCGTGATCCACGCATCGCCCGCCGGACGACAACGTTGCCAGCGCGACAGCCGAAAGAAGGGTCACGAGCCCATGCACACCCGCCGCATCGGGGATGTCGAGGTCAGCGCGATCGGCCTGGGCGCGATGCCCATGTCCATCGAGGGCCGCCCGGACGAGGCACGCTCCCTCGCCACCATCCACGCCGCGCTCGACGCCGGCGTGACACTGATCGACACCGCCGACTCCTACCACCGGGACGCCCACGAGGTCGGTCACAACGAGATCCTCATCGCCAAGGCCCTCGCCTCCCACGACCTCGGCAAGGACGTCCTCGTCGCCACCAAGGGCGGCCACCTGCGCCCCGGCGACGGCAGTTGGACCCAGGACGGCAGCCCCAAGCACCTGAAGGCGGCCTGCGAGGCGTCCCTGCGCCGGCTCGGCGTGGAGGCCATCGGGCTCTACCAGTTCCACCGGCCCGACCTCAGGGTGCCGTACGCCGACTCGGTCGGTGCCGTACGCGAACTGCTCGACGAGGGCAAGATCCGCATGGCCGGCATCTCCAACGCCGACCCGGACCAGATCAGGCAGGCGGGCGACATCCTCGGCGGCAGGCTGGTCTCGGTGCAGAACCAGTTCTCCCCGGCGTTCCGCTCCAGCGAGCCGGAACTGCGCCTGTGCGACGAGCTGGGTGTCGCGTTCCTGCCCTGGAGCCCGCTCGGCGGCATCTCCCGGGCGGCTGAACTGGGCTCCGCCTACGCCCCGTTCGCGCGCGTCGCCGAGGCCCACGGGGTGAGCCCGCAGCGGGTGTGCCTGGCCTGGATGCTCGCCAAGTCGCCGGTCGTCGTCCCGATCCCCGGTTCCAGCCGCCCTCAGACCATCCTGGACTCGCTCGCCGCGACCGACCTCGTGCTCACCCCCGAGGAGATCGCGCAGCTGGACGCCGTCTGAACGTCGCCGGAACCCTGGGAAGGGCAACGCCGATGGCGTCGTCGTACGACAGCCCCCTCGACCACCGCTACCGGGACGAACATCCCGTCCGCACCCTCGCCTATCTGTTCCGCGCCGACCGTCACCGCATCGCGGCGGCGGTCGGCGTCTTCACGGTCAAGCACAGCCCGGTCTGGCTGCTGCCGCTGATCACCGCGTCCATCATCGACACCGTCGTCCATCACCAGCCGATCGGCAGGCTCTGGCTGATCACCGGCGTGATCCTGTTCATCCTGCTGGTCAACTACCCGCTGCACGTGCTCTACGTACGCCTGCTGTACGGCAGCGTGCGCCGGATGGGCACCGGCCTGCGCTCCGCGCTGTGCACCCGCATGCAGCAGCTCTCCATCGGCTACCACTCGCGCGTCAGCGCCGGCGTGCTCCAGGCCAAGGTCGTGCGCGACGTGGAGGCCGTCGAGCAGATGGTGCAGCAGACCGCCGAGACGGGGCTCGGCGCGACCACCGTGCTCATCGGCGGCCTCGTCATCATCGCCGTACGCACACCGGAGTTCGTGCCGGTCTTCCTCGTCGTCGTGCCCGCCGCCGCACTGGTCGTCGCCCGTCTGCGGGCCCGGCTGCGCACCCACAACGAGCACTTCCGCAACGAGGTGGAGACCCTGTCCTCCCGGGTGACGGAGATGACCCGCCTCATCCCGGTCACCCGCGCCCACGGCCTGGAGGGCAAGGCGCTGCGCCGCATGGACGGCACGCTGCACCGGCTGCTGACGTCCGGCCTGCGTCTCGACCTCGTCAACGGCCGCTTCGGCTCGCTCGCCTGGGTGGTGCTGAACGTGGTCGGCGTGCTCGTCCTCGCCGGTGCGGCGCTGATCTCGTACTACGGCGTCTGGGGCGTCACCCCCGGCGACGTCGTCATGCTGAGCGCCTTCCTGACCACCCTCACCAACTCCACGACCACACTGGCCGGCCTGGCCCCGGTCATCACCAAGGGCCTGGAGTCCGTCCGCTCGGTCGGCGAGGTGCTCCAGGCGCCCGAGCTGGAGGACAACGAGGGCAAGGCCGAACTCGCCTCCCTGCGCGGCGCCGTGACCTTCGAGGGCGTCGGATACGCCTACGAGGACGGCGACCGTCCCGCCGTACGGGACTTCGGCCTCGCCGTCGCGCCGGGGGAGACCATCGCCCTGGTCGGCGCGTCCGGCGCGGGCAAGTCCACCGTGCTGAACCTCGTCATCGGCTTCATCCGCCCGACCTCCGGCCGGCTCCTCCTCGACGGCACCGACATGAACACCCTCGACCTGCGCACCTACCGCCGGTTCGTGTCGGTGGTGCCGCAGGAGTCGATCCTCTTCGACGGCACGATCCGCGAGAACGTCGCCTACGGCATGGACGAGGCCGACGAGGAGACGGTGCGCGCGGCGTTGCGCGACGCCAACGCGCTGGAGTTCGTCGACCGGCTCCCGCAGGGCCTGGACACCCTGGTCGGCGAGCGCGGCGCACGCCTGTCCGGCGGGCAGAAGCAGCGCCTGGCCATCGCGCGGGCGCTGATCCGGGACCCGAGGGTCCTGGTCCTCGACGAGGCGACCTCGGCCCTGGACACCCGGTCGGAGGCGCTGGTCCAGCAGGCCCTCGCCCGGCTCCTGAGAGGCCGTACCACCTTCGTGGTCGCCCACCGCCTGTCCACCGTGCGCGGCGCGGACCGGATCGTGGTGATGGGGGACGGCCGCATCCAGGAGATCGGCACCCACGAGGAACTCCTGCGCCGGGGCGGGGCGTACACGGCACTGCACAGCGGCCAGGTCGCCTGACGCGTGCCGTCCCACCCGCTCCACCGACGCGTCGCGGTGGAGCGGGTGGCACGGCCGGGCTACGGCAGGCCGACCACGCGGCCCAGCTCGATCCGGTCGATGTCCGGCGCCCGGGCGGTCGCGTTGGCGAACGTCACCTTGGTGGAACCGCCGCACCGACCGCCGTACCGCCCGAGCAGGGCGCCGTCTGGGCCTACCCGCAGCCCGGCCAAGACGACGACCTGATCGCCTTCACCCTGGGCGGGGCCCTGCTCGGCCGGATCCACCTGTCCGGCCACCTGGACCGGATGACGCCGCGCCAACTCGCCCTCGTGCGCGAGGCGCTGACCACGTACAAGGCGATCCGCCGGGACCTGGCGCGGGCGCTGCCGTTCTGGCCGCTGGGCCTGCCCGGCTGGACGGACCCATGGCTCGCCCTGGGGATGCGCACGCCCGACGACCGCACGACGTACGTCACGCTCTGGCGCCGCGGCGGCGACCCCGGACTACGGCTGCCGGTCGACCACTTGGCGGGCCACGACGTCCACACCGAGATCCTGCACCCGTCCGCCGCACGGGCCGATGCGGCGGCCTGGGACGGGGACGCGCTGCGGGTGACGCTGCCGCGCACGCCCGGCGTCCTGCTGGTCCGGCTCACGGCGGGCGGCTGAGTACACCGGTCCTGGCCGGGTACATGGACGACAAGACAACGGAGCGATAACAGGAGGCAACTGAAGGAGACTCGCCGAGGTCTAGTCCGCCATGAAGATCTCTTTCCTGCTGCACAACGCCTATGGGATCGGAGGCACGATCGCCACCACGTTCAACCTGGCCCAGGCACTCGCCGAGCGGCACGAGGTGGAGATCGTCTCCGCCCTGCGGCACCGGGAGCACCCGAATTTCACCCTGGACCCGAGAGTGTCCCTGCGGCCGCTGGTGGATCTGCGGCAGGAGAAGGAGCATCCGCTGCATCTCAGACCGGCGCGGGTGTTCCCCGCCGCCGAATACCGCTACCGGCAGTACAGCGAACTGACCGACCAACGGATCGGCGACGCCCTCGCGGCGACCGAGGCCGACGTCGTCATCGGCACCCGGCCGGGACTCAATGTGCACCTCGCCCTCCAGGCGCCGGAGCGCGTCGTCCGCATCGGCCAGGAGCATCTCACCCTCGACAACCACTCGCCCCGGCTGCGCACCGCGCTGCGCCGCGCCTACCGCCGACTCGACGCGCTCACCACCGTCACCGAGGCCGACGCCGCCGCCTACCGGCGCAAGATGCGGCTGCCCGGGGTCCGGGTGGAAGCGCTCCCGAACAGCGTCCCCGATCCGGTGCTGCCCTCGGCGGACGGCACCGCGAAGGTGGTGGTCGCGGCCGGCCGACTGGTCCCCGTGAAGCGCTACGACCTCCTCATCGAGGCCTTCGCCCCGGTTGCCGCCGCACACCCGGACTGGCACCTGCGCATCTACGGCAAGGGCGAGGAACACGAACGGCTGCGAGGGCTGATCCACAGCCTCGGTCTGCACAACAACGCCTTCCTGATGGGCGCCGCGGCCCCCATGGAGGCGGAGTGGGTCAAGGGCTCGATCGGCGCGACCGCGGCCAACTTCGAGCCGTTCGGCATGACCATCGTCGAGGCGATGCGCTGCGGACTGCCGGTCGTGAGCACCGACTGCCCCTACGGGCCCGGCGAGATCATCAAGGACGGCATCGACGGCCGGCTGGTACCCGTCGGGGACCGCGAGGCCATGAGCGCCGCGCTGCTGGAACTCGTCGGCGACGACGAGCGACGCCGCCGGATGGGGCGTACGGCACTGGAGAACGCGGGACGGTACGCCCCGGTCCCCGTCGTCGAGCAGGCCGAGCGCCTGATCGACGAGGTGAGGGCCGCGCGCGGGACCGGGCGACCGGCCCCACCGGAAGCCGGTCGAATACAACACGCCCTGGTCAGCCAGGGCTTCGCCGCGCGCGACGCCGCATACACGGTGGCCTCGGGCGCGCTGCGCGCGGTACGGAGGGGACGCCGATGACCACGCAACCCGGTACGACGGGCGCCACCGGCCTGCGCGCCGACTGCACGGCCGACGCGGACGGCCGGATCACCCTCACCCTCGAGGCACCCTCGGCCGCCGCCCACCTGCTGCTGAGGCTGCGCCCCAAGAAGGGCCAGCCCGAGAAGATCCTGCACACACTCGACCTGGAACCCGTGGAGGACGGCCGCTTCCGCGCCGTCCTGGACAGCGAGCCCGTACTCGCCGAAGGCCGTTGGGACGTCTACCTGGTCCCCGAACCCGGCGCACCCCGGCAGCGACTGCGCCCCGGGCCGCGTGACCTGCGGGCCCTCGTCGACGGCCACCGCCGTGACCGGCCCTCGCCGGTCGCCGTGCGGATCCCGTACGTCACCAAGGACGGCTACCTCGCGATGCGCGCCTGGCTGCGCACCGCCCACGCGGAGGTCGCCGGCATCGACGTCACGGACCGCACGATGACGGTCAGGGCGAGGCTGCACGGCACATCCCTCACCGAGGGAGCGGCCGTACGACTGCGGCTGCGCGGCGGCGGCACCGTGCGGACCCTCGTGCCGCGGGTCGAGGACGACGGCCGGGGGTTCTCGTTCACCGTGGACTACGGAGAACTGGTGGGCGACGACGCCGGGAACCGTGTCTGGGACCTGTCCGTCCAGGCCGGACCGGCCGAGGGGACGGCTCCGGTCCGGATCGGCCGCCTCCTCGACGACGTGGCGGACCGCAAGGAGGTCTTCGTCTTTCCGGAGGCCGTGGTCGGCGGCGCGGTCGTGCGCCCCTATTACACGGTCGACAACGATCTCTCCGTACTTGCGGACAGAACCTGACCGCAAGTGTTCCTACGGTGGTTCCATGACGCAGACACAGCAGGCACAGAAGATCCTTGTCACCGGAGCCACCGGAACCGTTGGCCGCCAGGTCGTGGCCGAGCTGCTCGCCCGCGGCCACGCGGTCCGCGCCCTCACCCGGGATCCGGCGAAGGCCGACTTCCCGGCAGGCGTCGAGGTGGTCCAGGGCGACCTGACCGAGCCCGACAGCCTGGTCCCGGCCCTGGAGGGTGTCACCGGCGTCCACCTGATCACCTTCGGCGGGGCGTACTTCGCCCCGCTGGAGACCGGCCCGCGCATCCTGGAGCTGGCCCGCGCGGCCGGGGTGCGCCGGGTCACCGTGCTGCACGGCGGGGAGGGGACCCCGCTGGAGGACGCGGTGCGGGCGGACGACGGGGTGGACTGGACGGTGCTGATGCCGGTCGAGTTCATGGGCAACGCCCTGGAGTGGGCGGACGAGATCGTGTCCTCGGGCGAGGTGCGCGAGCCGTTCGTCTCCCGGTTGAGCGCCATGGTCCACGAGGGCGACATCGGTGCCGTCGCGGCGGTCGCGCTCACCGAGGAGGGACACGGGGGACAGGAGTATGTGATCACCGGGCCCGAACTGCTCACCGTCGCCGACAAGGTGACGACGATCGCGGAGGCCCGCGGCCAGGAGATCGCCCTGGTCGAGCTGACCGAGGAGCAGGCCATCGCGCAGTGGCGGGCGGCGGGGCACCCCGAGAACGTGATCGGGTTCCTGCTGGAGGCGTACGGCAACACGCCGGAGGTCGGCCGCACGGTCGTCGGCACCGTCGAGAAGGTCACCGGCCGGCCCGCGCGCACCTTCGGCCAGTGGGCGGCGGAGCACGCGGCCGCGTTCAAGGCGGGCTAGCTCCACGTTCCGTCGCGTCGTGGGCGACCTGTGAGTGCAGCGCGGCGCACGAGCAGGGCGTCCACGCCGGCGGTGGTGCGGGACGCTCGAAATGGCCAAATCGGGGCCGGAAGTCGTCCAGACCTCCCAGGAGCCTTGAACCGGCCTGTCCGGGCCTGCTTGGGTGACGGAGGTTTTAGTGCGGGGCCGGCAACGGGGGCATGAACGCGCCGTGCGACAGCGGGGGGCACCGACTCGCGGTTGAGCGGGCGGGGCACGGTATTCCGGCCGGACATCACTCTCACCCTTCATGCGGACCAGGGGAAGGTGCATGAGGCATTTCCGGCTGCTCGTCCTGGGCAACGGCATCTCGGCGTACGGCAGTTACCTGAACATGGTGGCGCTGAACGTGTTCGTCTACGACGCCACGGGCAGCGCGCTGGCCGCCGGGCTCTTCATGGCCGTACGGCTGGCGACGAGCGTCGTGTCGGGCTGGGTGAGCGGTCGGCTGGTCTCGGCCCACGACCGCAAGCGGCTGATGGTCGGCGCCGACCTGTGCCAGGCCGCGGCGCTGCTGACGCTGCTGCTGGCGCCGGACGGCATGCGCGCGGGCCTGCTCTACGCCCTCGCCGTGGTCACCGGCGGCTGCTCGACGCTTTCCCAGGTGGCCCTGCGCAGCAGCATCCCGGAGATCGTCGGGGCGGAGCACCGCGTGCGGGCCAACGGACTGCTGGTGACGGGGCGTTCGCTCGCCATGATCGCCGGGTTCGCCTCGTCGGGCGTGGTGGTGGCGCAGCTCGGGTACTCCGCCGCGTTCGCGCTGGACGCAGCGACCTTCCTGGTCTCCGCGACCGTGCTGTTCCTGCTTCCCGTGCGCACCAAGGCCGCCGCGCCCGGCGGAGGTTCGGCCGAGGCATCGGGTGCCGCCCGCTGGACCGCGCGGATGCTGCTGGGCACGGCGCCGGTGCTGATGGCGATGATCGCGGTCCGCGCGGTGGACGGGCTGGGCTCCTCGTCCCACAACGTCGCCCTGCCCATCTACTCCAGCAGCCTGGATCCCGACCATCCGGCCACGTTCATCAGCCAGTTCTGGGCCACCTGGGCCATCGGCAACATCGTCGCCCAGCAGGTGATCGGGCGCGTCACCAAGAGGACCGGGCGGACACCGGGGGAGCGGGCCTTCGCGCTCGGCGCCTGTGTGATGTCGGCCGGGTTCATCGTGGTGTTCTGCGGACTGCCCACCGCCCCCGCCGTCCTCGCCGCGCTCATCGCCGGAGCCGCCGACGGATTCACCGAGATCGTCTACGTGTCGCGGCTCCAGACCGCCCCCGACGAGCAGCGCGGCCGCCTGTTCGGGCTCTCCGCCTCGGCCGAGAACACCGGCTTCGGCCTCGGCATGCTCGTCAGCGGCGCCCTGCTGGAGAAGTTCTCCCCGCTGCAGGTGGTGGCCGCGTTCCACGGCCTGGCGATCGTCCTGTGCCTGGCCCTGCTGCTGGCCCTCCTCAGGCGCGGTGGCGCGCGCGGTCCCGGCGTCGAGGAGACGGCCCGCCGTGGCACGTCGACCGTGACGGAGGGACGCGGCTGATGACCACGAGCGACCCCGACCCGCGGATGGCCGTCATCGGCATGGCCTTCCGGCTGCCCGGCGCCGACACCCCCGAGGCCTTCTCGCGTCTCATCCATGAGGCACGGACACCATCGCCCGTTTCACGCCGGGGGAACTTGCCGCCGCCGGTGTCCCGAGCAGGGAGTACCGGCAAGCAGCCTTCGTCGGCGCCTCCGGCGTACTGGACGACATAGCCGGCTTCGACGCCCAGCACTTCGGGATGAGCGCCCGCGAGGCCCGCCTCACCGACCCCCAGCACCGCATGTTCCTGGAGTGTGCGCCCAGCACGCCCTGGAGAACGCCGGCCGCCCCGGCGAACGCCCACCGGCTCGGCCGGCTGACCGGACCGGCCGTCAACATCCGGACCGGCCGCTCCAGTTCGCTCGTCGCGGTACAGTCCGCCGCCCAGTCCCTGCTCCTGGGCGACTGCAGAGTTCGCCGGCAACTGGAGGCGGAGGTCGAACTGCCCGGCCTGACCACGGCCGTCGAGGGCTGGACCCGCGACCATGTCGGCCTCCTGCGCGAGGAGGCCGATCGGGCCTCGGGCACCGAGGACACTGAGCCCGCTCACGCGGCGCTGCTGCTCCTCGGCATCCAGTGCCGGCACGTCACCTCGTGCTCCGTGCCGAGACTCGTCCACCAGCGCTCGCAGCACGCGGAGTCGAGCTCCGCCTGGACGATCGCGTCGGCGGCGTCCCCGCCGCCCCGCGAGGCACGCGCGATCAGATCCAGCAGAATCCGCCGCTGCTCACCGATCACCGTCTCCCGTACGACGGCGATCACCGGCACCAGACCGGCGGCCGCGAACAGACAGGCGGCCCACAGCGGGCCGAACCGGAACTCGAGGATCGAGGTCCAGGCGAGCCCCGCGCTCGTGGCGATGTAGAGGACACACAGCAGTCGGCTGGAGCAGTTCATGGGCGTACACCGTCCTTGAGGCGGATCGATTCCCCCTGTCCAACTGCTCACGGCCCTCGCGGATTCGGGTGAATTATCCCGCCGTGACTGACCAGGCGCCGAAAGCCGGGAATGACTAGGCCCTGACCGGGGACTTTCCCTGGAACGCGCAGCGGTAGGCGTGCGGCGTGGTGCCGACCACCCGGCGGAAGCGCTCACGGAACGCCGTCGGTGAGCCGAACCCCGCCTGCCGGGCGATCCGTTCGACCGGATGATCGCTGTTCTCCAGCAGGTACTGGGCCCGCCGCACCCGCGCCCGCAGCAGCCACTGCAGGGGAGTGGTGCCGGTCTGCTCGCGGAAGCGGCGGCTGAAGGTGCGCTCGCTCATCCCCGAGCGCTCCGCCATCGCGCCCAGCGTGATCTCCCCGGCCAGGTTGTCCTCGATCCACTCCAGCAGCGGTTCGAGCGCCGAGCCGCGCGGCACGGGCGGATGCTCGTGCACGATGAACTGGGCTTGCCCGCCCTCGCGTTCCAGCGGAACCACGCAGACGCGGGCGGTGTGCGCGGCCACGGCCGAACCGAGGTCCCGCCGGATCATGTGCAGGCACATGTCCAGTCCCGCGGCGGCTCCGGCGGAGGTGAGGATCTGCCCGTTGTCGACGTAGAGCACGTCCGGCTCCACCCGGACGTCGGGGAAGCGCCGGGCCAGCTCGCCCGTCGCCATCCAGTGCGTGGTGGCGCGCAGCCCGTCCAGCAGTCCGGCCTCGGCCAGCACGAAGGTGCCCACGCAGATGGACGCGATCCGGGTGCCCGCCCGCGCGGCCCCGCGCAGGGCCGCCACGACCTGCTCCGAGGGCGGACCGGTGGCGTCGCGGCCCGGCACGATGATCGTGTCCGCGTCCGCCAGCCCGTCCAGCCCCCGGTCGATCCGCAGGGCGAAGCCCTCCGTGGGCACCTCCGGCGATTCGGCGCACAGCCGCACCCGGTACGGACAGCGGCCGTCCGGCAGCCGCGTCCAGCCGAACATCTGGAACGGCGTTGCCATGTCGAACGGCACCACGCTGTCGAGAACCAGAATCGCCACGGTGTGCATGAACGCCACCTTAGGCAGGTTCCTGCCAGCGGCAGAAGTCGAGGTCATGGGTTGAGGGCCGGGGTACGAGGCGGGGTGAGGGAGGTGGCGGGAATCCGTTGGAAGCTGTCGTTTCAGCCCCTGTGCGGTCGGTCGGAAGATCCTTAGCGTGGGCCCGGTGACCAAGATCCTGCTCATCCTTCATGTCCTTGCCGCGATCATCGCCGTCGGCCCCGTCACCGTCGCGGCCAGCATGTTCCCGCCGGCCGCACGCCGTGTCCCGGCGACGGACGGGGCCGTGGCGGTGGGCACCGTGCAACTGCTGCACCGCATCTGCCGCGTCTACGCGGCCATCGGGATGTCGGTGCCCGTCCTCGGCCTCGCCACCGCCCTGGCGATGGGCGTCCTGGGCAGCGGATGGCTCATCACATCCATCGCCCTGACCGCTGCGGCCGCCGGGATGCTCATCGCGTTCGTCCTGCCCCGCCAGGAGGAACTCCTCGGGCAACTGGCCGCCGACAAGCCCGTCGAGCGCTCGGCCACCGTGCAACTCGCCATGGTCACCGGCATCTTCAATCTCCTGTGGGCGACCGTCACCATCCTGATGATCGTCCGGCCGGGCTCGACGACGGGCGCCTGACCCGCCGGGGAGGGCGGCCCCACGACGCCGCGTCGGGGCCGCCGTAGTCCCCGTTCGTCCGCCGTCAAGCGCTCTGGCAGAATTCGTACTTCAGTGTGCGTCGGCGCCTAGACTCGACAGCCGTGCCCATATGCACACAGGGGCCACGACACGAAAGGCGCGTTGACGGGTGTTCCAGGATTCCCCCATTTACGACCGGCTCATCGCGGAGCGCGGCGACATCCCCACCCAGGTGCGCAGGGAGGCCGAACGCGTCAGCCGGGAAATGGAGTTCGTGATGCAGCCGGGTCCGCCCCTCGGCGGCCCGCCGGCTCCCGGACGCCCGGCGTCCCCGGCCCCGGCGTGGCAGCGCAGCGCCCTGCCGCCCGGCCAGTTGCCGGGCTGAGCCCGGTCATACGACTTTCGCGCTCGCGCCGTTGACATGGCCGTCGTGCCCCGTGGCGGGGCGGGCGAGCCACTCGGCGATGCTGCGGGCTATGGGCTGGCCCGTGTCCACCTCGACGAAGCCGAACTGCCCGGACTGGTTGCACTCCAGGAACCACCACGTCCCGTCCGCGTCCTCGACGAAGTCGAA
Organism: Streptomyces sp. UG1; assembly: GCF_049974585.1. Classification (NCBI taxonomy): domain Bacteria; kingdom Bacillati; phylum Actinomycetota; class Actinomycetes; order Kitasatosporales; family Streptomycetaceae; genus Streptomyces; species Streptomyces sp. UG1. Next base: position 84,012 of record NZ_JBNGGG010000025.1, on the reverse strand, counting down.
GGCGCCGTAGGCGAGTTCGGCCTGCCGCAGATACGCGCGCACGGCCTCGGCGACGCGCGGCGCGACCTCGACGGGCTGCCACGGCACATCGGACGCGGCGAAGCGGACGTCCACCTCGGCCTCGGCGCCGGTCGCCTTGCGGGCGGCCAGCAGTTCCTCGCCGACCGCGGTGAGACGGATGTCGGCCCGCTTGGCGACGCGGCGTTGCAGCAGGGTGGGGCCGAACGCGACGGCCGAGAAGTCCGTGTCCGGGGCCACCCTGCTGGTCGGCACCGCGCGCGGCGGGTCCTGCGGATGCGCGCCGGACACCGGCTTGACCACCAGATCCGGATAGCGCTCGGCGAACTCCCGGGCGGCCTGCGGGAACGTCGTGATCAAAGTGGCCGGCACGGGCAGCCCGCAGCGCTGTGCCAGCCGCAACTGCCACGGCTTGTGACGGGCCCGGCGGGCCGCGTCGGGATGGTTCATCCAGCGGGCGGCACTGCCGCGCAGCATGCCGTACAGCGCCTGCCCGGCCTCCTCCGTCAGCCAGGCCGAGGGGCTGGCCGCCCGCAGCGCCGCCGCTCCCGGCCTGCGCAGCCATATCGAGCGCAGCCCACCGATGCTCACCAGGCGCCCCGCGAACGACAGATGGCCGCGGAAGGCGCCGTGCACGAACTCGCCCGACAGGGCGACCCCACCAGTCAGGTCGGCGGGATCGAGGCGGAACACCGGAACGCCCGACGCGTTCAGGTGGACGACCACCATGTCGGCCGTCACGTCCTCTTCGCTGGTCAGAATCAAGACGGTCATCGTCGCCGACCTGTGTTCAGTCGTCGAAGTGAGTCTTCGAGCCCGCCGTGGACGTCGTGGTGCCCAACTCCCGCAACAACGCGTGATCACAGGCGGCTATTCGGCCGTCACGGAGCACGTTCAACTGCATACCGGAGTCATAGACGTACGGAGTGGTGACCTCCAACTCCGCTGCCGGCCGTGCATAGTTGAGCGCGAACGGTTGCATCGTCTCTCCCTCACAGGTGCTGCTCCGATCGAGCCTGGTCACCCGGCGGCGGCCCTCGGTCACCGACGCCCTTTGTCTTCTACTTACTTAAACGAATCGAACGGGTGGTTGGTTTCCTTACTTTCTGTAATCAACGGCGTCCGGGGGCCCCGCCTCGGGAGAACGGCGCAGGGAGCGCAGTGCCAGCAGGAGCACGCCGATGTCGTCCAGGTACACCGGATCGGGCATCAGATCGGCCGGCAGCACGAAGTACAGAACGGCACCCCAGAACACCCAGCGCGGCCCGGTCGGCAGCCCGGAACGCCGCAGCAGCCGCCGCGCCCGTACGAGCCGCACCAGCAGGCCGACGGCCACGGCGAGGAGGGCGGCCGCGAGGGCCACGGCGACGACGATCACCGCGGTGGTCGAATCCACGGGCCCTCCTCCCGCCGGCGGCGCACCTCGCGCCCCTCGCTGGTCGGATGCCCGCTCACGTCGTGCGCATTGCATGACGGCGGTCACCCGGCCGCATCCCATCACTCGTCAGGACGGAAGACGCACAAACCGCCCGGTCACCTGCTTGACCGCGCTGACGGGCAGAAGAAGCAAGCAGGGAAGTGCCCCCGCCCGACGCAGTAGCCGCACCCCACGAATCCACCGCAGCCGGCATACGCCCCCCGGGGTGCACGGGCCGGTCGTTTCCCGCATTTTCCGCTCGCCCCGGCTAGTGGTCGGACGGCTCCGGCTGTTCCCCCGCGGGGGCCTTGCGGGGCCGGGCCGTGCCCTTGAGACGCTCGAAGGTCCGGGTGAGCTGCTGGAGCGGGGACGCCGTCGGCGCGGCGGGCGCCTCGGGCTGCCGCTCGGGTGCGGCCTCGGCGGACTCCCGGTAGGCGGTCAGCGCCGCGTGCGCCTGCTCGGCGGCCTCCCGGTACAGGTCGCGGGACTTCGTCATCGCCTCAAGGGCCTCCGCGTACATCGCCACGAGCTTGCGCTCGCGCGCGAGTTCCTCCTCCAAGGTCAGCAGCCGCCAGTCCTCGCGCAGCGCGGTGAGCGCCTCCTCGCCGCCGTCCGGCAGCGGGCGCGGCAGCGCGGCGAAGCGGGTCACGGCGTGGATGAGCTCGGCCGGCTCCGAGCCGTCGAGGAAGACGCTGCGTACGGCGAAGTCGTCGGCGTCGTACCCGGGCGGCGCCGGGGTCCCGGGCAGCACCACGGCACCGCCGCGCGGCACCTCGATGCCGAAGTCCCGCAGGGCCCAGTTGACGACGCGGAGCCGGCTGGGTGCGGCACGGTGCTCGACGACCCGGTGCCCGAGGCCCGGCGGCAGCATCCCGGCGAGGGGCACGCGGCCGCGCTGGTCGGTGGTCATGGCCTCGTGGACGACGACATGGATGCTCCAGCCGTCACGGGCGGAGTCCCGCAGTACGCGCCGTACGGCCTTGTCGTCCGAGGGGAGCGGGTTGATGTCCCGCAGGCGCAGGCCCGTGACGGCCTCGTGGTCCCAGGCCGCGTCCGGATCCTGCGGCCAGAACTGGGTGGCCGGCGACGGCCAGCGCGGATCCCACGGGGCCTCCGCCTCCGCGACCAGCGTCCACTGCTGCCCGCTGCCGGCGTCGTGCTCGAAGGTGAGCCGGGCGCGTACGGTCACCGACTCGGCGACCTGCCACCGGGCCTCGAAGATCCCTTCCCGGGCGCCCTCGGTCTCGGGCAGTTCCAGGAAGTCGTCGATGGCCCGGCTGTCCTTGAGCCGCGGCAGGCTGCGCCGCAGTACGTCCTGTGCGGCGGGCCCGGCGTGGCGACCGCGGGCGAACCACACCGTGTCAGGGGCCGTGGGGCGGGTGCTGGGAGAGCTGGGCATGGGTCCATCTGTGGGGCGGGGGCACGTGCTCGTACCAGTATCGTCGCCGCAGGTGGATGCCGAGCGCGTGGGGTCCGCACACGGGGTGTGCGCGATCCGCACCGGCCGACCGCCGCTCACTCGTGGCCCGCTCCCCGTCCCGTCATGACAATGACTCGGTGAGCAGGACCCGCCCACCATCCGCATTGGGGCGGGTCCTGCTCGTCCCCGGGTCCTCGGTCAGCCGTGGTACGTGATGTAGCCGTTGCCGTCCCGGTCGTCGCGGCTCTTGGTGTAGGAGTGCGAGTCCGCCCCGGCGCCCGAGGGCTTGTAGAGGTAGATCGAGTCCTTGTCGTTGTTCCAGATGAAGTTGCAGTTGTCGCGGTAGACGACGTTGCCCGCGTCGGAGTCGGTGCCGTTGCCGCCCCGGAGCTTCACATAGTCACCGGGCTGCAGGTAGTGGTTGGCGGTGAACCTGAAGCGGTTGCCGGCCTTGTCCTTCACGACATAGCCCTTGAGGTTGACGGTCGTGCGGGACGCGTAGTTCTTGATCGTCAGGTATTCGGCGGCGGTGTTGCCGGTCCGGCAGTTGTTGGAGTCGCGGCCGGGCGCGTCGTACTGGACGCCCTTGATCTTCAGCGCGGACGAGTACTCGGTGGCCTGGGCCGGTGCGGCGGCGAGCGCGGCGAGGGTGCCGGCCGCGAGGGCGGTTGTGGCGAAAATGCGTATGCGCATGGAGAAAATCCCCCCTGTGTGGAGCTTCTGTGAAGATCCGGAGTGTATCCAGGGACTGTCTCCCGTGTGTCGACTTCACCGAATTGCGAGACGCGGGGCGCGGCGACGGCGAAGGGGCCGGAGTGGGAACCCCGGCCCCTTCGGTCGGCCTCGGTCGGTGTCGACGGCGCCGTCTTACGCGCCGCTCTCCCGGAGCATGTCCTCGCGCTCGACGAGCTTCACGCGCTCCCGGCCCTGCGGCTCGCCCAGCGCCTTCTCGGCGGCGTCGAGCTTGTACCAGCCCTCCCATGTGGTGAAGCGGACCTCGCGCTCGGCGAGGAACGCCTCCACGGCCTCCGGCTCGGGCGATGCCGGCGTCTGCAGACGGTCGTTCGCGTAGTCGTCCAGCAGGTTCGACACCGTCTCGTTGGCGTCGCCCTTGGTGTGGCCGATCAGGCCCACCGGGCCACGGCGGATCCAGCCGGTGACATACGTCGACTGCAGGTGCTCGCCGGACTCCTGGACGACCCGGCCGCCCTCGTCCGGAACGGTGCCCGTCTCGATGTCCCAGGGCAGCTTGGGGAGTTTGTCGGAGAGGTAGCCGACCGCGCGGTAGACCGCGGTGACGTCCCAGTCCTTGAACTCGCCGGTGCCCTTGACGTTACCGGTGCCGTCGAGGGCGGTGCGCTCGGTGCGCAGGCCGACGACCTTGCCGTCCTCGCCGAGGATCTCCGACGGCGACTCGAAGAAGTGCAGGAAGAGCTTGTGCGGCCGGTCGCCGACGTCGCGGATCGCCCAGTTCTCCAGGGTCTTGGCGACCATGTCGGCCTGCTTGTTGCCGCGCCGGGTCTCGATCGAGCCCTCGTCGTAGTCGATGTCCTCGGGGTCGACGATGACCTCGATGTTGGGGGAGTGGTCCAGCTCCCGCAGCTCCATCGGGGAGAACTTCGCCTGCGCGGGGCCGCGCCGGCCGAACACGTGGACCTCCAGCGCCTTGTTGGCCTTCAACCCGTCGTAGACGTTCGGCGGGATCTCCGTCGGCAGCAGCTCGTCCGCCGTCTTGGCCAGGACGCGGGCCACGTCGAGCGCGACGTTGCCGACGCCGAGCACGGCGACCTTCTCCGCCTGAAGCGGCCAGGTGCGCGGCACGTCCGGGTGGCCGTCGTACCAGGACACGAAGTCCGCGGCGCCGTACGAGCCGTCGAGGTCGATACCCGGTATGCGCAGCTCGCGGTCGGCCATCGCGCCCGTCGAGAAGATCACGGCGTCGTAGAACGCCCGCAGGTCGTCCAGGCTGATGTCGTTCGGGTAGTCGACGTTGCCGAAGAGACGGATCTGCGGCTTGTCGAGCACCTGGTGGAGGGCCGTGATGATGCCCTTGATGCGGGGGTGGTCGGGGGCGACGCCGTACCGGATCAGGCCGAACGGCGCGGGCATGCGCTCGAACAGGTCGATGGACACACCGGGTTCGGCGGCCACGTCGGACTTGAGCAACGCGTCGGCGGCGTAGATCCCGGCGGGGCCGGCTCCGACGATGGCTACCCGCAGGGGGCGGGGCATGATCAGGTTCCCTTCGAGAGGCGATAGATCGACTCGAACGGGAAGCCTAAACTAAGGCAAGCCTAAGTCGGTACGCGGGTCCGGCCTATGAGCTCATAAATCAATTCTATGGGATGGCGGCAGCCGAAGTGCTCCGGTCAGTCGAGGTGGTAGCTGTCCCCGTACACCTTCCAGTCCAGCGGTGTGTCGAGATCGAGGTTGCCGTCGCGCAGGAAGACCCGCTGGGCCGTGTCGACCCGGCTGGTGTCGCTGTGGGCCTCCTCCTGCTCCATGGCCCACACCCGCGCGTCCAGGAAGGCGTCGAGGTAGGTGACCTCGTCGCCGCCCTGCGCCGGGGGCCGGGCCCGGCCGAGGGCACGCCTGCGGATGTTGCGGAAGCCGGTGGGGTCGGTGCCGTCGCCGTGCATGACGAGGGCGTCGTAGTACGCGAACTGGCCGAGCACCCGTAGGCCGTCGGCCTTGCCCTGCCGTACGGCCGGGTTGAAGTACACCCGGTCCCGCTCGTCGTTCTGCGCCCGCCGGAAGGCCTCGTCCCGCGCGGCCCGGACCCAGTCGCCGGGGTAGTGCGGGTCGAGCCCGTCGTGCGAGTCGGTGCCGTTCACGCGGCGCAGCGCCGGCAGGTACGGGGCGAGGACGTTGCCGGGGCGGCGGTCGGCGTACAGCTCGACCAGGTCGAGCATGTCGCCGGTGCCGGAGCAGAAGCCGATGATGCCGGCGGTGTAGCCGCGGCCGTCGCCGATGTCCTCGATGTACTTGTACTGCGCCTTCCAGTCGAGCGAGGAGTTCTCCGCGCTCGACACCAGCTTCATGGCGATCTCCTTCTTCGCCGGGTCGTCGAGTCCCACCGCGACATGGCGCGCCGCGGCGCGCGGGGAGTCGAGGAGCGGGACTGCTGCCAGGGATGCGCCGATCAGGGCGAGCAGGGTGCGGCGCGACGTGCGAGCGGGGTGCTTCACGGCGACTCCAAAGGATGGTGGGGGGTGGGGAGTTGGCCGTACCTGGCGCTGATAGGAAAGTTTCCTATCAGAAGCCGAGTGCGATGCGCACCGGTCGCGTCAAAGGTTCGTACCTATCTACAAGCCGTCGACTACGGCAGCGGCTGCTCCGACCAGATCACCTTGCCCGCGGGCAGATACCGCGTCCCCCAGCGCTCGGCGAGCTGCGCCACGAGGAACAGGCCGCGCCCGCCCTCGTCCGTCATGGTCGCGTACCGCAGATGCGGCGAGGTGCTGCTGCTGTCGAAGACCTCGCAGATCAGGCTCCGGTCGCGCAGCATGCGCACCCTGATCGGGTCACCGCCGTACCGGATCGCGTTGGTGACCAGCTCGCTCAGGATCAGCTCCGTGGTGAACGTCAGCTCCTCGAGCCCCCAGCTCTCCAGCGTCCGCGTCACGGCGGAGCGCACCCGCGCCACCGCGGCCGGGTCGGACGGCACGTCCCACTCGGCGACCAGGTCGGCCCCGAGCGCCCGGGTACGCGCCACGATCAGTGCGATGTCGTCGCTCGGCCGGGCCGGCAGCCGGGCCTCCAGCACCGCCTGGCACGTCTCCTCCGGCGTCCGGTCCGCGCCGGCCAGCGCGTCGCGCAGCAGCTCCAGGCCCTCGTCGATGTCCCGGCCCCGGTCCTCCACCAGCCCGTCCGTGTACAGCACCAGCCGGCTGTCCTGCGCCAGCTCCAGCTCGGCCGTCTCGAACGGCAGCCCGCCCAGGCCCAGCGGGGGGCCGGCGGGCACGTCGGGGAACTCGACGGTGCCGTCCGGCCGCACCAGGGCCGGCGGCGGATGGCCGGCGCGCGCGATGGTGCACACCCGGGAGACCGGGTCGTAGACCGCGTACAGACAGGTCGCGCCAGTCACCGCCGCGCCGTCGCCCTCCTGGGCCTCGTCCTGGTCGATACGGGCCACCAGCTCGTCGAGGAGCGCGAGCAGCTCGTCGGGCGGCAGGTCCAGCGCGGAGAAGTTGTGCACGGCCGTACGCAGCCGCCCCATGGTGGCCGCCGCGTGCAGCCCGTGGCCGACGACGTCCCCCACCACCAGCGCCACCCGGGCACCGGACAGCGGCAGCACGTCGAACCAGTCACCGCCCACCCCGGCCTGCGCCGGCAGATACCGGTAGGCGATGTCCAGGGCGTTCTGCTCGGGCAGGCTGCGCGGCAGCAGGCTGCGCTGAAGCGTCACCGCCATGCTGTGCTCACGCGTGTACCGGCGGGCGTTGTCGATGGACACCGCCGCCCGGGCGACCAGCTCCTCGGCGAGCGCCACCTCGTCGGCGTCGAACGGCTCGGCCTTCTTCGACCGCCAGAAACTCACCACGCCCAGCACCAGGGACCCCGCCCGCAGCGGTACCGCGACCAGCGAGTGGATGCCGAACTCCACCACCTGCGCCGTCCGCTCCAGATCCTGGGCACGCCAGTCCGGAGCCTCCTGGAGCTGGGGCTCGATGACGGCCTGCCCGTCGCCGAGCGCGCGGCCCTGCGGCGAGGAGTCGACGAACCGGATCTGCTCGCCCACCGGGTACAGCGGCGCGTCCTTGCGGATCCCGCTCAGCGCCGTGCGCCGCAGCCGGGTCGCCGCCTCCGGCTGCCCGCCGCCCAGCACCGCGTCGAACAGGTCGACCGTGGCGTAGTCCGCGAACCGGGGCACCGCAAGCTCCGCCAGTTCCTCGGCGGTGCGGGTGACATCCAGGCTGGTGCCGATGCCCACCCCCGCGTCGTACAGCATGTTCAGGCGCTCGCGGGCCTCCTCGGCGCGGCCGGACAGGGCGCGCAGCTCGGTCGAGTCGCGCAGCGTGGCGACGCTCCCGGAGGGCTTGCCCCTGAGGTGGGTGGGGCGCTGGTTGACCGCCAGCAGCCGGTCCTTGACCAGGTGCACCTCGTCGGTGGCCATCCGGCCGGAGTCCAGCAGCTCGGCGGTGTCGGCGGCCAGGCCGAGGTCGAGCACCCGGTGTCCCTCGGCGTCCTCGGGCAGATCGAGCAGGCGGTGCGCCTCGTCGTTGGCGAGCAGCATCCTGCCCTCGTCGCCGACGATGATCACGCCCTCCCGCACCGCGTGCAGGACGGCGTCGTGGTGCTCGTACATCCGGGTCATCTCGTCCGGCCCGAGGCCGTGCGTCTGCCGCATCAGCCGCTTGCTGACCAGCGCCGTGCCGCCCGTGGACAGGGCGAGCGCGACCGCGGCGGCGATCAGCACGAGGGGCAGCTGCCGGTCCGCCGTGCCGCCCACGGTGGCCGTCGTGATGCCGGCCGACACCAGGCCGACGACCTTCCCGTCGGGATCCTCGATCGGGACCACCGCCTGCACGAGCGGGCCGATGGTGCCGGTGATCTGCTCGGTCACCACCCGGCCCTCGAGCGCCGGTTCCAGGTTCCCGACGAAGTGCTTGCCGATGCGGTCCGGCTTGGGGTGCGTGTAGCGGATGCCGTCGGTGTTCATGACGACGATGAAGTCCACGCCGGTCGCCTCGCGCGCCGCCTCGGCCCGCGGCTGCAGCACGGCCGTGGGATCCGGGCCGTCCAGCGCCTCCCGGGTGCCCGGCGCGTTCGCGAACGCCTCGGCCACCGCCACCGAACGGTTGCGCGCCTCCTGCGTGCTGTCGTGGCGCACCTGGAGCACCAGGGCCACCACCGCGGCGACCACCAGCAGCAGCACGATCACCACCTGCAGCAGGAACACCTGCCCGGCGACGCTGCGCCCACCGACCGCCGACCGCAGCCAGGCCAGCGGTCCCTTGCGCTGCCCCGGATCGCGCGGCTCTCCCCGTTCGGGCACCACAACAACGCGGTCTGGCGCACGCCGGGTGCGCGGACCGCTGGGGCGACCGGCCGACCGGGCCCCGGATCGACCCGATAGTCGGACCATGTGCCCATGTCTACACTGCCGCGCCTCCGGAGGCGAGAGACGTCACAGACCGTGACAGGAGGTGTTTGCACTCTCACCCGACGATCACGTTGTGAAGCGTCGAGCGCGGGCAACTCCCGTGTCCCGAGCAGGGGTACGACGCCGCCGGAGCGCCCCTCACTTCCCGCGCAGCGGCGTGGCCCGCCGGGTGGCGAGCAGCAGCGCGATGTCGTCGGGGCGATCCGCCATGTGCCGGGCCGTCGCGGTGAGCCGGTCGGCCACGCCCGCCAGCGACCGGCCGCCCGGCCGGGCACCGAGGGCACCGGCCTTGGCCAGCGCCACCCGCAGCGCGCTGATGCCCTCGTCGATGTCGACACCGGGCCGCTCCACCAGCCCGTCCGTGTACAGCGCGAGCACAGCACCGGGCTCCATCCGCAGCTCCGCGACCGGATACTGCGCCTGCTGATCCACGCCGAGCACGACTCCGCCCGGCAGATCCACCAGATGAGTACGGCCGTCCGGGCGGCGCAGCAGCGGCCGCGGATGCCCCGCCACGGCCGCCTGGGCGACGCCGGTCGCCGGGTCGAGGCGGATGTAGCAGCAGCTCGCGAACAGGCCGGTGTCGAGGTCGATGAGCAGGTGGTTGGTGCCGCTCATGACCTCGTCGGGCGGCCGGTCGCCGAGCGCGAAGGCCCGCACCGCGCTGCGCAGCTGGCCCATGGTGGCCGCCGCCTGCACGCCGTGCCCCTGCACATCGCCGATGACCAGGGCAAGGCCGTCCCCGGCGGGCACCACGTCGTACCAGTCACCGCCCACCTCCATGCCCTGGGTGCCCGGCAGATAGCGCCCGGCGGTCTCCAGCAGCGGGTGCTCGGACAGCCGCCGGGGGAGCAGCGCCTGCTGCAGCCCGCGGGCCAGCGCGGCCTCGCTCTCGTAGCGCTGCGCCTTCTCCATGGCGTGCGCGATCAGCCCGGCCATGGCGGTGAGTACCGCGCGTTCCTCGCTGCTGAAGCTGCGCGGCCGGTCGAAGCCGAGGATGCAGGAGCCCACGGGACGCCCGGAGGCGATCAGCGGCAGAAAGGCCCGGGCGCCCTCCGTGGCGTCCAGCGGGATGCCCGGATAGGCGTCGGCGAGCTGCTGCATCGAGTCGAAGAACAGCGGGCGCCCACTGGTCAGCGTCTCCACCCCCGGCAGGCTCTCGTCCAGCCCCACCCCCTCGAACGGGGCGAGGAACCCCTTGGGGAAACCCGTCTCCCACGCCAGGTACAGATGCCGCTCCTGGAGCAGATAGATGGCCAGCCGGCGGCCGCCGAACGCGGGCAGCAGCTCCCGCATCACCACGGCCGACACCTGACGGGGCGTGACGGCCTCCGTCAGCGCGATGGCGAGCACGATCGGGCGGTACAGCGGAGCGAGCGAGGGCGCCCCGGCCGGCTCCGGCGTGACGTGCGCCTCCGGGAGGTCGGACGGCGTGTCCGCCACCCCGTGCCCCGGGCGGATCGTGCAGGTCAGCAGGTCGGGGCCGGGATAGACGGACAGGGCGAGCCAGTCACCGCCGAACGGGCGGTCGGCGGGTTCACGCTCGGGGACGGACGGCCTGCGGACATGGAAGTGCACCGGGTCCGGAGCCAGCAGGGCCACCCGCAGATGGTCCTCGACGGCGGGCTGGTCCAGCCACGGCACGCCTTCCCACAGCGTCCGGCCCAGCAGCTCGGTGCGCGAGCGGCGCAGCAGCCGCGCCGCATGCGGATTCGCGTAGACGACCGACCCCAGCCGGTCCAGGCAGAACACCCCGTCGGGAAGCTGATCGGCCGCCACGTCCGCCACCGCGCCCGCCCCCGGATCGAGGACGACACCGCGGACCGGCGCCACCCCGAAGGGAGCCGAGCCGTCGTACGGCCCCCAGACCTCGACCAGCCGCAGCGCACCGTTGGCGGCCCGCACATACAGCGGCAGCGCCGGTGGCCGCCCGCCAGCCGCCTCCCGCAGCGCCGCCAGAATCCGGTCCACGTCCCCCGGGGCGACAGCCGCCGCGAACTCCTCCACGGTGGCGTGGGCCTCGCCCGGAGCCTCGCCGAGCACCACGTTCAGCCGCTCCTCCGCGCTCACGACACCCGACACCGGGTCCCAGGCGAACCGGCCGAGATACCCGGAGGGCCGGCGTCTGGCCGGCGGCCGGACGCACAGGGGCCCGCCGTCCCAGGACACCGCCGACGCGTCGGCGTCCTCCAGGGTCCGCAGCGCCGATCCCAGCTCCTTGGCGAGCTGCGCCATGCGCTCGCGCACGGGCAGCAGCTCCGCGGCGTCCGGCGCCGAGGGCCGCAGCACGGTCAGCACGCCGAAGACGGCGGAACCGCAGGTGACGGGGACGTACAGGGACCCGAACTGGAACGGCAGGCCGGCCGCGAACTGCGGATAGCGGCGCATGGTCTCCGTCGCGTTCGGCAGCACCACCTCGACCCCGAGCCGGTAGGCGTCCGCGACCGGAAACGGCCGGTCCACATGCAGCCGCCACCATGGCCGGAACAGTGGCCCCGGCAGGCCTTCCAGCACCGCAAGCCGGAGCAGTCCGGGCGTGCCGGAGCGCAGGTAGACCCCGCCCGCGTGGCCGCCGGCCGCGCTGATCGCCTCCGCCGAGGCATCGATCAGCAGCGCCGCCAGCCCGCCGGGCGTCCGCTCTGCGCCCTCGGCGCTCACCGTCATCGGCCCTACCTCGTCCGTACGCCGTCGCGCGCGCGACACAGCAAGAATGCGCCACTACACCCCTCGCCCGCACCTGGGCGGCGGAACCTCTCGTAGAAGATTTCCGGCCATAGGACGTCCCGCAGTCGTGGATGCAGGCGGACATCCGCAGCCGGAGGCGGGCCGGTGTTCCCCGCGCGCCTCGGCATCGCGATCACCAGCAAACGGGCAAGTCCTCTCCCCGTTGTCGGTGCGAAGCCACGCCGCCACCGGGAAGACTCGGAAGCGACCCCGGCGGGCTCAGCACAGGCAGGAGAGCAGACGCATGGAGTACTACGACCTCGGCAGCCACACCCGCTCCGTCACCACGTCCTCAGCCCAGGCCCAGCTCTGGTTCGACCGCGGCCTGGTGTGGACGTACGCCTTCCACCACGAGGAGGCCGTCGCCTGCTTCGAGGCCGCGGCCCAGGCCGACCCCGACTGCGCCATGGCCCACTGGGGCATCGCCTACGCCCTCGGCCCGAACTACAACAAGCCCTGGGAGTTCTTCGACGACCAGGACCTCGTGCGCACCGTCGACCGCACCCACGCCGCGGTGGAGCTGGCCCACGAGAAGGCGGCGAGTGCCACCCCCGTCGAACAGGCCCTGATCGCCGCACTGCGCGCCCGCTACCCGCAGGCCAAGGCGGTGGCGGACTGCGCGATCTGGAACGCCCCCTACGCCGACAGCATGCGCGCGGTCTACGAACTCGCCCCCGACGACCTGGACGTAGCCACCCTCTACGCCGACGCCCTGATGAACCTCACGCCCTGGCAACTGTGGGACCTCGGGACCGGCGAACCGGCCGAAGGCGCCCGCACGTTGGAGGCGAAGGCCGTCCTCGACCGCGGCCTGGCGACCGGTGCCGGACGCGACCACCCGGGGCTGGTCCACATGTACATCCACCTGATGGAGATGTCCCCGACCCCCGAGGCGGCCCTGACCGTCGCCGACCGGCTGCGCGGACTGGTGCCCGACGCCGGACACCTCAACCACATGCCCTCGCACCTGGAGGTGCTGTGCGGCGACTACCGTCGGGTGGTCTCCGACAACACCGCCGCGATCGCGGCCGACGAGAAGTACCACGCCCGGGCCGGGGCGATGAACTTCTACACCCTCTACCGCTCGCACAACTACCACTTCAAGATCTACGGCGCGATGTTCCTCGGCCAGTCCGAGGTCGCCCTCGAGACCGCGGCCGAGCTGGAGGCGTCCATCCCCGAGGACCTGTTGCGGGTGCCGAGCCCGCCGATGGCCGACTGGCTCGAGGGCTTCCTCGCCATGCGCGTCCACGTGCTGATCCGCTTCGGCCGCTGGGACGACATCCTCGCGCTGCCCCTGCCCACCGATCCCGAGTTGTACTGCGTGACGACCGCGATGCTCCACTACGCCCGCGGTGTCGCGCTGTCCTCCATGCACCGCGTCCCGGAGGCGGAGGCGGAGCGCCGGCTCTTCCGCGAGGCGGTGGCCCGGGTCCCGGAGACCCGCATGCTCTTCAACAACACCTGCGCCGACATCCTCGCCATCGCCTCGGCGATGCTCGACGGCGAACTGGAGTACCGCAAGGGCAACCACGACACGGCCTTCGCCGCACTGGAACGCTCCATCGAACTCGACGACAACCTGCCCTACGACGAACCGTGGGGCTGGATGCAGCCCACCCGGCACGCCTACGGCGCCCTCCTCCTCGAACAGGGACGCGTCGAGGAGGCCGAGGCGGTCTACCGCGCCGACCTCGGCCTCGACGGCACCCTCCCGCGTGCCCTGCAGCACCCCGGCAATGTCTGGTCCCTGCACGGCCTGCACGAATGCCTGATGCGCCTGGGCCGGACCGGCGAGGCACAGATGGCGGCCCAGCAACTCCGTCTGGCCGCGGCTCTGGCGGACGTACCGATCGAGGCGTCCTGCTACTGCCGCCTCGACACCACCGCCGACGGCGACTGCTGTCCCGAGTGACGGCGGGGGCCTGCTTGAGGGGGTCGGCAGTCGTCAGGCGCGGCGTCGGCAGCGTAGGAAGATCTGTACCTCCGGCTGGACGTCGGCGGCGGCCGGCGCATAGGAGTGCGTGGACTCCTCGGTGATCTCGAAGCCCGCCGACTCGACGACCTCGCGCAGCTCGTTCCGCAGATAGCCGGAGACGCGGATGCTCGTTCCGATGAACGGGATCGTGACGTCGTCCACATCGGCCTCCACCATCGACAGCGCGAACAGGCCCCCCGGAACCAGCAGGTGGTGGACGGTCCGAAGGGCGAGAAGGATCTCGGCGCGCGGGAGCATGAGCAGGGAGAAGAAGGCGGTCACCGCCTCGAAGCGACCCAGGTCCAGCGGGCCTCCGGGCCGCAGATCCGCGATGTCCGCCTGGTGGAACACCGCCCCGGGCACATGGGCGCGCGCGAGCGCCACCATCCCGGCCGACAGATCCACACCGAAGACCGCGAAGCCCGCCTCCGACAACCGGCGGGCGGTCGGCAGCCCGGTGCCGGACCCCAGATCCAGCACGCGAGCGCCGGGCTCCAGGGACCGGATGAGCCACTCGGTGGCCGCGACCTGGCCCTCCTTGTGCGGGAAGGCGTCGTCGTAGCGCTCGCCGAGGGCGTCGAAGGCCTCGGCCTGGCCGGTGCGGTCGGGCCGCAGCTCCCCGTAGTCGAACTTGTCGGCGGGGTTGCTCACCAGGAATCTCCTCCCGGAATCATGGTGCCGGTTCTCAGATTCGTACGGATTCGGTCGGAGGGGGCTCCGCATCCGTGGGACTGTCCAGGCCGTCCTCGAGGAAGCCGCCCGACTGGTGTTGCCACAGCTTCGCGTAGGCGCCGTCCGCGGTGAGCAGTTCGTCGTGGGTGCCCTGCTCGATGATGCGGCCGTGATCGAGGACGACGAGCTGGTCCATGGTGGCGACCGTGCTCAGGCGGTGCGCGACCACCAGCGCGGTCCGTCCCTCCATGAGCCGCCACAGCGCCTCCTGGACCAGGATCTCGCTCTCCGAGTCCAGCGCGCTGGTCGCCTCGTCGAGCAGCAGGATCGGCGCGTCCCGCAGGATCGCCCGGGCGAGGGCCACCCGCTGGCGCTGGCCGCCGGACAGCTTGATGCCGCGCTCGCCCACCATGGTGTCGAAGCCTTGGGGCAGCGCGTCGGCGAACTCCGTGACGTGCGCCGCCTCGGCCGCGCGCCGGATCTCGGCGTCGTCGGCGCCCGGCCGCGCGAAGGCGATGTTGTCCCGAAGGGTGCGGTGGAACATCGCCGGGTCCTGCGGCACATAGGCGATCAGGCCGCGCAGGTCGGCCTGGCGCAGCCTGCTGATGTCCTGTCCGCCGATCAGGATCCGGCTGGCGTCGATGTCGGTCATCCGCAGCAGCAGCCGGGTCAGGGTGGTCTTGCCGCCGCCGGAGCGGCCCACGAGGCCGACCTTCGTCCCGGCGGGCACGGCCAGGTCGAGGCCTTCGAACAGCGGCCGGCCGCCGGCGTGGGTGAAGTTCACCTGCTCGAAGCGGACGTGGGCCGGGCCGGGCAGCAGCGGCTCCGGCGACGGCGGATCCAGCACGGTCGGCGGCGTCAGCAGCAGTTCGGTGAACTGCGCGGCCTCCGTCATCGAGCTCTCCAGCCGGCGGTAGATCTGGTTGAACTCGAACATGATCCGCGTCGCGTTGGCGTAGTAGGTGAACGCGACCACGATCGCCTCCACCCCGCCCCCGCCGAGCGCGACCGCCAACAGCAGGCCCAGCGCGTTGGTCAGCACCGACATCGGCGCGACCAGCGTGTCGATGCGCAGATTGCCGTAGTCCCACGACCGCAAGGTGAGCCGACGCGACGCGGCGACGCGGGCGCGGTGCTCGGCGGCCTCGCGCTCCTCGGCGGCGAACGCCCGCACCGTGTCCATGTTCATCAGGCTGTCGGCGACATGCCCCGACACCCGCGCGATCGCCTCCTCGCGATGGTCGACGAGCGCCTGCCGGCGCCGGATCAGAGGCACCACGCACACCGCCGTCAGCGTGATCATCGCCAGGAGCCCGACGACCAGCAGCGGCTCGTAGCGCCACAGCACCACCGCCCCGAACGCCAGCGGCACGAAGCTGCCCACGATCTGGAACGCCAGCGTGTCGACGAACTGCTCGTAGCGGGCGGCGAAGCTCAGGACGCGCTTGGTCAGCGATCCGGCGAAGTTGTCGTGGAAGAACGCGGCGTCCTTGGCGAACAGTTCGTCCATCCCGATCACATACAGGTGCTCGATGCCCAGCGCGTCCAGGCGGTTCAGACAGTGCAGCGCGATGCGCCACAGCGCCTCCGAGAGCAGCAGCACACCGACGAAGCCCAGCACGTACGGCAGCGCCGAGGCGACGGTGACGGCCGTGTCGCCCGCGACGTCGCCGACGAGCTTGGCGACGATCAGCGGTGCGACGTAGTTGATGCCGATGTTGCCCAGGGCCGACAGCAGCATGGCGGGTATCGTCAGCCACCGCAGCCGGGCCAACTCCCGGCCGTAGTAACGAAGTGCGAGCAGCACCGAGCGCTTGCCCGGCAGGACCCTGCGTGACTCAGGCGTTCCCATCCCACCCCTGTACGGCTACGTAGAGTGCTGGTTCGAGTACGCAGTGTCCCGCGACGGCGGCCGTGGCGTCCAAGCGTTTTTCCGGCCGGTAGCGGTCAGGTCACGACGGCTTCCCGCTACCACAAGTAACATGATCAACTTTCATCTTGGGTGCCCCTCGCGGGCGCCTCGGCACCGCGTTGCCGCCACCCCCCACCAGTTCGACCCAGAGGACCTCGATGTCGTCCCGAAGCGATGCCCTCCAGCAGACGCGCACCGACTACGAACACCACATGCGGACCTGCCGGCAGTGTCATGCCGACAACGCCCCCTGCGCGGTGGCCAAGCATCTGCTGCGCCTGTACAACAACGCTCGAAGAACCGCTGCCCGGCCCTGAGGCCCAACTCCCCGGCCCCCTGGAGGACTTCGTGCGACTCCTGCCCCGCTCCGCGTCCGGCTGGACCATGGCCGCCTTCGGCGTCCTGGCCGCCACCATGGGCCTGGTAGGGCTGATCGCCCCCGACGCCCTGCTCCGGCTCATGGGCTTCACGCCCGTGGCGGGCTCCCGGCGCGGGGCGGGGGATCACACGCCGGCCTTCGTGACGGCGTCGTCCATGGCGGCGCTCAACATGGGCGTGTACTACGTGCTGGCCGCGCTCTCCGACTGGAAGGCGTTCTTCCGCTGGACCGTACCCTTCCGCCTGCTGACCTGCGCGGTCTTCATGCTCGCGGTGATCGGCGGCCGAGCCCCCTCGGGTTTCCTCGGCGTCGGCCTGTGGGAGGGGATCGGCGCGCTGGCCACGGGCGCGGCCCTGCGCCACGAGAGCCGGCGCGCCCCCGGCTCCGGCCAGGTGTCGGCCGCCGTCAGTTGAGGACCGTCTCCCAGGTGTCCACGGCGTAGTGCAGGGTCATCCCGTGCCGGGCGTACAGCGCCGGAGCCCCGGTGGCGTTGGCGGTGTCCACGCCCAGCCCCACCGTGTCGCGGCCACGGGCGGCGAAGGCGGCGAACGCGTTCCGCAGCAGCAGGCCGCCGAGCCCGGCGCCCCGGGCCTCGCGCACCACGCCGATGCTGCGGATCCAGCCCATGGCCTCATGGTCGTCACGGGCCATCAGGAACCCGGCGTCCCCCAGGCCCTCGGTGCCGGCGATCCACACCAGGGACCAGTCGAGGGTGTCCGCTTCGACGTCGTGCAGCCACTGCTCATACGTGCGCGGCTGGAAGTCGAAGTGCTCGGCGAAGCTCGACTGGTACAGCGCGTGGACCCGGGCCCGGTCGGCCTCGTCGGCGCACGCCCGCAGCCGTATGCCGGGTGGAAGCTCCGGCACCGCATCCTCCACCGCCTTCAGTGGCCGCTGCAGCACCTGATAACGCCGTACGACGTACCAGCCCCGCCGCTCGATCAGGTCCGTGTCGAGCGTGGGCCGCGTGTTGAGGTGCAGATGCACCACCGCCCGACTCGCGCCGTTCTCCCGGGCCTTGGCCAGGGCCCGGGCCTCAAGCGCGTCCAGGATCACCTCGCCCGCCCGCTGGTGGTCGGGCAGCACATAGTGATCGACGTCGATGCGCTCGCCCCCCGACTCGTCCCACAGCAGTCCGTACGCCACCAGCCGGTCGCCGTCGAAGACCAGCCACGAGTCGCGGTCCAGAGCGACGTCGGGCCGCTTCAGATCGGCCTCGACGGTGTGCAGGTCGGTCTCGGGCCGGCCGATCTCGATCCGGTCGATGTCGTTGAGCAGGTCGGTGACGGCGGCCGCGTCGGTGAGGCCGGCCGGGCGAAGGGCGTAGGGCATGGGCTCAGGGTCCGGGCCGGGCAGGCGGGCCGCAACGGATTTTCGGCGGCCCTCCCGCCCAGCGCCCACTTGATGCGAACAGGTCCCAGCGCCCACTTGATGTCAGCAGGTCGCGGACGCCGGCAGGTCGCCGTACTGGTCGCCCTTGAGGTAGACCGCGCTCACATAGCCCTCGACGAGCTTGACCCACACGTTGTTGGTGTATCCGTTGTCGCGGATGGTCTCGCCGCGCACCCAGCAGTACGCCCCGCGCGGCTGCCCCGCCGCGACACTGCCGACCTTGGCGTACGAACGCGCCGGTCCGGAGCGGACGTTGACCGTCTCGTACGGCACGACGGCGTACGGCGCCGCCATGATCCGGGCGTCACCCCGGTTCACGTCGGAGGCGGCGACGGCGGTGGCGGCCGTGAGCGGCCCGAGCAGCGCGAGCGCGCCGGCGCCGACGAGCGCGGCCCGGGCGAAGGTACGGGTGGTCATGGTGGGTTCCCCTGGGTCGTCCGGTCACTTGCCCGGCATCCGGCCGGCGCTCAGAACTGTAGGGAAACGCGAGGTCACCAGGACCCTGAGATGTGTCAGGTACCGTCCCCGCGGCGCGGACCCTACGGTCCTGAACATCAGCGGTGCGCGGCCGGAACGACCGTCGGCACCGCACCACCACCGACCCAGGAGAGAGGGCTCGCATGCGCCGCCGAACGCTTCAGACCCTGCTGACCACTTCAGGCGCCGCCGCGATGCTGGCGCTCACCCCGCTCACCGCCCAGGCCGCACCGCACTCGGGCGGCAACTACGGGGCCTACGGCTTCGAGGGCCAGTACCCGACCGTCTCCGGCTGCTCCGGGTCCTTCCGCCAGGTCGGGCCGACGAAGACCTTCGAGGGCATGAGGCTGAAGTACTTCTACTCCGACCGGTGCGGCTCCTTCGCCCGCATCGAGAACTCCCGCGCCAACTGCGCCGCGGTGCTCGAGCGCTCGAACTCCGGGGCGGGACGCGCCGACGGCTGGGTCTCGGAGACCGTCGACCCCGGCATCGACTACGCCTACACGAAGATCGGCAACAACCTCCACGGCCGCGTCTCGCGCGCACTGCTGGCGTGCGACGGCCACGCCCTGACGCACACGAACTGGTACTGACCGCAGGACAGCCCTGTGCGGGGGCCGGGATCCCAGGGGCAACCGAGAAGGCTCTCGGCTCGTCCTTGGGATCATGTACACCGCCAGCCCCACCGGCCCCCTGGCCGCCTCGCTGCGCCGGCTCTTCGAGTTCGCGTGGCTGCAGACGCGCTCCTGCGCCTTCGCCATCGCCCTGATGTCCGGAGTGGCGGCGTCCACTCTGCTGCCCGGCCTCCCCGTGGCCCGCTACGACCTGCTCGTCGTCTACGGCGTCCTGCTGACGGGGCTGTTCTGGCTGCGCGGCTGGGAGAACGGGCGGGACGTCGCCGTCATCGCGGTCTGCCATGTCATCGGCCTGGCCTTCGAGCTGGTGAAGGTGTCCCTCGGCTCATGGAGCTATCCGGAGCCGGCCGTGCTGAAGTTCGCGGGCGTCCCGCTGTACGGAGGATTCCTCTACGCCGCCGTCGGCAGCTATGTCTGCCGCGCCTGGCACCTGTTCGACCTGGAGCTGGTCCGGTACCGCCCGCGCGCGACGGCCGCCGTCGCCGCCGCCGTGTACGTCAACTTCTTCAGCCACCACTGGCTCCCCGACGCCCGCTGGCTCCTGGCCGCCGCGCTCCTCGTCGTCACCGCGGGCACCTGGGCGTGTTTCACGGTGCGCGGCGTGCGCTGCCGTATGCCGCTCGCGCTGTCGTTCGTCCTGATCGGCTTCTTCCTGTGGATCGCGGAGAACCTCGCGACCTATGTGGGCGCCTGGCGCTACCCCTACCAGCTCGACGGCTGGCAGCCCGTGGGCGTGGAGAAGTTCGGCGCCTGGTCCCTGCTGATCAGTGTCACCGTGGTGCTGGTGGCGGTGACGCGGTCGCACCACGGGCCCGGAAGCACCGGCACGGCGACGTCCGCCGGGCGAAGGCGGAGGCTCGGCCCCCGCCTTCGCTGACCGCTAGGCGCTCTTCGGCCCCGCCTGCTGCACGACCTCGAAGGACCACAGGGTGGACCCGCTCGCCGCCGGCTTGGGGCGCTCCCCGCCCGCTTCGCCGCCGCCCTGGTGGGCCGACTTCATCGGACCCTCCATCCACGCCTGGAAGGACTCCTCGTCACGCCAGCGCGTGTACACGAGGTAGGTGTCGGTGCCCTCGACCGGCCGCAGCAGCTCGAACCACTCGAATCCGTCGGAGCTCTCCACGGCGTGGGCACGCGAGGCGAAGCGCTTCTCCAGCGTCTCGCGCTGCTCTGCGGGCACGGTCAGTACATTGATCTTGACTACGCTCATGGTGCTCATCCTGCCAGGAGGAGTGACCCGGCCGGTCACCGCCCGGGCCGCCCCTCCCACGCGTGGCTCAGGCCGTGTGCAGTGTCAGCCCGTAGCGGCCGAGTATCTCGTTGACGGGCTGGAACCAGGTCTCCCCGCCGCCGGAGCAGTTGCCCCAGCCGCCCGAGGTGACCCCCTGCGCCTGATCACCGCTGATGAAGGAGCCCCCCGAGTCGCCGCCTTCGGCGCAGACGCTGGTCTTGGTCATCTGGTGCACCGCGCCCTGGCTGTAGTTGACCGTCTCGTTCTTGGCCAGCACGGTGCCGCAGTGCCAGTGCGTCGTGGAGCCGGACCGGCAGACGGAGGCGCCGACGGGTGCCTCGCCCGAGCCGCGCACGAGGCGGTCGGGGACCGTGCCCCAGCCGAGGACGACCGGTACCGTCCACCAGCCGCTGCCGACGCTCACCCACGCGTAGTCATTGCCCGGGAACGAGGAGCCCTGGAAGGTCCCGATGTGGGTGCCGTCCCAGCCCCTGACACTGGCGCCCGGCTGTCCGCAGTGCCCCGCGGTGACGAATCCGCCGTGCACCGAGAAGCCTATGGAGCAGCGGACGTTGCCCGTGTAGTACGGGTCGCCGCCGACCGTGCCCGCCGCGAACGTGCGCGGGGCTGCGGCGACGGTCTCGACGGTGACGGGCCCCGCTGCGCGAGCGCGGGAGACGAAGCGGCGGACATCGTTGTCAGCATGCTTGTCGCGGACCACGTTCACGACCACGGTGCTGGCGGCCGGATCGACGTGCCAACTGCTCACGCCCGACGGCGCGGGCAGGCGGTCGATGCGTGCCTTGGCGGCGTCGAGTTCGCTCGCGCTGTGCGCGACGGTGCGCACGCTCGCGCCGGCGGAGCGGAGTTTGCGTACGGTCGCGGACGGGGCGTCGGGGGTGACGGCCACGGTGAGCCGCTCGCTGTCCGCGTCGAACCAAGCGCCGCCGTAGGCGGATCCGGCCGCCCTGCGCGCCTTCGGGGCGAGGTCGATGGCGATGCGCTCCGCCGCCAGCCGGGCCTCGGCCCGCTCCTTCGACAGGCCGAGGTCCCGCTGCATCGCCTGGAGCAGCCCGGGGGAGGCGGGTTCGGTGTCGGCCGCCGCGGGGGAGTCGTCCGCCGAGGCCTGTCCGGTGCCGCCCGCGGTCCAGCCGCCGAGCACCAGCAGCGCGGCGAGACCGGCGTACGTGAGTCTGCTGCGTCTCAAGGGAGTTGCCCTTCGTCGTTCCAACAAGGTGGGGTGGAACAACCGCAATCAGAGAGCGCTCTCCATCAGGGTCGGGCAGAGCATAGCGAGGCGGGCATGACAGGTCCATACCAACGCTGGGGAAAGGGCTGTGCTCCAGATGCCGAACGGCCACCCGGAGCACGGAGGAGGGCCGCCTCGCCCGTGCCTCAGCCGAGGCTGCCGGTGCGGGCGTCCCGCCACAGGTCGACGCCGCCGTCGGTGGCGTACTTGTCGATCTCGGTGAGTTCCTCGTCGGTGAAGTCGGGGTTCTCCAGCGCGGCCACGTTCTGCTCGAGCTGCTCGGTGCGCGAGGCGCCGATGACCAGCGAGGTGACGCGCGGGTCGCGCAGGGCCCAGGCGAGCGCCATCTGGGCGAGGCTCTGGCCGCGGCGGGCGGCGATGTCGTCGAGGGCGCGCAGCCTGCGCAGCATGTCGTCCGACAGCCACGTCTCGTCGAACGACTTGCCCTGGGTGGCGCGCGAGCCGGCGGGCACGCCGTCCAGGTAGCGCCCGGTCAGCAGCCCTTGGGCGAGCGCGGTGAAGCCGATCACCCCGAAGCCCTCCTGCTCGGCGGCGTCGAGCAGGCCCTCGGTCTCGATCCAGCGGTTGAGCACGCTGTACGACGGCTGGTGGATGAGCAGCGGCGTACCCATCTCCCGCAGGATCGCGGCCGCCTGCCGGGAGCGCTCGGCGTCGTAGGAGGAGATGCCGACGTACAGGGCCTTGCCCTGGCGGACGGCGGTGTCCAGCGCGCCCATCGTCTCCTCGAGCGGAGTACTGGCGTCGAGCCGGTGGGAGTAGAAGATGTCCACGTAGTCCAGCCCCGTCCGGCGCAGCGACTGGTCGAGCGAGGCCAGTACGTACTTGCGGGAGCCGCCGCCCTGGCCGTAGGGGCCGGGCCACATGTCCCAGCCGGCCTTGGTGGAGATCACCAGTTCGTCCCGGTAGGGCGCGAGGTCCTGCTTCATCAGCCGACCGAAGTTGATCTCCGCGGCGCCGTAGGGCGGGCCGTAGTTGTTGGCCAGGTCGTGGTGGGTGATGCCGAGGTCGAAGGCGCGCAGGGCGATCTCGCGCTGGGCCTCGAAGGGCTTGTCGTCACCGAAGTTGTGCCAGTACCCCAGGGACAGCACGGGCAGGTCGAGTCCTGAGCGACCGGTGCGCCGGTAGCGCATGGTGCCGTCGTAGCGCTCGGGAGCCGCGACGTGGTTCATCGAGTGTTTCTCCGCAGGGTGCAGTAGGGGTGGTCCGGTCCCGGGTGAGGGACGTGTTCACTGTGCTCCAGCCTGATTCTGACGTCCAACGCATCCTTCTCATCGGATTCAGCGACGTCGTTTCTGAATGCCGGTGCGCGGGACGGACGGGGCGAACACCGCGACCGCGTTCACGGACGAGGGCACCGTCGCGGTGCCGACACCACGCACGACGGTCGTGGAGGCCGTCGGCGCAGGCGGCGCCTTCGCGGCCGGGTTCCTCGCGGGACTGTTGCAGGGCGCGACCACGGCCAACGCCCTACGCGGAGCGGGAGGCACTGCTCGCCCTGTCGGAGCGGGAGTGGGCGGAGCGGGCGATGGGGACGCCGTCGGCCTGAGTACCGCGGATGCTCGCCGAGCGCCAGGAGATTTGCCCGCCTATGCTCCATTTGTGTGACGACTATCTTCCAAGAACTGGTGGCGAAGGAGCGCGCGGCCGAGCAGGCGCACAGCCGCGTGGAAGAGTTGCGGGGCATGTACGGGCCGCCGACCCAGCAGGGCGGCTGGAGCCCCCGGCAGGCCGAGACCTACAACACGGCACTGCGGGCCTGGCGGGATCTGGCCCGGGAAGTGCGGATCGCGCTGGCCGACTACGCCAGGGCGCAGGGCGCGACATGCAGCGATGTCGAGGAGCAGGTGAGGAAGGCGGTCTGGCAGACGGAGGCGGGCGGCGAGGGGCTGTAGGGAGCGGGCTCCCGGGCCGCGCCTCCGATGCCAACTCCGGCACCTTCGGCGTACCCGACCTGTTCACCCGCGCTCCCCGCCGGGGCGTCCGAGGGTCGCGGCGAGGAGAAGCGCGGCGATGGCGGTGACGGTGATGCCCCGCCAGCCGAGGGCGTCCAGGAGAGGTGCGGCGAGTGCGGTGCCGAGCGCGCCGATCGTGAAGTACAGCACGAGGTAGACGCTGCTCAGGCTCCCGGAGCGGCGGGGGTCGAGGGTGATGACGCGGCTCTGGTTGGCCGCCTGGGCGGCGAAGCAGCCGGCGTCGAAGAGGGCGAGCCCGAGTGCCGTGACCGGCGGGCGGCTCAGGCCGGTGGCCAGCAGCGCGGTCCCGGCCGCGGCGGCCAGGACACCGGTGGTGATCACGGCCCGGGGAGTGTGGCGGTCGGTGAGGCGTCCGGCCAGGGGGAGCGCTGCGAAGCCGAGGAGTCCGGCCAGGCTGTAGAGGCCGATGGCGGTGGGGCCCAGCGAGTGGGGCGGCTGAGCCAGGGCGAGTGCCAGGGCGACCCAGACGAGGTTGAACGCGAAATACCACAGGCCGCCGGTGGCCACGGCGCGGCGCAGCGGTGGGTGGTGGCGCAGCAGCGGGGGG
This sequence comes from Streptomyces sp. UG1, assembly GCF_049974585.1. Classification (NCBI taxonomy): domain Bacteria; kingdom Bacillati; phylum Actinomycetota; class Actinomycetes; order Kitasatosporales; family Streptomycetaceae; genus Streptomyces; species Streptomyces sp. UG1. The sequence continues at coordinate 59,861 of NZ_JBNGGG010000025.1, read as the reverse complement.
AGCGAGGCGAGGGTGGCGCGGTAGCCGAGGTCGGTGCGGGGCCGTTGCCGGGGCAGCAGCGTGCGGGCGGCTGCCGCGCAGAGCAGGACGAGGGCGGCGAAGACCAGGAGCATCCGCCGCCACCCGAGAGCGTCGGCCAGTGCCCCTCCCGCCACCCGGCTGAGCAGAATGCCGGCCGACATGCCGGCGGCCACGGTGGCGACGCCGGTGCCACGCCGCCCGGGCCGCGCGTGCCGGCCCGCGATGTTGCCGGCCTGCGCCGCGACACTGGTGGCGGCGCCGATCAGCAGATAGGAGGCCAGGAGCAGGGCGGGGCCGGATGCCGTGGCGGCGGTGCCGAGGGCGGCGGCCAGCGCCGTGAGCTGCGCGGTGACCAGGCGACGCGGGGCGACGTGGTCGGCGAGGGGCAGCAGGACGGCGAAGCCTGCCATGCAGCCGACGAGTGCGGCCGTCGGCACGAGGCCGATCACGGAGAGGGGCGCGCCCAGATCGGCGGCGACGGCCGAGAGCGCGGGCTGGAGGGCGTAGTTGTTCGCGATCGCCGTCCCCGCTGTGCCGGCGAGGACGAGCGTGCCGCCCCGGGGCAGCGGCCGGGTCACGGCTGTGTGCCGCGGGCGAGGATCACGGCGTAGCGGCACTCGGTGTCGGTGGTGTTGGCGAAGACGCGCTCGGTGGGCTCGCCGAGTTCGATGGTGTCGCCCGCGCCGAGTTCATGGACGGCGTCCCCGTCGTGGAAGGTCAGCCGGCCGTCCAGGACCCAGACGACTTGTCGTACGAAGGCGAAGGCCGCGGCCGGATACGGCACCCGGGCGCCGGCCGGCAGGCGGATCTCGGCGATCTCGGCGGGGAACCGCGGGCCGGTGATCTGCCGGCGCCGATAGCCGGTGCCGGGGTCGCGCCACTCGGCCGCATCGGCCTGGCGGCGCACACCGGGCCGTACGTCCGCCTCGTCCCGCCCGCCTTCGGCCAGGGCGAGCAGGGACGCGACGCTGAGCTGGAAGGCGGCCGACAGCTTGCCGAGGACGACGGCGGTGGGGCTGCTCTCACCGCGCTCGATCCTGCTGATCATGGCCTGGGAGACCCCGGAGGTGTCCGCGAGCTGGGCCAGGGTCCACCGGCGGCGTTCTCGCTCGGTCCGGATCCGGGCAGCGATCTGCCCCACCAAGGGATCTACTATCTTGGACATGAATCCAATATATAAGAGGCGCTGGGCCGTGACGGTGCGCCCGGCCCATCTCGGCGACGCCGAGGCCGTCCGCGCGATCCGCAACCACGCGGTCGAGCACTCGACGGCCCTGTGGACCGATACCCCCCAGTCCCCCGCCGAGGGTGCGGCCTGGCTGGCCGCGCACATCGAGCGCGGCTCGGCGTTCGTGGCCGACGTGGACGGCGAGGTGGCCGGGTTCGCGGTCTACGGCCCGTGGCGGGAGCTGGACGGATACCGCCACACGGTCGAGGACTCGGTCTACGTCCGCGACGGCAGGCACGGACTCGGCATCGGCTCCGCCCTGCTCGCGGCGCTCGTCACCGCGGCACGCGAGGCGGGGCACCACGTCGTCGTCGCCGGTATCGAGGCCGAGAACACCGCGTCGATCCGGCTGCACGAGCGGTTCGGGTTCCGGCATGCCGGCACCCTGACGGAGGTCGGCACGAAGTTCGGCCGCCGACTCGACCTGACCCTCATGCGACTGGCTCTGAACTGAACCGCCGTCCCGCCCGTCAGCGCATCCAGGCCCGTGTGCCGAACGAGGTGCACGCCCGGGACGCCACGATGACGGCGGCCTCGAGGGCCTGGACGAAGCCCCGTGAGGTCAGCTCCCGTTGGGCGGCGAGGTGATGGGTGAGGGCGCCGTGCAGGACGTCGCCGGCGCCGAGTGTGTCCGCCACCGGCACGGTGGGCACGTCGATGGTTCCGCCGCCGTCGGGGCCCGCCCAGACGATGGGCCGCTCTCCCCGGGTGACCGCCGCCCAGGCGACCCCGTGCTGGTGGAGAAAGCGCAGGACGTCGGCGGGGGTGCGGGTGCCGGGCGGGTGGAAGTCGGCGGAGCAGACGGCCACGTCGACCGACCCCAGCAGGTTCTGTGTGCCGGGCTTCCAACTGCCCGCGTCGAGGACGGTGCGGCGCCCGGCGGCGCGTGCGGCGTGAGCGGTCGCCGTGGCCAGCTCCATGTGGTGGCCGTCGAGTTGGACGATGTCGCAGGCCGCCACCAGCGCGCCGAGATCGTCGGGCGGGGCGAGCCGGTGTCCGGCGGCGTTGGTCGAGGCGACGGCACGCTGACCGGTGGCGGCGGTGACCATGACGGAGGACACGGCGGGCGGGTCGGTCGCGTGCGGCGCCAGGTCCGACACGGTCACGCCCGCCCGGTCCAGATCGGCCGTGACCGCGCGGGCCAGCGGGTGGGAGCCGATGGCGGTGAGCAGCCCGGCGGCGCCGCCCAGGTGGGCGAAGGCCACGGCCGCGTTCGCCGCCGGACCGCCCGCGGCCACGGTCTGTTCGCGGGCCGTGAGCTTCTCGTCGGGAGCCGGGACATGATCGACGAGCTGGATGACATCCAGGGTGCACAGCCCCACGAACAGCCCTCTTCTCGCGCCTGGCTGCACCGAAGCGCACCTCCTGTCGCCCCCGTCCCCTCTCCGACCGGTCCCTTCAACCGTGCCCACCCGGACTGGTCAGGAATCGAGAAGCCCCGGCTGCCGGGTCGCCCCTAGCGTGACGTTCATGGCAACCACGACATCCACCCAGTCCCTCGCATCCGTCACCCTCGAGGTCGCCGACCCCGAGGCCGCCCGCCGCTTCTACCGCTCCTTCGGCGTGGACAGGCACATCGACCTACGCGCCTGCGACGTCCAGTCCACCGGATTCCGCGGCTTCACCCTGGCGCTGACGGTATCCGGGCCGGCCACCGTCGACGGTTTCCTCACCGCCGCCGTGGACGCCGGCGCCACGGTGCTCAAGCCCGCGGCGAAGTCGCTGTGGGGCTACGGCGGGGTCGTCCAGGCGCCGGACGGCACGATCTGGAAGGTCGCGACCCCGGCGAAGAAGGACACCGGTACTGCGACCCGCGAGATCGACGAGATCGTCCTGCTGCTGGGCGTCGAGGACGTGAAGGCCAGCAGGCAGTTCTACGTCGGCCGGGGCCTGACCGTGGCCCGGAGCTTCGGCGGCAAGTACACCGAGTTCGCCGCCGGCGGTTCCAGCCCCGTCAAGCTGGCCCTGTACAAGCGCCGCGGCCTGGCCAAGGACCTCGGCGTCCCCGCCGAGGGCAACGGCGCGCACCACATCATCCTCGGCAGCACGGCCGACGCCTTCACCGACCCGGACGGCTTCACCTGGGAGCCCACGTCGTCGCTCACGGCCGCAGCGTGATCAGGCCAGGGGCGACGTCCGGTACGGTCCCTCGGATGCTTTGATCCGCTGCCGCTGCCACCGCTGGACCCGGCAACGCCGACGGCCTCCGGCAGGAGCCCGCCCCGGGATGCCGACCCAGGTGAGAAACCGGCATCGCGTGACAGGGAGGTCGTCAGGTCGGGCCTCGGTATCGGTCCTGCGCAAGGTCGGTCACGGGGAGGTCGGAGTGCAGTGGGGCGAGATGGGCGGCGCGGAGTTGTTCCCGGGTCCGGGTGCGCTGGATCTTGCCGCTGGTGGTGCGGGGCACGCTCATCGGGCCGACGATGACGACCCGGACGGCGAGGCGCAGTTCCCGGTCCAGGCGCCTGCGGATGAGGCCGGCGAGGGCCGCGGGGGAGCGGCCGTCGAGGTGGACAGGGCGGATCTCCTGGACCAGGACGATGTGTTCGCGCCCCGAGGCGTCGGGCAGGGCGAAGGCGGCGCAGGGGCCGGCGGCGGGGTCGGTCGTCTCGCTCAGCCGCTCGATGTCCTGGGGGTGGATGTTGCGGCCGTTGACGATGATCAGGTCCTTCGCGCGGCCGGTGACATACAGCTCGCCGTCGAGGAAGAAACCGAGGTCTCCGGTGCGCAGACAGGGGCCGTCGCCGTCGGCGGTGGTGGCGGCGAAGTGCTCGGCCGTGGCCTGCGGGTTGCCGAGGTAGCCGCCCGCGACGCTGTCGCCGCACACCCAGATCTCGCCGACGTGCCCGTCCTTGAGGGGCTGTGAGGTGGCCGGGTCGACGATCCGGACGTCCACGCCGGCCGGGCCGCCACAGGCGACGAGTTCCACTCCGTCCGGAGCGGGCACGGCCGCCCCGGCCTCCAGCGCGTCCCGGTCGAAGCGTCGCACGGTCGCTCCCCGGCCGCAGGGCGTGCCGGTGACCATGAGGGTGGCCTCGGCCAGGCCGTAGCAGGGGGCCCAGATGTCCGGGCGGAAGCCGATGGGGGCGAGCCTGCGGGCCACCGCGGTCAGGACGTCGGCCCGGACGGGCTCGGCGCCGCTGATCGCGTACCGCAGGCAGTCCAGGTCCAGCTCCGGGTCCAGTTCGGTGAGTCGGCCGGTCCCGAGGCTCCTCAGCAGCCAGTCGTAGCCGAAGTTCGGGGCGAAGGTGTAGAAGGCCCGGTACCGGCTGATCATCCGGAGCCACAGCAGCGGATGGGCGATGTACGACACCGGTGAGCAGAAGACGAGGTTGCCGTAGCTGGTGAGCGGGCTGAGCAGCATGCCGACCAGGCCCATGTCGTGGTAGTGCGGGAGCCATCCGGCGCCGGTCGGAGCCGGGTCGTGGCGCAGTTCGTCCAGGACCTCGTCCGTGACCAGGTTCCTCCTGATGGACAGCAGGTTGTGCAAGAGGTTGCGGTGGCTGATGACGACACCGCGCGGCTCGCTGGTCGACCCCGACGTGTACTGGATGTAGGCGGTCGCGGAGAGCTCCAGCGAGACCGGGGACCAGGTGTCCGGCGCCGCCCGCACCGTCTCGTCCGTCGCGACGCACTCGGCCCGTGCCGCCGGGGCCGGACCTGCCAGCCATGCGGCGAGCGCCGGCCGGTGCGCCGAGTCGCTGAGGACCAGGCCGACGCCGGCGTCGCGGATGATGCCCTCGGCGCGTCGCAGGGCCCGCCGGTCGGTGTCCGGCAGCGGGGCGGGGACGGCGACCCGCCCGGCGTACAGGCAGCCGAGGAAGGCCGTGAAGAACTCCAGGCCCGCCGGGTACATCAGCAGGACGTGCGCGCCGGGCGCCGTACGGTCGGACAGCCAGGCCCCGACCGCGCGGGCGCGGGCGTCGAGCTGGGCGTATCCGAGGCGCTCCACCTCGACGAGCTCGCCGCGGACACTGTCCACGCGCGCGTACCAGCGGGTGTCCCCGAGGATCCACATCTTCTCGCGCAGGAACCGGACGAGTTCACTCACCGCCGCCTCCGATCCGCCGCGGCCAGCGCGTCCTCGACGTAGGTGACCACGGCGCCGACCGTGTGCAGCTCCCAGGCGGCCTCGTCCGGGATGCGGACCCCGAACCGCTCCTCGGCGACGACGGTCATCCGCACCAGGACCAGGGAGTCGAGCCCGAGGTCGGCGACGAACGCGGTCTGCTCGTCGACCAGTTCGGGGTCGACCTCCCCGAACTCGGCGAGCATCGCCTTCACTTCGGCGAGGATCTCGGCCCGCTTCACCGCACCGCCTCCTTCCGCGTCACGTCCCACGCGACGGGCAGGCCGCTGAGCCCGCGTTCGAACATGCTGGGCCGCCACCGCGGTGTACCGGCCGGCCGCAGTCCGGGCAGCCGGCGCAGGACGGTGGCGACGGCGGACTCGGCCGTCATACGGCCGATGTGGGCGCCCAGGCAGTAGTGGGCGCCGTGGCCGAAGGCGAGATGACCGGGGACCTGACGGCGCAGGTCCAGGCGGTCGGGATCGGGGAAGCGGGCGGGGTCCCGGTTGGCCGCGCCGATGCACAGGAACAGCGACTCGTTCGCCGGGACGGTCACCTCGCCGAACTCCACGGGTTCGAGGGTGCCCCGCCAGCTCGTGAAGGGCAGCGGGCTTTCGTAGCGCAGCAGTTCGCCGACGGCGGTGGCGAGCAGGGACGGGTCGTCGCGGAGCGCGGTGAGCTGGTCGGGGTGGGTGAGCAGGGCGTGCAGGCTGTTGCCGACGCTGTTGATGCTCGGGTCCTGGCCCGCCGCCAGCATCATCATGACCTGGCCGTGCAGTTCGTCCTCGCCGAGCAGGCCGTCCTCGTCGCGGGCCCGCACCAGCAGCGAGATCAGATCGTCGCCGGGGGAGCGCCGCTTCTCGGCGACGGCCGTGCGCACGAACGCGTCGACCTCGTGCGCCAGCGCCGCCACGTACGGCACGTCGTTGTTCCACTCGGCGGTGCGCCAGATCATCGCCCGCAGATGGTTCATCCGCGGCGGGGTGGCGCCCAGGACGGAGAACAGGACGTTGCCGCCGAGCGGATAGGCGACGGCCGCCATGAGGTCGCCGTGGCCGCGGTCCACGATCTGGTCGATCCGGTGGTCGACGAGGCGCTGCACCCGCGAGCGCCACCGCTCCTGCCGGGCGGGCGTGAAGAACGGCTGCATGATCCGGCGCAGTTCGCCATGGCGCGGGTCGTCGCTGTCCAGCAGATGCACGAAGAGCCGCTCGCGCAGCTCGGACGGCCAGTGCCGCAGCCACATCCCGCCCGCCGGGGTGCGCTTGCTGTCACACGTCACGCGCGGGTCGGTGTGCGCCTTGCGGACGTCGTCGTAGCGGGTCAGCAGCCAGCCCGGCCCGTCCGGACTGACGATCCGGCTGACCGGCCGGTGCTCGCGCAGCCAGTGCAGCGTCGGGTAGGGGTCGTGCCGGAACGCCTCGGTGAACGGGGCGGGCAGGCCGTCGGGCAGCGGATCGGGTGGCCAGCCCGGCGGGTACTCCCGGGCCGCCTCGACCCTCGGCCTGGGCCGGTCCGGGACGTGCGGGCTCGCGTCCCCGGCCGCGGTCGGGCCGTCCTGCGCGATGGCCACGCCTTGCAGGCGGCTGGTGCGCAGCATCGGGTAGTTGAGCTCCGCGAACCGGTCGCCGCTCAGACCGGGGCCACCGTGGTTGGACAGGTACGGCACGCCGGCCAGATGGGAGTCGTTCACCCTGAGCTGGCCGCAGGAGCGCACGTCGCGGACGAACCGGTCGATGACCTCCGGGCTGCGCGTCCACAGGGAGTTGCGCAGACCGTAGGTGCCGGAGGCGACGAACGACAGCATCTCGGTGAGGAGTTCGTCGTCGCCGGCGGGACGGGGCACCGCCAGCGTCAGCAGCGGGAAGAACGTCTCGTACCGCACCGACCGCAGCTTCCCGGCGAAGGAGAGCCCGTCGGCCCGGACGAGCGTCGGCTCCGCGAACACGGCGACGTCGCTCTCCCGGCCGTCGACGTCCAGGTGACGTCCGCCGGCCAGGATCCGGGCGCCCGCCCGCCGGGCGTCGGCGAGCGTGGCGTCGTATCCGGCGGTGTTGGGCGTCGCGGCCAGCACCACCCTGGGGTCGTCCGGGAAGCCGGGGCGCAGTGCCCGGACGCGGTCGGTCAGCAGATCGGTGAGCCGGTCGGCGATCTCGGGGTGGATCAGAGCGATGTTGGGCGCGCAGCAGATCTGGCCGCTGCCGTGGTAGGACTCCATCAGCGCCTCGACGGCCCGGTCCAGGGGCGCGTCCCGCCACACCACGACCATGTCGTTGCCGCCGAGTTCCAGCAGCGGCTTCTTGCCCGCCGCGAGGCACGCCTTCTCCAGATGCTCGCCTCGGATCGAGTCGCCGAAGTACAGCACGTCGTCCACCAACGGGCTCTCCAGCCAGGTGTCCAGCGCGAGCGCGGGGTCCGTGCACAGGGCCGACAGCACGCCGGGCGGAGCGCCGGCCTCCGCGAGCGCGGGTACGGCGACGCGCTCCAGCAGGTACATCGCGGCCATTGGCGCGTGCCGGGACAGCCGCACCACCAGCGCGTTCCCGGCCAGTACGGCCTGGAAGGCCGCGCCGACGCTCAGCGCCGGCGTGTTCTGCGGCGGCTGCACGCACACCACCCCGTCCGGCACCCGGCGCAGCGAGACCGTCCGGCCGCCGACGGTGTGCCGGGTCTCCATGTGCCGCAGGCACCAGTCCGTGGTCTCGGGACCGAAGAAGGTCAGCAGATTGGCGACCTCCATCCGGGCCAGCCGCACGGGATGCCCCTCCTCCACCAGGAGCCCGGTCAACGTGTCGGCGTGGTCGCGCAGCCGGGCGCGGAACGCCTCGGCGAGTCCGGCGCGCCGGGCCGGGCAGCTGCCGCCCCACTCGTCGGCCGCCTGCCGGGCGGTGCGCAGCGCGGCCTGCATGTGGTCGGGCCCGGCGAGGGCGCAGCGCCCCAGGATCGTCTCGGGGTGGGCGTCGGGCCCCATGCGTCCTGCGTTGAGCGCGTTGCGGTAGCAGGTGGCACCGACCGGATCGTCGATCAGCGCGCTCGCACGGATCGCGTGCACCCACTCGGCCGGGCCGTCGACGGTGACGCCGCCGATGAGCGGGCCGAAGCTGAGCGGGCCCTCGGCGGTCGCCGTCGCCGGGCCGTCGGGTTCCTGACAGGTCACCATGTAGGGGCCTCCTTCAGGCGTCGGCGGTGTCGGTGGTGCGCACGCCGAGGCGCAGCAGCACATGGCGGGACAGGTCGTTGAGGGTGATGCCGCCCTGGAGGAGTTCCATGGGCGGGATCTCGACGTCGAGGCGCCGGCGCAGGGTGGTGAGCATTTCGGCGGCCATCAGGGAGTCGACGCCGTAGTCCTGGATCGGCGTCCTCGGGTCGAGGCGGGCGACGTCGGTCTGGAGGATCCGGGCCAGCATCTCGGCCAGTGCGCCGTTGACCGCCTCGAGCGCCTCGTCCGCGCAGAGTCCCGCCAGCGCGGCCGCGAGGTCCTGGCGGCTGTGCCCGCCGATGTCGCCCTCGGCCGGCAGCAACGCCGCGAACCTGGACAGGCCCGTGGCGGGCAGGAACATCCGCAGCCGGGACCAGTCGTAGCGCCCGATCCCGGCCACGGCCGTGCCGGAGGCGGCCAGGGTCTCCAGCGCGTCCAGTGCCTCGCGCGAGCCCAGCGGCTCGGAGCCGAGCGTTTCCATGGCGGGTACCAGGCCCTCGCGGGCGACGTGGCCGCAGTCCTCGATCGCGCCCCAGGCGACGGCGAGGGTGGGGGCGGTGGCGTGCCGCCGCCGGGCCAGCGCCTCGGTGAACAGGTTGGCGCCGACGTAGGCGGACTGCTTGATGTTGCCGACGGTCGCGGCGAACGAGGAGTAGATCCAGAACAGCCGCAGGCCGCGATCGCGGGTCAGGGCGTCGAGGACCGCCGCCCCGGCCAGCTTGGGGGCCAGGACCGCGCGGATCCGCTCGTCGGTGAGTTCGGTCAGCGGGGCGTCGTCGATCGTCACCGCCGCGTGCACCACACCCGTGAGCGGGTGCCCGGTGGCGTCGATCCTGCCGATCACCTCGGCCATGGCGGCGGCGTCGGTGACATCGGCGGCGTAGGGCGTGGCCGTCACACCGAGTTCGGCGAGGTCGGACAGTACGGCCGCCGCCTCGGGGCCTTCGGCGCCGCGCCGGGAGACCAGGGCCAGGTGCCGGGCGCCGCGCTCGGCGAGCCGGCGGGCGGTGGCGGCGCCGAACCCGGCCAGGCCGCCGGTGACCAGATAGCTGCCGTCGGGATCGAGCCGGGGCGCCTCGGGCCGGGTGCGGACCGCGACCGGCCCGTCCTGAGGGTCGAGGCTCACCACGACCTTGCCGATGTGCCGCGAGTGCTGAAGCAGCGCGAACGCCTCCTTGACCCGCGCGGCCGGATACACCGTGTGCGGCAGCGGGCGGTACCGGCCGTCGGCGACCCGCTCGGCGACCTCGGCCAGCAGCCGCCGGCCGCTCTCCCACCCCGCCTCGCCGGACAGCAGGGCGGTGACGTCGACGCCGAAGAAGGCGATGTTGCGGCTGAACGGGCGCATGAGCAGCGGCTTGTTGGCGTAGATGTCACGCTTGCCGAGCTCGACGAACCGGCCTCCCGGCCGCAGCGTCTCCAGGCCCCGGTCGATGGCCTGCCCGGCCAGCGAGTTGACCACCACATCGACCCCGCGCCCCTCGGTGATCCGCAGCGCCTGGTCGGCGAAGTCGAGGGTGCGTGAGTCCAGCACGTGCGCGACGCCCAGCGCGCGCAACAGGTCCCGCTTGGCCGGGCTGCCCGCGGTGGCGATCACGGTGGCACCCACCAGTCGGGCGTACTGGACGGCGGCCAGGCCCACGCCTCCGGCCGCGCCATGCACCACAACGGTCTCCCCGGCCGCGAGGCGCGCCAGATCGTGCAGCGCGTAATGGACCGTCAGGAAGGCCACCGGCAAGGTCGCGGCCTCCGCGAAACCCAGCCCGTCGGGGATCCGCACCACGGCTTCCGCGGGAGCGACCGTGTGCGAGGCCAGGCAGTCCGGGGCGGTCGCGCACACCCGGTCCCCGACGGCCGGCTCGCGGACCCCCTCGCCGACGGCCGTGACGATCCCGGCGCATTCGAAGCCGGGCCGGCTCCCGCCGGGGGTGCCCTCGGCCGCCTCCGGGGGCAGCAGACCGGTCGCCAGCATGATGTCGCGGTAGTTGAGCGCCGCGGCCCGCCCCGCGATCACCACCTCGCCGGGCCCGGGCGTGACGGTGCCGGTCCGCTTCCAGACCGGCTCGTACGACAGTCCGGGCGCGGGGATGTCGAGGGCGAAGGGCGCGTCGCCGCTCGGCTCGGCGCGCTCGTCGGAGGGGAATTCGTGTGCGCGGGGTACGAAGCGGCCGTTGCAGGTGAGCACGATCTCGTCCTCGCGCACGGCCGCGCTCTCGCCGTCGCCGGACGACGTGAGGGATTCGAGGAGTTCGCCGGCCAGCCGGTGCGCGTCGGCGGCCGGGTCGCCGGCGCGTTCCAGCGACAGCCGGGTGACCCGCAGCTCCGGGCGTTCGTTCGCGAGGGTGCGGGCCATGCCCCAGACGGCGGCGTCCTGCGGATGGCCGTCCCGTTCGGGCGCGGGCAGCGCCCCGCTGGGCCGGGTCACCAGCCACAGCGTCGGCCGTACATCGTCCGGGAGGTCCCGGCAGGCCGAGGCCAGGGCACGCAGCGCGCCGGCCCGTCGCACGGTCCCGTCGAGCATCGCCTGCGGGTCGGCCGGGGAGTCCCCCAGCACCAGGACGACGACGGGATCGCCGTCCCCGGTGAGTGACGCGGTCCAGGCCGTCGGGTCTTCCGGCACGGATGTCACGGGCACACACCGCGTCCCACCGTCGCCCAGGAGCCCGGCGAGGTGCTCCGCCAGCGGCGTCTCCGACTCGCTCTCGGCGGCCACGACCCACCGGACGCCGTCGCCCGGACGGGCCGGGGCGGGCCGGGCGGCCTCCTGCGAGGGGGCCGAGGCCAGCAGCACCGAGGCGCTCTCGCCGGCCCCGACGCGGTCACCGGGGCAGACGACATCGCGGAAGCCGCACGCGTCAAGCAGCCGGAACCACTGGTCCCGGCCCAGCATGGGCCCATCCGGCCGCAGCGGATCGTCGGCGGCCCAGAAACTGCCCAGCGTGCCGAAGAACGGCAGCAGATAGTCCGGGTCGTGGATCTCGAACGCCAGCAGGCGGCCACCCGGAGCCAGCAGCCCGCGTACCCGCCGCAGCGCCGTCTGCAGATCGCGCGCCGTGTGCAGGGCGTTGGCCGCGACCACGAAGTCGTAGGCGCACTCGCCGAAGCCCTGCTCGGCGGGGTCGGTGTCGAGGTCGAACACGCGGTGGTCGACGAAGGGAAAGTCCGCGAAACGATGCTGGGCGCGCACGAAGAACGCCGCGGACACATCGGTGAAGTGGTAGACGGTCCGCTCCGGCGGCAGCAGCGGGAGCAGCGCGGCGGTCGTGCCGCCCGTGCCCGCGCCGATCTCCAGGATCCGCAGAGGCCGGTCCGCCGGCCAGAGCCGCACGATCTCCGCCATGAGGGCGGCCATGCCCCGATTGTGGAAGCGACAGGACGGCGCCACGTCGTAGAACTGCTCGAAGGCATCCTGCGACCCCTGGCCGGCGAGCAGATGCAGTGCCTCCTCCTCGCCGCGCAGCACCTGCGGCAGGTGCGACAACTGCCGTACGGCGAGCTGCACTTCGGCCGAGAAGGCCGGGAAGTCCAGCGGCAGCCCGGCCAGCAGGGGTCCCGGGTCCGCGGTGCCGGTCAGCCGCCACCGCCCGTCCTCGCCGACGGCCGCCAGGCCGTGCCGGGACATCAGGCCGAGCAGGGCCCGCGCCGGCCGCTCGTGTCCCGGGAGCATGCCCTGCCGGACCAGATCGGCCGGCGTGAACCCGGTGACGTCCGCAGGCAGCAGGCCCGCGAACGCGGCGGCCGCCGCATGGGCGGTCAGCAGCTTGAGCCGCGCCATGAACTGCGTGACGCGCACGGCACGCGCACCGGCCTCCGCCACATCGACGGCGTCCGCGACGGCGTCGGCGAGTTCCTGGTTGCCGCACAGCGGCGAGGGCGCGGCCGGCCAGTGAAGACGCGGCGCGGCGCGCAGCACCGTCTCATGCCGCCGGGGCGCCCGGTCGACGGCAGCGGGCGCGCGCCGCAGCCGCACACCGTCCAGCTCCACGGTGACACTGCCGTCCGGATCGGTGACGACCGCGTCGAAGCACAGCTCGGCCGTTCCGCGCGTGCGGTCACGCACGTGCACCAGTCCCGCCGGGGACGGGCTGCGCCACACGCGTACGGCCCCGACCGAGGCCGGAAGCCAGGCCTGCCCGGTACCGCCGCGGGCGGCCACGAGCGGCGCGCACGCCTGGAGCGCGCCGTCGAGCAGCGCCGGATGCGCCACGTACTGCGCGATGTCCGCCGCGTCCGTGGTGTGCCGGTAGGCGGCCAGTGCTTCCCCCGCGCCGACGTGCAGCCGCGTGAGCTGCCGGAAGGCGGGCCCGTAGGCCAGGCCGGCGGCGGCCAGTTCGGCGTACAGCGCATCGGGGTCGCCCCGGCGGGTGCAGCGGGCACGCACCCCGGCCGGATCGATCCGCGCGGGCGGCCGGCCGAGCAGCTCGCGGACCCGGCAGCGGGCGTGCGGGCGGGGCGACGTGCCCGCGGCCTCGGGGCCGTCGTCGGCCTCGGTGCCGGCGATGGACACCATGCCGTCGTCGGCGGAGAACGCCACGCGCATCCGGACGTCGCCGGCCCGGCCCCAGGGCACGACCAGTGGGCGGATCACCTCCAGCCAGGCCAGCTCCACCGGCCCGTCCAGCACCCGTCGGCCGGCGGCCAGGGCCAGCTCGACATGACCGACGGCGGGGAACACCACGGACCCGGCCACCTTGTGGTCGGCCAGCCAGGGAACCAGCGCGGGTTCCACCGGCCCCTGCCAGGCCGGCTCGGCCGTCGGCAGCCGCTCGCCCAGCAGCGGGTGGTCCAGCCGGCCCGACCCGCTGCTGCGAACCCACTCGTGCGGGCTGCCGCTCCAGTGCCGTTCCCGCTGCCACGGGTACGCGGGGAGCTCCGCCACCCGGGCGGGGCCGGGAAACCAGCGCGCCCAGTCGGTCATCGCCCCGACGGCGATCAGCGATTCGACCGACCGGCGCAGCGCCTCGGGCCCGGCCGTGTCACGGTGCAGGGTGCCCAGTACGGCCACCCGATCGCGCCCGGCGGCGATCCGGCGCAGATACGCACGCAGGACCGGATGCGGGCCCACCTCCAACAGGACGTCGACACCCGCGTCCAGGGCATGCCCGACGGCTTCGGCGAAGCGGACCGGTTCGCGGACACTGCGCCACCAGTGGTCCGCGTCCAAGCCGGACTCCGGCACCCGCCCGCCGGTCACCGTGGAGATCAACCGCTCCGTGCCGCCCCGAGGGGCCAGATCCTCCAGGGCGGCGGCCAGCGGCGCCCGGACCTGCTCCATGGCCGGGCTGTGGAAGGCGTAGTCGAGATCCATGAGACGGAAGAACACCTCCCGGCTCGCCAACTCGTCACCCAGTGACTTGAGTTGCTGCACCGGCCCGGCGATCGTCACGTCCCGGGCGGTGTTCACCGCCGCCACCACCAGCCCCGGGTAGGCCGACAGGACCCGTTCCGCCTCGGCCGGTGACAGCCCTACCGCGGCCATCCGGCCCCGGCCGGCCGTCGCCGCCTGGGCCCGGCTGCGCTCGGCGACGACACGCGCCGCCTCCTGGAGCGTCAGCGCGCCGGCGGCGTACGCGGCGGCCACCTCCCCCACGCTGTGCCCGAGCGCGACCGACCAGGTCACACCCCGCTCGCGCAGCACCGCGACGATCCCGGCCTGCACCGCGAACAGCAGGGGCTGCGCGACCTCGGTGGCCGCCAGCCCCCACTCGTCCGCCGGCCGGCCCAGTGCCGCGACGAGGGACCATCCCAGCCGGGGCGCCAACGCGGCGTCGACCGCCTCCACCTCGGCCCGGAACACCGGGTCGTCCAGCAGATCGGCCGCCATCCCCGCCCACTGCGAGCCGTTGCCCGCGAAGACCAGCCCGACCCGGCCGCGCTCGACCACCTCACCCGTCCCGCACTCGCCGGACAGGATCCGCGCGGCCCCGTCCGGCGTCGACGCCAGCGCCACCCGGCGGTGGCGGTGCCGGGCCCGGCGCACAGCGGCGGTGGCCGCGATGTCGTAGAACTCCTGCGCAGCGGCACCCGTCAGCCGGGCGGCCAGCCGCCGTGCCGCCGCCTCGGCCGCCTGCGCGGTACGGCCCGAAGCGATCACCGGCACGTCGCCCGCCACCTCGGTGCGGGGCCGGGGCAGCGCGGCCGACGGCGGGGAACCGATGACCACATGGGCGTTCGCCCCACCGAACCCGAAGGAGTTGACCCCGACGAAGCGCCGCCCCTCTCCCGGCGCCAGCGGACGGGTCCGGTCGACCGGCTCCAGGCCCAGCCCGGCGAAGTCGATGCCCGGATTGAGCGGCTCCATGTGCAAGGAGGCGGGGATCGCGCCGTACCGCAGCACCGCCAGCGCCTTGAACAGCCCCGCCATGCCCGACGCGGGCTCCAGATGCCCCACGTTGGACTTCACCGACCCGATGGGCAGCGGCCCCACGGTCCGCGCCGCGCCCAGCGCCCGGCCCAGCGCCGTGCACTCGGCAGGGTCGCCCGCCTGGGTGCCGGTGCCGTGCGCCTCCACGTACACCACCTCGTCGGGCGCGATGCCCGCCCGCTCGTACACCTGCCGCAGCAGGTCCTCCTGAGCCTCGGCGCTCGGCAGGGCCAGTCCCATCGTGCGGCCGTCGCAGTTGCTCGCGGCACCGGCGATCACCCCGTGGATCCGGTCCCCGCCCGCCACCGCGTCGGCCAGCGGCTTGAGCACCACCAGGCCAGCGCCCTCGGCCCTGACGAACCCGTCGGCATCCGCCGAGAACGCCGCGCAGCGCCCCCTCCTCGACAGCATCGACGCCTGGCTGAACCCGACGAACCCCACCGGGTTCAGCAGCAGGTTCACCCCGCCCGCCAGCGCCACGCGGCTGCCGCCCGACGCCAGCTCCCGGCACGCCCGCTCCACGGCCACCAGCGACGACGAACAGGCGGTGTCGACCGCCATGCTCGGTCCGCGCAGGTCGAAGAAGTGCGACAGCCGGTTCGCCGCGATCGAGTGGGCGGCGCCCGCCATCGAGTAGGCGTTCATCCGACGGGCCCGGACCATCTGGAGCCCCGCGTAGGAGAAGTCCGAGATGCCGACGAACACACAGGCGTCGGAGCCCGCCAGCGTCGCGGGATCGATCCCGGCGTCGTCCAGCGCCTCGACCGCCGTCTCCAGCAGCAGCCGGTGCTGCGGGTCCATCTGCGCCGCCTCACGCGGCGAGATCCCGAAGTAGTCCGCGTCGAACCCCGCGATGTCCGTCAGGAACCCACCGTGCGCGGTGTACGACTTCCCCGGCCGCGCCATCTCCGTGTCGACGAACCGCGCCACCTCGAACCGGTCCCTCGGGACCGTACCCACCAGGTCACGCCCGGCCTCCAACGCCTCCCACAACCCGGCCAGATCGACGATCCCGCCGGGCAGCCGACACCCCAGGCCGACGATCGCGAACGCGTCCGCGGCGCACGAATCCCCCATCAACCCCACACCCCATTCCTGAGAACGATGGACGGTGACCGAAGAAGCTGAAGAAGCGGCACCCGCCGAGTCCGGGATCGGCCACGGCGTCACGTCCCCAGCAGGAAATCGCGGACGTGCCGGTCGAGTTCGCCGGCCGCGTCCTCCATCACGAGGTGACCGGCATCGCGGTAGCGGCGCACCCGGGCCTGCGGGAAGCGCCGGATCCACTCGTCCAGCACCGTCGGTGTGAACAGGGCGTCCCGCATCCCCCAGCCGATGAACACCGGCAGCCCGGCGAGGCCGCGGTCGGCGTCGAGGTCTTCGAGGCCGACGAGGAGTCTCCACACCGGGTCGTGAGCGTCCCGGGGGAGGTTCCGCACGAGCTCCACGGCGGTGCGCCGATGGTGCGCGTCGGCGAACGGCAGCAGGTACGCCATCCGTTCCGCCGCGCCGAGCCGCCGTACGACTCCCCGCCGCAGGGCCGCGCGCGGAAACGCATTGGTGGCCAGGGCCAGGGCGGCGACCGGGGCGCTGCCCCTGATCCACCTCAGATGCGCCGGCAGCCGGTGGCCCGCGGGCCAGGGGAAGGCGACGCTGTTGAGGACGACAAGGCGCCCCACCTTCTGCGGATGCCGCAGCGTCCACGCGAGGCCGATCAGCCCTCCCCAGTCGTGCACCACCAGGGTCCATCGGCGGGCGGGCCGCTCCTGACCGGCGGCGATACGGTCCACGAGCTGATCCAGACAGGCGAGGTGCCGCTCCAAGCGGTCGACGCTCCGCAGAGGCTCGGGGCAGCGGGGAGACAGGCCGAGCCCCGGAAGATCGGGGGCGACGCAGCGGAAGTCCGGCGACAGGGTGCCCAGCAGGCCCCGCCAGAGGTAGCTCCAGCTCGGGTTGCCGTGCAGAAGAAGCACCGGGTCACCCGCGCCGACGTCGACGTAGTGCTGGCCCGTGACGGGCACCTGCCGCCAGTGGCGGGGTCCGGGATAGCCGGGAAGTGCTCGGGCCCGGGCACGTACAGCGGAAGGCACACTGATCACGGTAGGGCCGCAGCGGTCAACTGGCCGCTCCCGCACAGCTTTTCGCCATAACGGAGGAATAAGCGATCAAAAGGACGAAGTATAAGTACTCGCCATTCTGGGCATGTTGGGGCCTGGCCGGACCCAGACTGCGGGGATGGAGTTCTTCTGCTACCACCGCGACCGTTCCGACTCGCTGCCCCTGCGCGGGAAGCTGGGGGAGGAGCACTGGTCGTACATGGACCTGTTCGCCGAGCAGTTGATCGCGCGAGGCCCGACCTTCGCGGCGGACGGTGAGACGCCGACGGGCAGTGTGCACATCGTCGACCTGCCCGACCCGGCCGCGGCCCGCGCGTTCGCCTTCGACGAGCCCAACTACCAGGCCGGCGTGTACCGGGACGTGCTGCTGCGCCGGTGGCGCAACATGCTCGGGCGCACCATGTGGGACTTCCCCGGCGGCAGCGGCGGCGGTGACCGGTATCTGGTGCTGGGCCTCGGCCCGGAGCGAACCGACGGCCCGGCCGAGCCGCCGGCGGGCGAGGACCTCATCGCGTACGGGCCGCTGCTGTCCGACGACGCCGCCGCCTGGCTCGGTACGGCGGCGCTGGTCAGGGCGCCGGACGCGGAGACGGCACGTGCCGTGCTGGCGCCGCACCGATACGCCGATGTCGAGGTCCACGCCTGGGAGTTCGGCGGGCGGCGCTGAGTCGGGGGAGCGCCGAAACCGGCGCCGCCGCAGTCAGCCGAGGGGCGGTCGCAAGGTCGCGGGAGTGGGACCGTCCGGGCGGACGGTGATGCCGTACTTCGCCTTCTCGGGGGTGGAGGAGAAGACCACGGTGTGGGCCGGCAGCAGACGCTCGAGCAGGACGGTCGACTCGCGCATCGCGAACTGCATCCCGAGGCAGGCGCGCGGACCGATGCCGAAGGGGAGATAGGCGCCCGTATGACTCGGCCGGCCGTTCGGGGTGAGGAAGCGCCGCGGGTCGAATCGCTCGGGATCCGGCCACAGTTCGGGATCGCGGTGGGTGAGATAGGGGCAGACCAGGAGGTCGGTGCCGGCCTCGACGGTGTAGCCGGCGAGCGTGTCGTCCTCGGCGGCGTGGCGGGGCAGGACCCAGGCGGACGGGTAGAGCCGGAGCGTCTCGTGGACCAGCGCCTGGACGGCCTGACGGCGCTGGTCCGAGCCCTCGCCACCGGCCGCGAGGGTCTGTTCACGGGCGCCGGGGTACTGGTCGAGCAACAGATACAGCCAGGTCAGGGTGTTGGCCGTGGTCTCGTGCCCGGCCGCGAGCAGCGTGACCAGCTCGTCGCGGATCAGCCGGTCGGTGTACTCGGGCCGCTCGGCGGCGGCGTCGACCAGAACGCGCAGCAGTCCCGGGCCGTCCGGGCCCACCTCCCCGCCGCGGGCGGCTTCGATCGCGCGCCGGGCGACCGCGTCGATCCGGGCCAGATCGGCGGCCACGGCTTCCCTGGCGTCCTCGGCATCGGCGGGCAGCGTCGGAAGGGCGGCCCCCACGGCCTCCACGGCCGTCAGTTCGCGCTGGGTGTCGTCGTCGAGGGGGTGGCCGGTGAGCGAGCGCCAGATGACGTCCAGGGCGAAGCGCTGCATCTCCCGTCCGACGTCCAGGGCCTGTCCGGTGCGCGCGTACGCCGCCCAGCGCTCGGCGGTGACCCGGGCCGCCTCGGTGATCCGCGCGTCGTAGCGGCGCATCCCGGTGCCGGTGAACTGGGACTGGAGCAGCCGCCGCTGCCGCTTCCACGCCTCGCCCTCGGCCGACAGGACGCCGTCGCCGACCAGCAGCCGTGCGCGGTGGGACCGCTTGACGTACGTCTCCGGGTGGCGGGCGAGCACGTGCTGAACGGCGTGCGGCTCGGTCACGAGAACGGTGTGGGCGGGCCCGAGCCGGAAGGCGGCGACACCACCGACGCGCTCACGCACCAGGGTGAGGAGTTCGACCAGTTCACCCCCGCGTGCATGCCACCGCTGCACGAGCTCGGACTCGGCTTCGGGAACCGGCCGGGCCGTTCCGGAAGCGTGCGGGAGGGAGCCGGGACCGGCTTCGGTGTCCATGGTCCTTGTTCCTTCTCAGGGTTGGCCGCTGGGCGTTGGGCTTCGGGCGTGTGGTGGATGTGGTGGCGCACGCGCTGCTGCCACGGACTGTACGGGAGAAGCAGGCACATTTGGTGACAGTCCGCCGGGGCCAAGTCCGAAGCGCGCGGGGCGTTTCCGGGGGCGCCCCGCCACCACTGAAAGAGATGTGCTCGCTCTCGACGATGGGCGAGCATGGCGGACATGGCATTGTCGACGGAGTTCACGCAACTGTTCGGTGTGGAACACCCGATCGCCCTGGCCCCGATGGGCGGGTCGGCCGGAGGCGCCCTGACGGCGGCGGTCTCACGCGGCGGCGGCCTCGGACTGCTGGGCAGCGGTAACGGTGACGAGGACTGGCTGGCCCGCGAGTTGCCCGTCCTGGCCGCGGAGGCCGGCGGGAAGCCGTGGGGCATCGGCTTTCAGGCGTGGGCGATCGATGACGGCGTGGTCGCGCGGGCACTGGAGCACGACCCGGCGGCGATGATGCTGTCCTTCGGCGACCCGAGCCCGTTCGCGAAGCGCGTGCGCGACTCGGGCACGGCGCTGATCCTCCAGGTCACCGACCTGGAAGAGGCCCGCAGGGCAGTGGATCTCGGCGCCGACGTGATCGTGGCGCAGGGCACCGAGGCCGGCGGTCACGGGTCCGGGCGCGGGCGATCGACCCTGCCGTTCGTGCCTGTCGTGGTGGATCTGGCGGCGCCGGTGCCGGTGCTGGCGGCCGGCGGTATCGCCGACGGGCGTGGCGTGGCGGCGGCCCTGGCGCTGGGGGCGGCCGGAGCCTTGCTCGGCACCCGCTTCCAGGCCACGGCGGAGGCGCTGGTGGCCCCCGCCACGGTTCAGGCGATCCTCGAGGGAGGCGGAGACGACACCGAGCGCAACCGGGTGCTGGACATCGCCCGCGCATCGCGCTGGCCCGCGAAGTACACCGCCCGCACCCTGGGCCATCCCTTCCTCGACGAATGGCGGGACCGCGAGGACGAACTCGCCGCCGACCCACACGCCCGGCAGGCGTACCGGGACGCCGTCGCCCAGGGCACGATCCCCGCGTTGCCGCAGTGGGCCGGCGAGGCGATCGACCTCATCACCGACCTGCCGTCCGCGGCGGAACTGGTCACCACCCTGGCGGCGCGGGCCGAAGCGGCACTGTCCCGAGCCGGCAGGCGCTGACCTGGTGCTTCTGAGGCGCGCCCCCTCCTTCAGGAGGGGGCGCAGGCCAACTTCTCGGCTCATGGCGCATCGCAGAAGGAACAGTCCCTTCCCCGACTCCTGCTTGAGCTGCTGCATGGCCTCGCCTGGATACCCGGGCGCTCACTCTGCCCGGCGTCATCGTGGCCCTCGTCGGCGGTCAGCCGCGCACGTGCAGCCCGAAACCCGTGCGGCCCGCGGGCTCCAGTCCCTCCCTCAGGTGCAGCGAGGGGATCTCGTAGTCGCCGAAGTTCTGCCGCCGGAACGCGATCGGCTCGGTCGACTCCAGGGTGAGCAGGCGCTGCTCCCACGCCTTGGCGACGAGCGGGTATTCCTCGTCCGTCATCCGGTCGGTGCCGTACAGCACGAACGGCGGCAGTACCTCGATGCCCGGGTAGTAGAGGATGCCGTGGTGGATCGGGAACAGCAGGTCGTCGATGGGGCCGTTGATCCCGCGCGCGGCGTAGTGCGACTCCGGGCCGCCGGCGGTCACCGACAGAAGAGCCTTCCTGCCCGCGAGGGTGCCCTCGCCGAAGCGCTCGCCGTACTTGGTGTCGCTGTGCTCGCCGACGCCGTACGCGAAGTGGTAGACGAACACCCGGTCCACCCAGCCCTTGAGGATCGCGGGCATCGTGTACCACCACAGCGGGAACTGGAGGATGATTGCGTCGGCCCACAGCAGCTTCTCCTGCTCGGCGAGGACGTCCGGGGTGAGCGACCCGGCGTCGAAGGCCCGGCCCGAGTCAAGGGCGACCTTCAGCGGACTCGAGGTGTGGGGGCCGTAGTCCGCGGCGTCCACGACCGCCTTCCAGTTCATCGCGTACAGATCACTCACCCGCACCTCGTGCCCGGCATTCTCCAAGGTGGACACCGCGAGGTTCTTCAGCGCGCCGTTGAGCGACTTCGGCTCCGGGTGGGCGTAGACGATCAGCGTCTTCATGGGAACTCCTTCGGATCGGATGCCTTCGATCCTGGGCGCCCTGGCGCCCGGCGTTCAGGGACGCCGCTTCCGTCGGACGGGACTTCCTGGTAACGGCAGGACCACCCTGCGCGGGCAACACCGAGGCCATACTGGGGGTATGGACGATCTTGCGGGCTACCTGCGGACTCGGCGTTCCCGGGTCGACCCGGCAGCCGTCGGCATCCCCGTCGACAGCCGCCGCCGCGTCGAAGGGCTGCGCCGCGAAGAGGTCGCGCACCTGTCCGGAGTCAGCGTCGACTACTACGTACGCCTGGAGCAGGGCCGCGCGACCCAGCCCTCCGAACAGGTCCTCGGCGCGCTCGCCCGTGTCCTCGGCCTGGACGAGACCGAACGCGGGCATCTCTACCGGCTCGCCCGGCAACGCGACCGCCGCCGTGAGAAGGCGAAGGCGCCGGGCCGCCGGATACGGCCGGAACTGCTGCATGTTCTCGACCTGGTCGCCGACGCACCCGCGATGATCATGAATCACCGCCTGGACGTGCTCGCGGGGAACCGCCTCGCCGGGCTCCTCTACGGCCGGCCGATGCCGGGGTTGAACACGGCCCGGCACATCTTCTTCGAGGAGGCCGAGCGCGGCCTGTACGCGGACTGGGAGACATGCACCCTCGACGTGGTCGGGCATTTGCGCCTGGCCGCCGGCAAATACCCCGAGGACCCCCACCTGGCGTCGCTCATCGGTGAGTTGGCGATGGGCAGCGAGCGGTTCCGGCGCCTCTGGGCCCGCGCGGACGTACGCGCCCGCGCACATGGCCGCAAGGCGTTCCGGCACCCGCTGGTCGGGCTGCTGGAACTGCACCAGGAGAACTTCGCGCTGCCGGACGGATCAGGCATGGAGCTGCTGGTGCTGTCCGCGCCCCCCGGCAGCCCCGCCGAGGACGGACTGCGCCTCCTCGCGGGCCTGGGCTCGGACAGCGGTGACGCGCACCCGGAGTGAACGCCGAGATCCGCGAGCGACTGTGGTGAGCCTGCCTTGTCAGAAGGCTGTTCCCGCCCTGTCCTGCGAAGGCTGCGCCGACCGACTCGCTCCGCACCGCACCGGTGGCCGTCGGGCGGATGTACTCGGCCCGATGTCCGGTCGGCAGCATGCTGGAGCCGGAACCGGAGCCACTGAGGAGGATGCATGGACGGGCTGATCTCGGTGATCGGCGGGGCCGTGGTGGTGGTCATTCTGCGGGACGTGTTCCACACGCTGTGGCATCCGACCCGCCACGGCGGACTGAGCCGGCTCGTGATGACAACGCTGTGGCGCCTGTCCTCCCGCGCCGGTCCGAACCGGAGGGCCGCCGGAGTCGCCGGACCGCTCGGCATGGCCCTCGTGGTGGCGATGTGGGCTCTGGGCGTGGCCGTGGGCTGGGCGGTGATGTACTGGCCGCACATGCCGGAGGCGTTCGTCTTCTCCAGCGCCCTGGAGCCGACCCAGCACTCACGGCCGGTGGACGCCCTCTACATCTCGCTGGTGATGCTGGGCACCCTCGGCCTCGGCGACATCGCACCCGCGGAGGAGTGGCTGCGGGTCGTTGCACCCCTGGAGGCACTGGTCGGTCTCGCTCTGCTGACCGCCACCGTCTCATGGGTGCTCGGCGTCTTCCCCGCACTCGCCCGGCGCCGGACGCTGGCGCTGCGCATCTGCCATCTGCGCCGCGCCGCACTGACCGACGAGCAACTGGACTCCGACGCGGGGGCGACGGCGCTGGACGCACTGGCCGCCGACATCGCCCGGGTGACCGTGGACTTCGCCCAGTACCCGGAGTCGTACTACTTCCACGACGGGACCGGGGACACCTCGCTCGCGCGGAGCGTCGGCTACGCCGCCGAACTCGTCGAGCGTATGCGCCGGGCCAAGCACCCGGGCGCCCGGATCGCGTCCTCCGTGCTCGCCGCCGCACTCGACGACCTCGCCTCTGTGCTCGACGAGCGCTTCCTGCGGACCGGGAAGGGCCGACAGCAGATCCTCGTCGTCTACGCCCGCGACCACGGCGCCGGCTGATACGCGCAGACCGCCCGGTCGCTGCGCTGTCATTGCCGCCTGCTTCTCGCCAAGTTGCCATCAGCCGACGCAGACGCCCGACAGCGCGGCACGGCGCGGTTGCCACCCGGCTCGGCTCGCCGCCCGCCGGGCCGAGGCTCACCGGCACCTCCGAAACAGCGGACGACGGGCCCGAAACGCGCAAGGATGGCCGGTATGACGTTGCCTGCCCTCCCCGAGGAGTCCTTCCAGCGCGTGCTCTGCGTCGTCGCGCACCCTGACGACATGGAGTACGGCACGTCCGCGGCCGTCGCTCGCTGGACCGAGCGTGGCATCGAGGTCGGCTATCTCCTGCTCACCCGCGGCGAGGCCGGCATGCCGAACCCTCCCGAGGAGACGGCACGCCTGCGCGTCGCCGAGCAGCAGGCCGCCTGCGCCGTCGTCGGCGTCGAGCACCTGACCGTCCTCGAACACCCGGACGGCGTGCTCGTCTACGGCCTCGACCTGCGCCGGGACATCTGCCGGGAGATCCGCCGGTTCAAGCCCGACGTCGTACTCGGCGGCGGTTACGAGATCGAGACGCCCTATGGCTTCGACCAGGCCGACCACCGCGCGGCCGGGCTCGCGACGCTCGACGCGGTGCGTGACGCGGGCAACCGGTGGGTCTTCCCGGAGCAGATCGACGAGGAGGACCTCGAACCGCACTCCGTGCGCTGGTTCATCGTCCCCGGACTCGTCGGCGCCGGCGCGACCCACGGTGTCGAGGTCACGGGTGAGCCGCTGCGCCGCGGCGTCGCCTCGCTCGAGGCGCACGCCGCGTACCTGGCCGCGCTCCCGGACCACCCCGCCCCCGAGGACTTCATCCCGAAGTTCACCGCGCTCAGCGGCAAGGCCATGGGCGTCGAGCACGCCGTCCTGTTCCGCGCCCACGACCTGCAGGCACCACCGGACTTCTCCGCTGAAGCCGTGCAGGACTGACTCGGGGTCCGGCACCGGCCACGCTCGGCACCAGGTGCCGCCAGTCACGGACCGACGGTCCCTTCACACACCGCACCCTCAGGAGGCGGCGCGTTCCTGGAGCAGCGTGCGCTCCGCGGGGTTGGTGGTCAGGTCGAGGGCGAGGCGGTCCGCGGTGCGGGCCTCGTCGGGGCGGTCGAGTGCGCGCAGGAGGTCGGCGCGGGTGGCGTGGAACAAGTAGTAGTGGTCGAGTTCCGCGGCCAGGCCGTCCACCTCGGCCAGGGCGGCGCGCGGGCCCCGGGTGTAGCGGAGGGCGACCGCCCGGTGGAGGCGCGTGACCGGCGACGGGGCCAGGTGCAGCAGCATGTCGTACAGCAGCACGATCTGCTCCCAGTCGGTGTCCGCCCAGCGCGCCGCCTCGGCGTGACATGCGACGATCGCGGCCTGGAGCTGGTACGGGCCCGGGCGCTGCCGCCTGATGGCACGGGTCAGCAGTGCCGCGGCCGCCGTGATCGCCCCGTGGTCCCACAGGGAACGGTCCTGGTCCTCGAGTCGCACGAGCGTGCCCTCGGGGGTGACGCGGGCGGCCGTACGGGCCCGGTGCAGCCGGATCAGCGCGAGCAGCCCGGCCACTTCGGGCTCGGTCGGCATCAGCCGGTGCAGCAGCGCGGCCAGCCACTCGGCGTCGTCGGCGAGGTCGTGCGACTGCGCCTGTCCGGCGGTGGAGAGGTAGCCCTCGTTGAACAGCAGGTAGATGACCGCGAGGACCTGCGAGAGGCGGCCGGCCAGTTCCTCGTCGTCCGGCACGCGGTACGGGATCCCCGCCCTGGTGATCTTCTGCTTGGCCCGGGTGATGCGCTGCGCCACCGTCGACTCCCGTACCAGGAACGCGCGGGCGATCTGCGCGGTGGTCAGCCCGCACACCACACGGAGGGTGAGGGCGATCTGCGCCTCCTGCGTCAGCGCCGGGTGGCAGCAGGTGAAGATCAGCCGCAGCCGCTCGTCCGGCTCCGCCGCCCCGTCCTCGTCCGGCGGCCACCGAAGCTGCGCGAGCTTGCGCCGGTAGTTCTCCTGGCGCCGCAGCAGGTCCAGCCCGCGCCGCCGCGCCACCGTGAACAGCCAGGCGTCGGGCCGCTCCGGAACGCCCTCCTGCGGCCAGCGCTTCAGCGCCACCAGCACCGCGTCCTGCACCAGGTCCTCGGCGGTGGAGAAGTCACCGGTCACCTGGATCAGCGAGGCGGCCAGCCGGCCCGCGTGCTCCCGGACCACGCGCGCCAGCCGGTCGTGCGACTGAGCCGTCTCGTACGGCGATGAGGTCACCTGCCGCTCACTCCATCGGGCCGGTCTCCACCGGGCGGATCTCGACCACCGGACAGCCGGGCCACGTCCGCACCATCCGCAGGGCCTCATCGAGGTCGGCGACGTCGATCTCGGTGTATCCGCTGACGACCTCCTTGCCCTCGACGAACGGCCCGTCGACCACGACCGGCTCCCCGCCCCCCAGCCGCACGGTCGTCGCCGTCTCCGGATCCCGCAGCTTCTGCCCGCCGGTGATCCGGCCTGCGTGGGCGGCGAACCACTCGTTGACCCGCTCGAACGCCCGCGCCCGCTCGGCCGGTCCCATCGCCTGGAACTCCGCGGCGAACTCCTCGGTCTCGACGAACAACAGCACGTACTTCATGCCTGGCCTCCCTCTCCCATCATGGCGGCCATCCGCCGCTGCGCCTCCTGCGGCGTCACGTCCTCCACATGCGTGGCCACGGTCCAGCAGTGCCCGTACGGATCGACGATCGCCCCGTCCCGGTCGCCGTAGAACTGATCCTCCGGCGCCCGCTTCAGCGTCGCCCCCAGCTCCACGGCACGAGCGACGACCGCGTCCACGTCGTCGACGTAGACGAACAGGAACGTGGGGCTGCCGGGCAGTCCGCCGGCGGGCGGGGCCTCGGTGCCCAGCATGGGCGAGGCGTCCTCGACGATGACGACCGAGTCCCCGATCTCGATCTCGGCGTGCGCGACGGTCCCGCCCGGACCCGGGAACCGCATCCGCTCGGTGGCTTCGAACACCTCACGGTAGAACTCCAGCGCCTTGGCGGCGCCCTGGACGACCAGACACGGGGTGACCCGGCGATAGGCGTCGGGAATCGGCTTCGGCGCGGTTGACGATGACATGGCTCGCCTCCTTGTGGCTCCTGTGCAGGGCGGGAATGCCCTGCTACCCAGAAGACGATCGGCGGACCGGCGGATACGACAGCCACACTGATCGGATTCTCAAGCGTCCGGGTGCGTCGCCTCTACCTGGCCCCTCGCTCCTCCTGCGGCGCCACCAGCGCCCGCGTGAGCGGAATCCGCGACAGTGCGAGGACCCCGGTCGCGATCAGCGCGACACCGAACATCTGGGGCAGCAGCCACCACCCCGAGCGGATGGTCTCCTCGTACAGGGTGATGCCGAGGGCGAGGCTCACCAGGGCGTCGCCGAGGGTGAGGGCGGGCTGCGAGGCGACCAGCGGACCGGCCTGCATGGCGTGCTCCAGCAGGAGCAGCGCGCACACGCCGGTCGCCGCGAAGCCGTACGTCTGCCAGGCGGTGAAGAAGCCCACGAGCCCTTGATCGTCGAGGATGTGCGTGGCGGCCTTCATCAGCGCCGCGGTCACCGCGTAACTGATCGCCGTCGCGGCACCCAGACAGGCCGCCCGGGCACGGCCCACCGGACGCCGGAACGCCGCGGCGGCGAGAACCACGACCAGCCCCATGCACACGACGAGCGCGGGAATCCAGCGATCGAGCGCCACATGGGTGCGATTGCCGGTGGGCGCGGCAGCGGCGAGCGCGACCGCCAGCCCCGCCACCACCCCCGTCACGGCCAGCCAGCCCGTGCCCGGCAGATGCCGGTGCATCAGCAGCGAGGCGACGATGAGGGTCAGCGGCAGCTCCAGCACGAACAGCGGCTGCGCGATCGTCAGCGGGCCGGTCGCCAGCGCCAGCGCCTGGCAGACGGCGGCGACGATCACGGTGAGCATGCCGGCCAGCCAGACGGGCCGGCGCAGCAGATCGAGCAGCAGCCCGGTCCGGAACCCCTCGGAGCGCGGCACGGTGAGCGCCGCCTTGCGCTGCAGCACGGTCGCGACGGCGTTGCTCAAGGCCGCGCAGAGCGCGAAGACGACGGAAATCGGGGTGTGCAGCGCGGTCACCTCCCGGACCGGCGGGCAGGCGACACCGGCCGGCCGTGTCCCTCCTGCCATCGTCGCCCGCGGCTCTCGCGTCCGCGCGGGGAGCGTGCTGTCCGCCCGCGATCAGTCGGCAACGGCCTCGATCAGTGAGAACGGTACGGCGTCGACGAGCGGCGTAACCGAGGTCAGGGACAGGCCGGCACGCCGGCACACCTCCGCGAAGTCCTCGCGGGTGCGCTCCCTGCCGCCCAGGTTCACCAGCATGTTGAGATCGCTGAGGTAGGTGATCCCGGCGTCGCTGACATCGGCCTCGGCGGCGCCCCCGACGGACTCCGGCAGCACGGGCTCCACGATCAGGACGACACCCCCGGGCGGCAGCAC
This sequence comes from Streptomyces sp. UG1, assembly GCF_049974585.1. Classification (NCBI taxonomy): domain Bacteria; kingdom Bacillati; phylum Actinomycetota; class Actinomycetes; order Kitasatosporales; family Streptomycetaceae; genus Streptomyces; species Streptomyces sp. UG1. The sequence goes on along the minus strand of NZ_JBNGGG010000025.1, from coordinate 32,172 downwards.
CTCGCGGCAGTGCGTCAGGATCGTGACCGCCTGTTCGTCCGACCAGTCGTGCAGAACGCTCTTGATCAGGTACAGGTCCGAGCCCTCGGGGACGGAGCGGAAGAAGTCACTCGGGACCAGGGAGCAGCGGTCGGCCAGCCCGTGTCGTTCCAGCGTCCTCGGTGCTCCGGCCAGGCCCTGCTCGGTGTCGAGGACCACGCCCCTGAGTCCCGGATGCGCACCGAGAACTCCGGCGAGGAGCGTCCCGTCGCCCCCGCCGACATCCGTGACGGACGTGAACCGCCCGAAGTCGAAGGCGTACGGCAGCACGGCGGCCGTCTCGGCGACGGCTTGGCTCATCGCCGCGTTGAACTCGGCGGAAAGCTCGGGTTGTTGGGCGAGGTGACTGAAGAAGTCCGTGCCGAAGACGGCGTCGAACGCGACCTCGCCGGTGCGGACACTGCCGTCCAGATGCTCCCAGGCGCGGATGATCGCCGGCTCGGTGAACATCCGCACGAACGAGGTGAGCGACTCGGGGTGCCCCGGGTCGAGCAGTGCCCCGGCCGGGGTCACCGAGAAGGAATCGGGGGCGTGCTCCGTAAGGAGGCCGAGGGCGGCCATGGCACGCAACAACCGTGCCATGGCCTGGGGTTCGGCGCCGGTGTCGGCGGCCACCGCGGCGGCCCGGCGCGGGGTGTCACCGACGAGCTCCACCACCCGCAATCGGACCGCCGCGCGCAGGGTCTGCGCGGCCATGCTCCCGAACGCGAGCCGGGCGATCAGATCACGGCCCGTCATGGCCACTGTCTGGACATCGGTGTTCGACACAGGTGCTGTCCTTCCGTGTGGGGTGATACGTGCATGAACCGGCGTGCACACGCGCGTGGCCCTCCCTCGGCGCGCGGGACGCGTCAGCCGGCGGTCGTGTTCATGCCTGCCAGGGCGCCCGGGGTGCATCCGGAAAGGGCCAGCACATCGCGATGGAGATGCGACTGATCGGCGTATCCGCAGGTCAGTGCCACGTCGCTGACACGCTCACCCGCGCACAGCGCGCGGGCGGCCCGGTCGAAGCGGACCAGCATGGCGGCCCGCTTGGGGGTGAGGCCGATCTGGGCCTCGAACCTGGACCACAGTCGTTTGCGGCTCCATCCGCAGGACGCCGCGAGGTCGGCGACCCGGACCCGCCCCCGACTGGCCACGATCGCGTCCCACGCGGCGGCGACCTCCGGCGACGTGGCCGGCGCCTCGGCGGCCCGCCGCGTGAGGAACTCGTCGGTCAGCGCGAGGCGTTCGTGCCATGTGCCGGCGTCGGTCAGCCGCTCGCCGAGCCGGCGCGCCCGTGGCCCCCACAGATCGTCGAGACCGGCGACGGACCCGTGCAGTTCATACGGGGGGAGGCCCAGCAGCGCGTAAGCGGCCCGCGGCGACAAGGTCACTTCGACGCACTCGACACGCTCACCGCGAATACGGGCCGGACCTGGCGAGAGCGAGGCCACGAGGCTCCGCAAGGATCGGCGACCGGCAGGGCCCTCCACCGTGAGTGGGGTGTCCCCGAGACCGATGACCACGACCACGGCGGGCTGGGGGAGCACCCGCAGGTCCAGTCCCACTCCGGCGCGGTCACGGAACCCGGCCATCCGCACGCCGTCGAGGGACGTGCCGCCGAGCGGGTGCACGGTCTCCCAGCCGTTGTCGGCATCGCGATCCGCGGGAGCGGCGGCCCCGGCCTCATGTGTGCGCATACCTCTACGGTCGCCGAGATCCGCCGTCCTGTCTTGGACGAAAGTTCCGCGGACCGGGACGGCCGGGCGGGAGGGGGCCGCCCGGCCGCGCTCGCGGCTGTCGGGATCAGGCCGTGGCCGGCAGCACGTGGTCGCCCACGCTGTCCGTGCTCAGGCACAGCGAGCAGACCACAGCGTCATGGGTGGCACAGGCGGTGAGGTCGGGGCGCTCGTACGACTGGTGGCAGACATGGCAGTCGAGGGTGAGCGCGCTCGGGTTGCCGTCGCCGTCCAGCAGCGGCTCTTCGATGCCGTCGTCGGTGCGGCGCAGGTGGTACCGGCCCTTGGTGACGACGGCCATGAGCGGGGTGAGGACGAAGGCCATCACGGGCGCGGCGACGGGGGAGTACGGCTGAAGGGTGTCGCCGAGGGCGTGGAAGTACATGGCGATGGACAGCCCGGAGGCGGCGACGAACGCGACGACGCCGACCGGGTTGACGGCGTGGAGCATGCCGCGGCGGAACTCCGGCCGCAGCGGGGAGAGCTTCAGCAGGTGCTCGTTGACGCCGATGTCGGTGGCGACGGTGACGACCCAGGCGATGGCGCAGTTCGAGTAGAAGCCGAGGATGCCGTTGAGGAACGTTGATCTTGATCTGGCTGATGACGACCAGGACCACGGCCAGCGGGACGACCAGCCAGGACGGCATCATCGCGTCGAAGGCGCTGCGGAACTGCTGGATCGGCTCCGGCGCGGCGGCAGCCGGGTCCGGCCATCACCACGGCCGTCCACCAACCGCGCTTGTTCTCCTCGGTCTTGGGCGGCATGAAACGCGGGCCGACCATCAGCAGCAGCCAGATCGGGGTGGTCCACACCTGGAGCCTGCTCAGCGCCTTCATGCCGACCCCAGCCACAGCGGCATTCCCAGCCCGAGATTCAGCCCCTGGGCCATGATCGAGCCCTCGATGGCGAAGAAGATGAAGGTGAAGCTGGCGAAGATGACGCTGGTCAGGACGGACCCGTAGTACCCGAAGCCGGAGCCGCGGGTGATCAGGTCGAGGTCGATGTTCTAGCGGGCGCCGTAGTACGCGAGCGGAAAGCCGGTCACGAAGATGACGACGGCGGCGACGGCGATCGCCGCCAGCGCGTTCCCCGTGCCATGGGCCAGGCCGATACCGGCGCCGATGGAGAAGTCGGCCATGTAGGCGATCCCGCCGAGGGCGGTGGTGGCCACGACCATGGGGCTCCACCGGCGGTAACTGCGCGGAGCGAAAGGGATGGTGTAGTCCCCCAGCGTCTCCTTGACCGCTTGGTCGGCGACGACTGGCGTCGTGCCGGCCGGCCCCGACGTCGTCGATCGTGACTCGGTGGTGCTCATCACGCCTCCCGGCGGGGACTGTGATCCGACAGCCGGTCACGCTGGATAGTTGTTGTTACCACCGGTTTTCCCTTGTCGTGAACACGATGTTCCGGTCGGCAGGGGCGTCACGTCACTGCCTCCGCGACACCCCCAACTCGACGAGGTAGCGCTTGGTCACCCGGCCGCCGTACCGTCCGTCGATCAGTCCCGCGATACACGCCAGCAACCCGTCCCGGGCGTCCTCGGGAAGGGCGCGGTGCCCCGAGTAGGTCAGCAGCAGGTCGAGATAGTCCGACGTGGTGTAGGTGAGGTCCCGCTCATAGCGGCGGAAGACGGTCGCCCCGAACCGGCCGCTGCGCGCCACCTCCCGCGCATGATCCGAGCCGTCGACGTCGTCCGGCGAGGGCAGCCGCAGCCCGGGCGGAGTCTGCGGATCGAACCGCTCGTAGCAACGCTGCACCTGCGTGAAGAACTCCTGCGTGCCGCCCGCCACATGCTGCGTCCGCACCACAGCCAGCGCCCCACCCGGACGCAGCGCGTCGGCCGCCTTGATCACCCGCACCGCCGGATCGATCCAGTGGAACGCCGTCGCCGACACGACCACGTCGAACGGCTCCTCCGGCAGCGCCCAGCTTTCGAACGCGGCCGTCACCACCTCCACCCCCGCGGCCGCCCCAACCAGCTTGCGGCGGGCGACCGCGGCCATGCGCGGCCCCGCCTCGACGGCCGTGACCCGGCACCCCCGCCCGGCCAGCGGCACCGTCGCCTGACCGGTCCCGCAGCCCACCTCCAGCACCCGACTGCCGGGCCCGGCACCGGCGAGCTCCTCCAGGTCGTCGTACATCTCCGACGGATATCCGGGCCTGGCCCGGTCGTACCGCTCCGCGTCCTCGTCGAATGTGCGGCTCAGGCGGGCCCGCCGGGATTCCTCGGGCCGGTCATCGCGTCGCGCGCGCGTGAGATCGTCGGGCATGGGGATCACGCTAGCGACGGGGTTCCCCGCCGGCACACCCGTTTTCCCCGCACCTCGCCTCCCCGACAGGAGAAGAATGCAGCGGCATTCCGAACGGCACGCACACATGGCCGAATCCGCAGAGCATTCGGAACGCCTGCGTCACGTCTACTGGATCGGCGGCGGAAGCGGCGCCGGCAAGTCGACCATCGCCCGCCGGATCGCCGACCGGCACGGCTGGCGGCTCTATGCCACCGACGACGTGATGCAGGATCACGCCCGCAGGACCACGCCCCAACAAGCCCCTCTGCTCCACCAGTTCATCGCGATGGACATGGACGAGCGGTGGGTGAACCGCTCTCCGCAGGTCATGCTCGACACCTTCCACTGGTTCCGGGGCGAGGCCTTCGGCCTGATCGTCGAAGACCTGCTACGCCTCCCGCGGGAACCCCGCATCGTCGTCGAGGGTTTCCGCCTGCTGCCACACCTCGTGAAGCCGCTGCTCGCCGCCCCCGAGCACGCCGTCTGGCTCCTTCCCACCCCGGAGTTCCGCCAGGCCGCCATCCGGAGCCGGGCCGCACCGGGGGAGGGGTTCGTATGGCAGACCAGTGACCCGGAAAGGGCCGGCCGCAACCTGGCCGAACGCGACCACATGTTCACCATGCGCCTTCAGAGGGAGGTCGAGCGCCTCCACCTCCACGCCATCCACGTCGACACCACGGTGCGGGAGGACGATCTCGCCGCGCAGGTGACCACCGCATTGCGGATCTGACCCGGAACCGACGTCGGCCGGCGCGAAACCCGCGCCGGCCGAAACATCTTCGCTGTCAGCGCCTCAACACTCGCCGCGCCATACGACCTTGACGATGCGCGTGCCCGGTGCCGCGTTCGCCTTGTACGCGCCGGGGCCCGGGTTGTAGTGCAGGCAGGCCGTTTCGCCGCCACCGCCGGGCGAGGCGTAGGTCACGTCGACGTGGTCGGCACCCGGAAAACGCCCCCCGTTGTTGAAGGCGGAGCGGAAGGCGACGTTTCCACTCCAGTTCCCCTTGGTCTTCACGACGAGTCGACCGGTCTGGTTCACACCGCTGTAGGCGCAGAAATACTCCTTCTCGCAGCCGGGCGGATTGGGTTCCGCCGACGCACCCGGCGCGGTGACCAGCACGGTCGTGAAAGCGGCAGCCGCCACTGCCCCGACGGCAGCTTGTTTGCGCATGTCGTTGTTCCCCCTTGGTCGGAATGCCGAAGATCTTGGTCACGTACGCATCTCAGGCTGCCCGTCACCGATCGCCCTGCGCCAGATGATTCGATCCACGTCGAATGCGCATGCTGACGGCACATCCATGCCGTGGAGGCCGTTTCCCAAGAGAGAAGTCAACCCTCGCTCGCCGGACGGCTGGGGTTTCCCTGCCGGATGGTCTGCACGGCGAGCCGCCGACCTGATCAGTCGGCTGGGCTTCGACACCGTCGACGCCGGCCCTCTGACCGAGAGCTGGCGCTTCGAGCCGGAGACCGACCCCTGCGCGGTGCCGTATTTCGCCGCCCCTGACGTCTTGAAGGCCTTCGTGGCACAGGTGAGCGAAGCCCTCCGCTCCGGCACTCCGCCGCAGCTGCCCCCCGCCGGCCCGGGCCCCTGCTCAGCCTGGCAAGACTGCGGCCGAGCAGGACCTGGGCTGGAAGGTCCCGACTGCAGAACCGTTCCATCAGGGAATCCCTAGCTCGAACACCTCCTCGCTCGTCTCGGCACGGGACCGGGGCGCGCGCCGCGAGTTGCTTGCCCTCGGTCACAACTGCGGCCGCCGAGCGCGGTCTGAACCGGTGGCTCAGACCGCGCTCCGCACGTGTTGCTGTCGCTCAGCCTTCGCGTATGACCATGCGCAGGCGGGTGGCGAAGACGTCGGGGCTCTCGACGAACCCGGTGTGGCCGCCGGGGAACATCGTCGGCTCGGTGTCCAGCGCCTTGGCGAGCGCGCGGGAGGTTCGGTCGCAGAGCTGTCCGGCGGAGTCGTCGCCGACGCCCACCAGAACGCGGGTGGTCGCCGCGCGCAGGGCTGCCGGGTCGGGCTGCCAGTAGGTGGAAGCGCGCATCTCGTGGGCGAACCAGCGGCGCTCGTCCGCCACTTGCTGTGGCTCGCGCTCCCCGCCGAACATCTGCTCTATCAAGGGCTCGGGCATCGTGATGTCCGCCTGGGCGAAGAACTTCCTCCATGCCCCCGTCACGTCGCCGGCGAGGTAGGTGGCGATGAGGTCCTCGGTTCCGGCGCGCAGTTGCTCTCGGTCCTCCAGCAGCTCGATCAGCGGAGGCTCGTGGGCGACGACGGTGTGCACCTGGTCGGGGTGGGCCTGAGCGAGGGCCAGCGCGCTGACGGCGCCGCCGCTGGAGCCCAGGACGATGCCCGGTCCCGCGTCGACGTGGGTGATCAGCCGGGACAGGTCGTCGGCGCGCAGTTCGGGTGTCGAGTCCTGCTCGGGGTCGTCCAGCTCGCTGCGGTTGATGCCGCGTGGGTCGGTGGTGAGCACGGTGTGGTCGGTGGCCAGCAGCTCGGCCAGCGGTGCGAAGGCTGCGGCGTCCATCGGGGCACCGACCAGCACGATGAGAGGACCCTGTCCGCGCGCTTCGTAGTGCAGACGGGCCCCGGGCACTTTCAGGGAACGGACGGTAGCGGTGTCGGTCGGGCCAGAGGTCATGCGTTCTCCAGATGAGGCTGTGATCGGTCTGTCGATGACCTGGACCCCTCAGATCCCGCAAACTCATCGCTCGCAGGCCACGTCGTGCTGAGGCGATGGTTGGTGGCACCCTGAGGCTGGTGGGTGAGTCAGAGGCCGGCGAGGAGGTCGCCGAGCGGTGTGGGCACCTGGTCGGGCTCGAGGGCCTCGGTGAGGATGCGGGCGTAATGGATCTTGCGCCCTTTCTTGGTGCCGAGGAAGCGGCGAAGCTGCTGGTGCGGGGTGCGGTGCTGTTGCGCGGGCTGGCGCAGGAAGGTGTTCAGGGCGCGCTGATCGTCCTGGGTCTGGACGAGTTCGTTGACGCGGTCTGTGCCGAGGGCACGGATGAGTTCGTCTTCGAGATCGGCCGTGCAGACGAAGATGTCGCGTTGGGCGAGACCGGTGCCGTGCAGGGCGCGGCTGTAGTAAGGACGCTCTGCCACGTCGCAGAGTCCGGTGAGACGCAGGCCGAGGCCGGCCGGTCCGAGGACCCGGGCATAGCGTGCGACGCTCATGGCACCGCCCATGGCCAGAAGACAGGCTCCCTCGGCCGGCAGGTCCCGACCGCGTCGCGCGGCCAGTGTGCCGACTGCGGCGGCGTCGCTGGGCCCTTCGAGCAGAACGACGGTCCGTACGGACAACTCGGCGGCGAGTTCACGCGCGGGGCGGTCGGGGCCGCCAGCTGCCCATGCGGTGACTGCTTCCTGGAATGCGCCCATGTCGGCCATGGGACTGAGTGTCCGCTTGTGCGCGGCTGCCGTGCCAGGCGTTTTCCGTCACGGGCGACGGCCGTCGCCACGGCGTCCAGGCCATAGCGCGCATGCACACCTCAAGTCGCGCTACTCCCCGCCGGGCGGGTGCTGCCGGTGCTCGGGCAGGCTCGCGAGGTTCGACGCCCATCGCCGCATCCCTGTGTTCTTCGCCATCGCCGCATAGCGTTCGAACTGTTCGCGGCACAGATGTCTGAGGATGCCGCCGCCGATGGCTGGAACCCGCGCGAACTCCTCGCCGGGCTGTAGCGGCTCCCACTGGGTCAGGACCTCGGCTGCGCCGTCGCTGGGGGATTCGAGTCCGTACCAGATCTGGTTCACCCCCAGGGCCACGGCGGCACCCAGGCACATCAGGCACGGTTCCAGGGATACGGCGAGGGTGAGCGGGCCGGTACGCCTTCGCCACCCCAACCGTTGATCAGCCTCGATCATCGCCAGCAGATCGGCGTGGACGAGCCGCCGGCCGAGGGCCTGTTCCTGTGTACGCCCGCCCGACGATCTCACCGTCCATGGCCACGACTGCGCCGATGGGCAGCTCGCCCGCAGCCAGGGCTTCTTCGGCGACCTCGATCGCGAGGCCGACCAGCCGCTCAGCGGCGCGGGATTTCCCCTGCCAGTCCGGATTCATCACGCGCCTGCCTTGGCCGCGTCCAGGGCGGCGAAGACGGTGAGGGCGTCGCGGACGGCCGCGACGTCATGGGTGCGGATGAAATCCGCCCCGTGCCACGCCGCGTACAGCTCCGCCGCCACCGTGGCCGCACCGATCCGGGACAGACCGCTCCCGGTGAGTGCCCGGAGAAGCGACTTCCGGGAGGGCGACACCAGGACCGGCACCCCGAACCGGGCCTTCAACCGCCCGAGGCCGGCCAGGGCCCGCAGGGACGGTTCCGGACTGCTGCCCAGGAAATAGCCCAGCCCCGGATCGATGACCAGCCGGTCCCGACCGATGCCGGCTGCCTCCAGAGCGGCCAGGCGCTCGGCGAAGAACTCGCCGATCCCCTCCCACACGGCCGCGGGATCGGTCATCACCGTGGTGGCGGGCCCGCTGCGCTGCACGCAGTGCATGACGATGAGCCGGCAGTTGCCGCCGGCCAGCTCCTCGTACCGGGCGGGATCGGGGAATCCCTGGATGTCGTTGAGGTACGCCGCCCCGTGAGCGGCAGCGAAGCGCTGGGTCTTCGGCAGGAACGAGTCGACCGACACCGGCACGCCCTCGGCGACCAACTCGTCGATGACATCGGCCAGTCGCCTGATCTCCTCGGCCGCGGTGACCTCCCGGGCGGCCGGGTTGCTCGCCGCGGGACCCAGCTCGATGATGTCCGCCCCGTCCGACCGCAGCCGCCGCGCGTGCGCCAGCGCGTCCTCGGCGGCCAGGAATCGGCCGCCGTCCGAGAACGAGTCCGCGGTGATGTTGACGACGCCGACCAGCAAGGGCCGTTCGGCGGTCATGGGTGAGGTGTCCAGGTGTCGTTCCACGGCGTGCCTCCCAGGTTGCTCCCAAGAAGCCCAGGCGCGCGGCACACGTCCATGTGACGAAGCCGCTCCCCGATGGTTACGCCCATCCCGACACGCCAGTCACGACTCGAGCCCACGGTATCCGAGCCCCGGCCGCCCGCGGCAACCGATTTCTCCAGCGCGTGGCCGCGCGAGCGTGGAGCACTGGCTGCGGGTTCGCTCAGTTGAAGGGAACGGCGTCTGCCGGGGCGGTGTGCCAGTTGGTGACGATCGGCTTCTCGACCGTGATGGTGCCGACCGGCAGGGAGACCGGGTTGGGGTCGTCATCACCGACGCCGACGATGATGCTGTCCAGTTCCTTGCCGCCGTTTGAGCTGGTGGTCTTCGGGTTCACGCCGGCGTATGCGGTGGTGCTCCCGCTCAGCTTGATCTGCCGGCCGACGGCCTGCTCGGCGGGACCCGCCTGGGTGCCGTCGGATCCGAACGCCACGGTCGGCAGCGCGGCCGGCAGGTAACAGGTGATCCCCGACTTCGCCTTCGCGATGATCAGGATGTATCCGCCCGCCTGAGTCTCGGACCTGGTGCTCCAGGAGATGTCGTTGGCGCCACAGGTCTGCCCGACCGGCTCCCGCCCGCCGCTGCCGGTGTCGGCGCCGTCCCCGTCCCTGGTTCCCTGGCCCGACGCGTCAGAGCCCTTGTCGGCGCCCTTGCCGCCTCCCGTGGTCGACGACCCTGACGGGGTGGCCGCCGCATCGCCGGTCGGAGTGGCGGACGAAGACCCCTGCGCGGCGCCGCTGTCCGTGGACTCGTCCGTGTCCTGGCACGCGGTCATCAGCATGGCGCCGCCCACGAGGGCTGCGGAGACGAGGATGGCCTTGCGACGGTTGCCGGACATGAAATCCCCCTGAGTCATTGGTGGTTGAGGCCGAAGTTGTTCGGCTTCTCGGTGCCTTTCTCGATCACTATGAGGAGCCTGCGGGCCGAGGGGATCCCGGTGCCTTCGTTCCAGGACATCGCTGTCACGAACTGGTGACATGATCACGAAGCCGAAATCGAGGCGGCTCCCGGAAGTACGACGCGGAAGAGTAGGCACTACGAGCCGACGTTCGAGGCCAGAGGCCAGAGGCCGGATGCCACCTGCCGAACTCAGGCCAGGGACTCGAAGTAGGCCTTCTGAGCGGGGTAATAGTCGTCGCAGTCGGGCCGTGGCCCGCCCGTGCGAGCTGCGGTGAGCATGTCCAGGTAGTACCGCGTGCGGAGCTGGTCGGGGACGGGTCCCGGACCAGCGTCGGTATCGTCCGCGAGGTGTTTGGTGACCAGCGACGGGCGTGGTGACCACCGGACCGTCTCTGACGGTGACGTTGTGGAGCGGCAACCGAGTTGGACGGCGAAGCGGACGTGGAAGGGGAGGGCGATGACACGGTTGTGGGGGCTCGGCGTGGCGCTGGCCGCCGGGGCGGGGGTGCTGCTACTGGCGGGATGCAGCAGCGCCCCGACGGATTACAGCGAGATCGTCACGTTCACCGACAAGCACGGCCGCGCCTGCACCGCCGCGGTGGTTGTCGACCAGGAGCAGAACGAGGGCGAGGACTACGAGGTCTCCAGCCTCGACTGCGACTATCCCCCAGAGGGTCGAACGCCGGGATCCACCGGCTACTCAGGCCTCCCGGAGCGAGACGAAGAGTGATCTCCTCGCTGGAGCTGATCCCGTCGGGATTCGGCGCGCAGCGGCTGAAGCGGCGGAGTACCAGCGGCATCAGGCAAACACTCCTCTAAACCATGACAAAATCCACATATCGGAGAAGTGATGGTTGGAGGAACGGGTGGACTTCGACGCTGTCGCCGACGAGCTGTACGGCGTGCCCCCGGGCGATTTCATCGCCACCCGGGACGAGCGCGCCAAGGCCGCCCGCGCCGCAGGGGACCCGGAACTGGCCGAGCGGATCCGCCGGCTACGCCGCCCCACCGTGTCGGCGTGGGCCAGCAACCTGCTGGTACGCGAGCAGCCGGACGAGACCGAGCGCCTGCTCCGGCTCGGCCAGGCGCTGCGGCAGGCTCATCAGGACCTGGACGGCGAGCAGCTTCGGGAACTGTCAGCACAGCAACGGCAAGTGACCTCCGCTTTGGCGCGGCACGCCGGGCAGGTGACCGCCCAGGCAGGGCAGCGCATCAGTGACAACGCGCAGCGAGAGGTTCAAGAGACGCTGCACGCGGTGCTGGCCGACCCGGAGGCCGGCCGGCAATGGGCCCGGGGCCGTCTGACGAAGCCGTTGAGCGCACCGGTCGGATTCCCCGCCCTGGCCGAGGCGCCCGAGGCGGCCCCGGATGCCCGCCGCGATGCCAAGCCGACCGGCCAGGTGGTCGATCTGAACACGGCGCGCGCCCGCCGCAAAGAGCAGCAGGAACGCCTCGAGCAGGCCCGCCGGCATGCCGCAGACGCCGAGCGGGAGCTGGAGGAGCGCGAAAAGGAGCTGGCCGCGGGCCAGGAGACACAGCGCGCGGCGGAGGAACGCCGGCAGCAGGCCGAGCAGCGCCTCGCCGAACTGTCTCAGCAGATGAAGGAAGCCGAGCGCGAGCTGCAGCAGGCCCGGGACACCGCCCGCCGTGCTCGTGACGACACGCGGGAAACCGACCGGGCTGCCCGCGAAGCCCGTCGCCGGGCGAAGAGCGCCGCCACACGTGCCCGACAACTCGCCGAACAGCTCCGCCGCAAACACTGAGGACCTGAAATCGCCGCGACGGCGGGAACGGGCAGCTTGGCCGGTGCTGGATCCGCACCGGCGCGAACGGAACCACCTCACGCTCTCGTGCGGCTGCGCGTGCTGCCTGCCTGTGACCGGGTTTTGGTGACGGCTATGGCCATTCCGGCTATGGCATTACGGCCATGGCCGTTGGCATCATCGGCCCGTCGCCCCGGCATCCGTGAGGAGCCGGGGCGCGGCGGACGCGGTCACCACGTACGCACGGAGGCGAGGGACTGCGGCCGTGGTGCCCGGCGTGCACCGTCAGCGGTCGGCTGCCAGCCGGACGCCCAGACCGATGAACAGGCTCCCGGTCGCGGCGTCGATCCGGCGCCGCACCGCCTGCCGTTCGCGCAGCCAGCCGCCGATACGTCCAGCCAGGACGCCCACCGTTCCGTCGGCGAGGAACTCCAGGACGATCAGGACGCAGCCGAGGACGGCGAACTGCGCCCACACCGGCCCTGCCGCCGGGTCGATGAACTGGGGCAGGAACGCGACCATGAACGTGAACGTCTGCGGGTTGGCCGCCGCGGACACCACGCCGTTGAGGAACGCGCGCCGTCCCGACATCCCGCCGGCGGCCGGATCGTCGACCTGTCCGTTCTTGCGCTTGCGAATCATCTGAACACCGAGATAGACCAGGTAGGCAGCCCCGGCGAACCTCAGCACAGTGAACACGACCGGGAACGTGGTCAGCAGGACGGCGAGCCCGGCGGCGGCCGCGACGACGTACAACGCGTCCCCCGTGATCACCCCGAGGGTTGCCAACAACCCGGCGCGAGCCCCGCCCCGCATGCCGCATCCGAGTACGAACAGCATGTCCGGCCCTGGCGTGACCAGAGCGACGATCGTGGTCACCGTGAAGACGGTGAGCAGGTGAGGATCAACGGGCATTCGCCGAGCTTTACGCCTGATGCCTGGCGAGGCAATCGCTTATCCGGCTCATTTGAGGGTGCCCGCCGGCCGGCCGAGCACGTCTTCGACATTTGCCGCTGCCGGACCGGCGGCAGCAGCTTGGACAGGAAGGTGTTCACGTTGTCGACGGGCGTTGATCGCCGCCGAAGTGACCGTATGGGACTGAACCCGGCTTTCCCGCAGCGCTTCCGCCGGTGTCTCCCAGGCGTCCACGAGCGCCCGCGCGTCCCGCTGGGCTCCGGGCGGAGGATATCGTCCTTGCCACTCGTCCGACTGAGGCTTGCGGTGGCCCTGGGATGCACGGAGGCCTGATGGAACGGCGCCAACTCGAATACTTCATCGCCGTGGTCGAGCACGGCGGTTTCACGGCCGCGGCCACCGCGCTCCACGTCGCCCAGCCGTCGTTGTCCCATGCGATCCGTACGCTGGAGCGCGAATTCGGGGGGAAGCTCTTCCACCGCCTCCCGCACGGTGTCGCCCTCACCGCGGCGGGCGAGGCGCTGGTCCGGCCGGCGCAGCAGGTGCTGCGCGATCTGTCCACGGCCCGTTCGCTGGTCAGGGAGGTCCTCGGGCTCAGCGGTGGCCGGCTCGACATCGTCTCCCAGACGACCCTCTCGGTCGACCCGCTCGCCGGAATGCTGGGCCGGTTTCACCAGGTGCACCCGAAGGTCTCCATACGCGTCGTCGATCCGGAGCAGGGTCCTGCCGTGGCGCACATGGTCGCAACCGGCCAGTGTGAACTCGGCCTGGTGGACGCCTCGGTGCCCACTGTGGACCTGCGCGGTATCGATCTGCCGGAGCAGGAGATGCACGTCGTACTGCCCCCCGACCACCCGAATGTGCCGGGTGACACCATCACCTCGCGTGAGCTGGCCGCACTGGATCTCATCGTGACACCACCGGGCACCGAGACCCGGGCGGCGGTGGACGAAGTGTGCACCGCGCTGGGCGTCGTACCGCGCATCACCGTGGAGACGGCACACCGCGCGATGATCGTCCCGCTGGTCCTCTCCGGCGTCGGTGCCGCCCTGCTCCCGGCCTCCATGGCCCGGGACGCCGCGCTGCGCGGGGCCCGGATGCTGTCCCCTCGGCCGCGGCTGCTGCGTCACGGCCGGCTGGTCTGGCGATCCGGCCCGCTGTCCCCTGCGGCCGAGGCCTTCGTGGCCCTGGCGTCCTCGCCCGAGCAGGACCCATCCCTGGCGGTATAGAAGTCTTCTATTGCCGTCATTCAAAACCGGTTCGCCGTAATCCGGGCCGTCTTGTTGACCGTTCTTGGTGGCGACTGCCACTTTGACTGCACCGCAGACAGAGTATTCCGGTCACCGATCCTCGGCTCTATTTCGCCGGTGATTCTGTCGTGTTGCGAGGGTGTGATATTTCCCCACCGGGCACCGAATCGGAGAAATGCATGACTGAGTTCGACGCCGGACGCCACATACTTCCGCGGCCCGACACCCGTCGCCCCCAGACGACCGCGATGGACGTCCACGACCAGGAGACCCCCTTCACCCCGATCGGCCCGGTGCCTGCGCCCGAGGGCGCGCCGAACGTGGTGATCGTGCTGGTCGACGACCTCGGGTTCGGTACCTCCAGCGCCTTCGGCGGACCGTGCGAGATGCCGGCCGCGGACCGGCTCGCGGATCACGGGCTGCGCTACACCCGCTTTCACGTGACGGCCCTGTGCTCCCCGACCCGGCAGGCCCTGCTGACCGGCCGCAACCACCACTCCGTCGGTATGGGCGGTACCACCGAGATGACCACCGCGGCCCCGGGATACAACGGGTTCCGGCCGCGCAGCGCGGCGACCATGGCCCAGATCCTGCAGGGCAACGGCTACAGCACGGCCGCCTTCGGCAAGTGGCACCAGACCCCGCCGCGCGAGATCAGCGCGGTCGGACCGTTCGACCGCTGGCCGACGGGGGAGGGGTTCGACACCTTCTACGGATTCATGGGCGCCGAGATGAACCACTGGTACCCGCTGCTGTACCAGGGCACCACACCGGTCGAGCCGGACCGTCGGCCAGAGGACGGCTACCACCTGTCCGAGGATCTCGTCGACCACGCCATCGACTGGGTGCGCACCCAGCGCACGCTGACTCCGGACCGGCCGTTCTTCACCTATCTCGCGCTGGGTGCCGCGCATGCGCCGCTGCACGTCGGCTCCGAATGGCAGGAGAAGTACCGCGGACGGTTCGACGACGGCTGGGACCGCCGACGCGAGGTGACCCTTCAGCGGCAGAAGGAACTCGGTGTCGTACCCCCGGAGACGGAACTCGCACCCTGGGCCGAGGGCGTCCCCCACTGGGACGAACTCACCGACAACCAGCGCCGGTTGTCCGCCCGGTTCATGGAGACGTTCGCCGCGTTCACCGAACACGCCGATGCGCAGGTCGGCAGGTTCATCGACGCGCTGGAGGAACTCGGCGAGCTGGACAACACCCTCTTCCTCTACATCCTGGGCGACAACGGCGCCTCGGGCGAGGGCGGCATCGAGGGGACGATCGTCGAGCACCGGCTGGGGCACGGCGTGGTGGACGACCCGGACGAGATGATCGACCACATCGACGAGATCGGCGGCCCGCTCAGCTATCCGATCGCCCCGGCGGGCTGGGCGCTGGCGCTGAACACCCCCTACCAGTGGACCAAGCAGGTGGCCTCGCACTTCGGCGGCACCCGGGACGGCATGATCCTGCACTGGCCGCGCGGGGTCGCCGAGCGCGGCGGGCTGCGCCACCAGTTCTCCCACGTCATCGACGTCCTGCCGACCATCCTGGACTGTGCGGGCATCCCGGCGCCGTTCAGCGTGGACGGTGTGGAGCAGCAGCCCATCGAGGGCACCAGCATGCGGCCGACGCTCGCCGACCCCGAGGCGCCGGAGCATCGCCGTACCCAGTACTTCGAGATGTGCGGCAACCGGGGCATCTACCACGACGGCTGGATGGCGGTCACCCGGCACGGCATCCCCTGGGAGATGGTGCCGCAGGGGGACCGGAGGTTCGCCGACGACGTCTGGGAGCTCTACGACCTCAGCAGGGACTGGAGCCAGGCGCACGACCTCGCCGCCCAACACCCCGAGAAGTTGCGCCGGTTGCAGGACCTGTTCCTCATCGAGGCGTCGAAGTACCAGGTGTTCCCGCTGGACGACCGGGTCACCGAGCGGGAGAACCCGGCCGTGGCCGGCCGCATCGATCTCCTCGGCGACCGCACCTCCGTCACCTACCGAGCCGGAATGCGACGGTTCACCGAGGAGACCACACCCAACGTCAAGAACCGCTCCCACAGCATCACCGCCGACCTCGAACTGCCCCGGACCCCCGCAGAGGGCGTGATCATCGCGCAGGGCGGCCGATTCGGCGGCTGGAGCCTCTACTTCACCGAGGGCAGGCCGGCCTACGCCTACAACTACTTCGGAATGAACCTGTACACGGTGCGCGGCGAGGAGCCGGTGGCAGCGGGACGGCACGAGATCCGGCTCGAGTTCGACTACGACGGCGGGGGACTCGGCAAGGGCGGCACCGCCACGCTCCTGGTGGACGGTGAGAAGCACGCGACCGGACGGGTCGGGCAGACCATCCCGTACTACTTCTCCTTCGACGAGACGCTCGACGTCGGCGTGGACCTCAGCACACCCGTGACCGACGACTATCCCGTCCTCGACAACGAGTTCACCGGGACGATTCACACGGTGCGCATCGACCTGGATGCCCAGAACACCGAATCGTCCGAGTACGACGGCGGACTGCACCGGCGCGTCATGGGGGCACAGTGAACTGCTGCGCACCGTCCGGTGGCCGGAGCGCGGACCGGCCACCGGCACCCCGACCCACCGCAGCCCGATCGGCGGCCACCGAGGGCATGGTGGCCGTGCCCGCCGGGCAGTTCCTGATGGGCAGCCAGGACGCTCTCGCCTACCCGGCCGACGGGGAGGGCCCGGTGCGGACGGTGCACGTCGACGCCTTCTGGATCGACGCCTGCACGGTGTCCAACGCACAGTTCGCACGCTTCGCCGCCGACACCGGGTACCGCACCTCGGCCGAGCGGATCGGCTGGTCGTTCGTCTTCGCAGGGCTGCTCCCGGACGACTTCCCGCCCACCCGCGCAGTCGCGGCGGCGCCCTGGTGGCGGCAGGTCGAGGGCGCCGACTGGTGCCATCCGGACGGTCCGCACTCCACCTGGGAGGACCGGGCGGATCATCCCGTCGTCCACATCGACTGGGACGACGCCCGCGCCTACTGCGCCTGGGCCGGCAAACGCCTGCCCACCGAGGCGGAATGGGAACGCGCCGCCCGGGGAGGACTGCACGCGAAGGTGTTCCCCTGGGGCGACGAGCTCGAGCCGGGCGGCCGCCCCCGCATGAACGTGTGGCAGGGCGCCTTCCCCCACCGGCACCCGACCGCCGACGGCTGGTACGGCACCTGCCCGGTCGACGCCTACGAACCCAACGGCTACGGCCTGTACAACGCCACCGGCAACGTCTGGGAATGGTGCGAGGACCTCTTCCGCCCCTCTCCCACCGGACAGGAGCGCGTCGCCAAGGGCGGCTCGTACCTCTGTCACGCCTCCTACTGCCGCCGCTACCGGGTCGCCGCACGACAGGGCCTCTTCCCGGACTCGGCAACCGGCAACGTGGGGTTCCGGTGCGCCCTGGACATGACCTGACCCGACCCTTCCGACTCCACCACTCGGACAATCGCGCGACACCTCGGCGCACAAGGAGTACGACCATGGCAAGACGAACACAGCAGTGGCGTTCCGGCGCGGCGGGGATGGCCGTACTCGGCCTCACCCTGACCGCCTGCGGCGGAGCGAAGATCGGCGAGGAATCCGCCGACGTGTCCAGCTCGGGCAAGTGCGGCACGTTCAACCTCGCGGTCAGTCCTTGGGTGGGCTACGAGGCCGACGCGGCGGTCGTCACCTATGTCGCGGAGAAGGAACTCGGCTGCAGCGTGACCCAGAAGGACCTCAAGGCGGAGATCGGCTGGCAGGGCTTCGAGACGGGCGAAGTCGACGTCATCCTCGAGAACTGGGGTCACGCGGACCTGAAGAAGAAGTACATCACCCAGCAGAAGACCGCTGTCGACCTCGGCTCGACCGGCAACAAGGGAATCATCGGCTGGTACATCCCCCCGTGGATCGCCAAGGAGCACCCGGACATCACCGACTGGAGAAACCTCAACAAGTACGCCTCGAACTTCAAGACCTCCGAGTCCGGCAGCAAGGGCCAGCTCCTCGACGGCGATCCGTCGTACCAGACCAACGACGAGGCGCTGGTGAAGAATCTGAAACTGGACTTCAAGGTGGTGTACGCCGGGAGCGAGACCGCGCTGATCCAGGCCTTCCGGGACGCCGAGAAAAACAAGAAGTGGGTGATCGGCTACTTCTACGAGCCGCAGTGGTTCCTCGCCGAGGTGCCGTTGGTCAAGATCGACCTGCCCAAGCACACGGAGGGCTGTGACGCCGAGCCGGCGAAGGTCGCCTGCGACTATCCCGTGTTCGATCTCGACAAGATCGTCAGCACGAAGTTCGCCAAGTCGGGCAGCCCGGCCTACGACCTGGTGAAGAACTTCACCTGGACCAACGAGGACCAGAACACCGTCGCCAGGTACATCGCGCTCGACAAGATGAAACCGGAGGCGGCGGCGAAGAAGTGGGTCGACGCCAACCCCGACAAGGTCAAGGCCTGGCTCGGCGGTTGAGGCCTCGGGCTCTGAGCGGGACCTGTAGCGCCGAGGTACCGGGCGAGATCTCCTTCGGTGCTGACCTCGCCTTCGTGGCCGATCTCCCGGCGATAGGAATAGATGTCGTCGATGAGGGCGTACTGGTCCCCGAACGTGTCGAAGAGCTCGCGCATGATCCGGTGTTCACGGAGCTCGTGGGGAAGGTCCCGGCGGGGTGACTCGGAGCCGCGGGCGGCTCGCCGACCACCGGCATCAGGGCCCGCTGCAACTCGACATAGCCCTTCAGGCCCGGATGGTCGCGGCGCCGCTTGTAGGCCCTGCACGCGCAATCGTCGACGGCGAACGGCGAACGCCCACACGTTCCACGCGGTCGCCCTGGTGAGCTGCGCCGGCGGGGCCTCCGGGTTGCAGCCCGGCACCACCAGGCCCACGTCGCAGGCCCGTTGCTTGCCTTGCCGCCGTCGCGCGCCCCGTCGTTCGTGTAGTGGCTGGAGCGCGTGTGCCACTCATGGCCGCCGGCCACAGGGGCGCGCTCACCGCGTGCTCGACCAGCCCTGCGGACCAGGGGCGCCGCCGACCCTGCGTCGGACGTCCGTCTCTCGTGATCAGTCCCAAGCCATCTGCGCCATCAGTGAAAAGACCGTGACCGTCACCGCGGCTGGGAAAGGGTTGGACCGGGCGATGCTCGGGCTTGTAACGTGCAATGCGCTGTGACACCGCCCAAGGAGGTGAGACCCATGAACGCTGTATCGATGTGGGTGCTCCGCCTTCCCGTCACGGTCGGGCGATCGACGTAGGTGTCGCCGGGAGCGCCTCGCCAACAAGGCACTCCCGAAAGGCAACACCCATGGACTCTCCGCAGCTCACCCCTGAGCCGTCTCGCGAGCCCCTCATGTTCGACGTGATCATCGCCGGGTGCGGGCCGACTGGTGCCATGCTGGCCGCCGAACTACGGCTGCACGATGTGCGGGTACTCGTTCTGGAGAAGGAAACCGAGCCCGTGTCGTTCGTCCGCATCGTCGGTCTGCATATTCGCAGTATCGAGCTGATGGCAATGCGCGGACTGCTGGATCGCATTCTCGAACACGGAAGACGGCGTCCGGCCGGCGGATTCTTCGCCGCCATCGCCAAACCCGCGCCCGAGGGCCTGGATTCCGCGTACGCCTATCTGCTGGGCATCCCGCAGCCCGTCATCGTTCACCTGCTGGAAGAGCGTGCGATCGAACGGGGTGCGCAGGTCCGGCGCGGCTGCGCGGTCGCCGGTTTCGAGCAGGACGACGAGGGCGTGACCGTCGAGCTGGCCAACGGCGAACAGCTACGTTCGCGCTATCTCGTCGGCTGTGACGGCGCGCGCAGTACGGTGCGCAAACTGCTCGGCGTCGGCTTCCCCGGCGAGCCCTCGCGGACCGAGACGCTGATGGGCGAGATGGAAGTGGGTGTGCCGCAGGAGGAGATCGCCGCCAAGGTGGCCGAACTCCGCGATATCCATCAGCGATTCTGGCTCCGGCCCTTCGGCAAAGGGGTCTATAGCGTCGTAGTCCCCGGCGCGGGAGTCAGCGATCGCGCGAAACCGCCCACCCTCGAGGATTTCAAACAGCAGCTACGCACGATCGCCGGAACCGATTTCGGCGTGCACTCCCCGCGCTGGTTGTCCCGCTTCGGGTATGCCACCCGGCTGGCCGAACGTTATCGGGTCGGGCGGGTTCTGCTGGCCGGCGATGCGGCGCATATCCATCCGCCCATCGGCGGACAGGGCCTCAACCTGGGCGTTCAGGACGCGTTCAACCTCGGCTGGAAACTGGCCGCACAGATCCGCGGCTGGGCGCCGGACACGCTGCTGGACACCTACCAGGCCGAACGTCGTCCGGTCGCCGAGGACGTGCTGGACAACACCCGCGCCCAGATGGAACTGCTGTCCACCGAACCGGGCCCGCGGGCCGTGCGCAGGCTGCTCACCGAACTGATGGACCTCGACGAGGTGAACCGCTGTCTGATCGAGAAGATCACCGCGATCGATATCCGCTACGACTTCGGCGAAGGCCCCGACCTGCTCGGCCGCCGCCTGCCCGACATCGACCTGAAACAGGGCCACCTCTACGGTCTGCTGCACCGCGGCCGCGGCCTGCTGCTGGACCGCACCGAACGCCTGACCGTCGGCGGCTGGTCGGACAGGGTCGACCACCTCGCGGATCCCACTGCCGTACTGGATGTTCCGTGCGTCCTGCTACGCCCCGACGGCCACGTCGCCTGGATCGGCGACGATCAGCAGGACCTGGACGATCACCTCTCCCGCTGGTTCGGCAAGCCGGCCGACTGATGGCCTGACATGTTGTCGGCGTCGTCCCACGGCGTCATTCGGCAGGCAGGGCGAGCGCCAGCTTGCCCGTGACGTGGCCGTCGAGGAGATGGCGGACGGCTGCGGCGGTCTCGGTGAGCGAGTAGACGCGGTCCACCACAGGGCTGAGTGTGCCCGCGTCGATGAGCTTGGTCAGATCGCGCAGCCCGTCGGCGTGCTCGGAGGAAATGAAGGTACCGAGGTGCTGGCCGATGAAGGGGGACAGCATCTGTGCGCGGAGCTGCCGGTCAGTGCCGCCGAGCCAGCGGCCGTTCGTCTCGCCGCCGGTGATGACCAGCCTGCCGCGAGGTGCGAGAGCCCGACGCAGATCCCGCAGACCGCGGTTGCCCGCGATATCGATGACGGCGTCGTAGCGGCGCGGGCCGGCGAGGAAGTCCTCGCGCGTGTAGTCGATCACGTGGTCGGCACCCAGCGCGCGTACGGCGTCGAGCTTGGGGGTGCTCGCGACGGCGGTGACCCGGGCACCGAAGGCGTGGGCGAGTTGGACGGCGAAGGTACCCACGCCGCCGGCGGCTCCCGTGATCAGGACCTGCTGACCCTCCCGGACCTTGCCCTTGTCGCGAACCGCCTGGAGCGCGGTCAGGGCGCTTACGGGCACCGTCGCCGCCTCCTCGAAGGTGAGTCCGGTCGGCTTGGGGGCGATCCTGTCGGGGCGGGCGGCGACATACTCGGCGAACGCGGCGGCTGCCGTGCCGTAAACCTCGTCGCCGGGTGCGAACCCGGTCACGTCGGAACCGACCGCTTCGACGACACCGGCGACATTGCGGCCGGGGTTGGGGAGCCTCGGGCCGCGCAGCCCACTCACGGGCCGGACCGCGTACGGCAGTCCGGCCATCAGGTGCCAGGTGCCCCGGTCCACGCTGGAGGCGTGCACCCGCACCAGGACCTCGCCCGGACCGATGCCGGGTCGGGCGAGCCGGGCCGTGTGCAGCACGGCTTCCGGCTCGGCGCCGTACCGCTCCTGCACCACGGCGGCCATCGTCCTGGTCCCACCGGCGGCCGCGACGGGCTCGTTCGTCTTCCGCATCGTCACTGCTCTCCCCGTTCCGTCTCCACAGCAACAGATCCACTTACGGCGTAAGCACCGTGCTTACGCCGTAAGTACAGCACTTACGGCGTAAGCTCGTCAATGCTGGAGACCACGAGAGGAAGTGACCGTCCACCGTGCCCCGACGTACCTCCCCGCAGCCGGCCCGCGAGACGCTCACCCGGCAGCGGGTCCTGCGCGCCGCGGTCGAACTCGCCGACACCGGCGGACTGGAGACACTCAGCATGCGCAAGCTCGGCGAGGCCGTCGGGGTCGAGGCGATGTCCCTGTACAACCACGTGGCCAACAAGGAGGACCTGCTGGACGGCATGATCGACCTGGTCTTCGCCGAGGTCGAACTGCCCACGCCGGAGGACGGCTGGCGACAGGCGATGCGGCAGCGGGCTCTTTCCATGCGCCAGGTGCTGTCCCGCCACCGCTGGGCGATCGGGCTGATGGAGTCACGTTCCACTCCGGGACCGGCCACCCTGCATCATCACGACGCCGTTCTCGGCTGCCTGCGCCAGGGCGGATTCTCCCTCACCCTGACCGCCCACGCGGTCTCGGTCCTCGACAGCTACATCTACGGGTTCGCCCTGCAGGAGAAGACCCTGCCCTTCAACACCCCGGACGAGACCGCCGAACTGGCCGAGTCCATCATGAGCGGTTTCGGCGACGGCGAGTACCCGTATCTGACCGAGATCGCGACCGCCCACGTCATGCGCCCCGGGTACGCCTATGGCGACGAGTTCGAGTTCGGTCTGGACCTCATCCTCGACGGCCTCCAGCAGGCGGCGGGCTGACGTTGTCACCTGGGCAGGCTTGGTGTCACCCAGGCCACTCCTTCGGCCAGGGTGACCCGGGCGGCGACCGGCAGATGGTCGCTGCCGGTGGCGGGCAGGGTGCGGATGTGGGTGACGGTTGCTGAGCGGGCCATGACCTGGTCGATCCGGGCCAGCGGGAAGGCGGCGGGGAAGCTGAAGGCGAAACCTCGCTGTGCCACGTTCATCCGTGAGGTCAGCGGTGCCAGCCCGCGGTCGTCGACCGTGCCGTTGAGGTCGCCCAGCAGGATCACCGTTTTGAGCTGCTCGGCAGCGATGGCCTTACCGAGCAGGCCGGCACTTTCGTCGCGCCAGGAGGACGCGAGGCCGCTCGCCCGGATGCGGACCGAGGGCAGGTGCGCGACGTACGCCGCGATGTCGCCGTGCGGCGTGTGGACGACGGTCCGCAGTCCGCGGCTCCAGGTCTGCGTGATCCCCCGGGGTTTGATGTCCAGTAGCCGGGCAGAGGTGAGCGGATGCTTCGACCACAGTCCGACAGTGCCCCGGACCGCGTGGTACGGGTAGTGCTGGGCCAGAGTCCTCACGTAGACCGGCAGCGCCCGGGGGAGCAGTTCCTGCAGCGCGATGAGATCGGGCTCGGCTTTCGCCAGGGCGCGGGCCGTACCGGCGGGGTCGGTGTTCTCGTCGCTGACGTTGTGCTGCACCACGACGAGATCGTGCGGGCCATGCTTCGCACCGGGCATGAGCAGCCCGCCGAAGAGGTGCGTCCAGGCCGCCACCGGCAGGAGCAGGGCCACCAGCGCGATGGCCGAACGGCGCAGCAGAGCCAGGCCCAGCAGTAGAACGACCACCAGGCCGAGCCAGGGCAGGAACGTTTCCAGCAAACTGCCCGGGCGGCCCGCGAAGTTGGGCACGGCCCGGTGGAACGCCAGTAGCCCGGCGGTCAGGACCGCGAGCGCGGCGGGCACCCACCCCCGCCTCCAGGCCGACCGTCCGCCCCGCCTGTCCCGCTTCGTGCCCTCGCCCGCAGACGACAGCCCCGTTCGGCGCCGCGTCCACCGGGGCGCTGCGGCCCTCAGTGTCGACGTCACGCCGCTGTCCGACCGATCCACCATGACTTCCCATCCGCTTGGCCTTGGTGCCCAAGACGAGTCGCCAGGTGTCTCGGTTTCTGTCCGGACCAAAAGCCGCGTGGGCGTAGTGCGGCAGCCGCTCGTGAATGAGCCCTTGTCCTCGGCGTCTCTCTCCCCGGATCAGGAGTGGTGCGATCTGCGCAGTGCCTGACCCGGCGTGGAGTGGGCCCGCCGGCCGGGTCAGGGGAAGGCCGGCATGATCCTGTCGTGGATCAGGCGGAGCTGTGTGTTCACGTCGGCTGCGTTGTCCAGGTCACGGCCTGTGAAGGCCTTCACGAGGGTGCGGTCGGTGAGGGCGCAGATCATGTGGTTGACGCCGGTCGGGGCGGTCTCCCGCTGGATTTTGTCGAGGCATTCTTCGGGGGTGCCGGAGATGGAGAGGCGCTCGGCGAGTTCCGGGCTGGTCAGCTCGATGCCGCGGGGGAGGTCGCCGGCGGCGATGGCGTCGATGACCGGCTTGAGTTCGGCGGGGTCCACGTTGTTGCGGCGTAACTGTTCCTCCGGCATGGAGGAGGCGTAGATGCCGACCATGCTGCGGGCTGCGTCCTTGGCCGCGGCGGTGTCGGGGCCGGTGGCGAAGACGACCCAGGCGTCGATGTCGAGTGTCCGCCAGTCCTTGCCGGCCCGTTCGGCGCCGGCCTGTATGTGCCGCACTGCGTAGTCGTAGGCCTCGCGCGTGTAGCTCAGGGCGTGGTGGCAGCCGTCCGACAACTCGCCTGCGGCCTGGAACGATTTGGGACCGCGCATCGCCCCGAGTTTGAGCGGGAGGCGATGCTGGACGGGCCGGGCGAAGGTGAACAGGCCTTCGTATGTGTAGAACTCGCCCTCGTACGTGATGGCGCCTTCGTCCAGTACGGTCCGTACGACATGGAGCGCCTCCTTGACCCGGAACAGGGGGCGGGTGCGGGCCGAGTCGATGCCGTACTGCGCCTTGCGATCAGAAGGGCCAGGCCAGAGGCACACTCGGCTGATCACATAGTGATCGTCTCTCACAATCTCTCACGACTCACCGGTATCCCCGCCGTGGAAGACGTCCCACGCCGCTGCGGCCGGGCGCAGGTCCTCGACGTCCGGCTTCACGTACCACTTCTTCGTCGTGCGGACGTTGGAGTGCCCGGCCCACCGGGCCAGGATGTGATCCGGCACCCCGTTGTTGGCCAGATACGTCAGGCACGAGGCGCGGGCGTCGTACAGGCGCACCCGGCGCAGCCCTAGGTCACCCATGAGCAGGTAGGCGTGCTTGCGCAGCTGCCGGGTGTTGAGCGGCTCCGTGGCCGTCGCCACCGGGACCGGCATCACCACGACCGTGGCCGCGTTCCTGGTGCCGGGCTGGACCCTGGCCGCGGCCGTCGCGGCTGCCGCATTGTGCGGGCTGAACGGGGAGAAGCGCGACGGGAAGCCGCTCATCACCCGCTGCGTCGCCACGAACGTGCTGCGCCGCCTGGACTCCACCGAGGTGTTCGAGGCGCTCGCGGCGATCGGTATCGAGGGCCGGAAGGGCAAGCGGGGGGTGGAGTTCGCCTCCGAGGTCATGCGGGACGGGCCCGGCTGGCGCGCCGAGGTCGACCTGCCGCCGGGCGTGAAGGCCACCGCGGTGCTGGAGAAGCGCGAGGAGCTGGCCGCCGCCATGCGACGGCCCATCTCCACCATGTGGCCGGAGGCCGACTGCTCCGCTCACCCCGGGCGCCTGGTGCTGTGGGTGGCGCAGCGGGACCCCGCCAAGGCCGGGCAGAAGCTGTGGCCGCTGATGAAGAGCGGCCAGGCGGACGTGTACGAGCCGCTGCCCTTCGGGTTCGACCCGCGCGGCAACCTCGTCGAGATCACCCTCATGTACTCCAACCTGCTCGTCGGAGGCATCCCCGGGTCCGGCATGACCTCCTGCGCCCTGGCGATCGTCCTCGGGGTCGCCCTCGACCCCACAGCCGAACTGTGGATCTTCGAGCTGAAGGGTTCCGGCGACCTCGACTCGGTCCGCCCTGTGTGCCACCGGTACGTGTCCGGCGACGAGGATGAGGACCTGGAGGCCGCGCTCGGCGGGATGCGCTCGGGATCGCCGAGTACCAGCGGCGCGCCGCGTTCGTGCGCTCCCTGCCCGCCTCCGAGGTCCCCGAGGGCCGCAAGGTCACCCGCGCGCTCGCCGAGGAGTACCCCGAGCAGCAGCTCGGACCGCGCGTCATCGTCATCGACGAGGTGCAGGAGCTGTTCACGCACGACGACTACAAGAATGAAGCGACATCCCTCGCCACACGCCTGATCAAGAAGGCGCGGGCGTACGGCATCATCCTCATTCTGCTCACTCAGAACCCCGACGCGCCGTCCCTGCTCACGTCGGTGTCCAGCTCGGTCGGCACCCGCCTGTGCCTCGCGGTCATGGACTGGCGCGCCAACAACAACGTTCTCGGCACCGGCGCCTACGACCGCGGCCTCCGCGCCATGGACATCAGCGTCGACGAGCAGGGCACCGGCATCCTCGCCCGCGGACGCGAAGGCATCACTGTGCGGGCCGCGTTCATCAAGCAGACCGAGGCCGAGGACATCTCCAAGCGAGCCCTCGCACTGCGCACGGCGGCCGGCACCCTGTCCGGGCAGTCCGTCGGCGCCCAGGTCGAGGAGCTGGACGTTGAGACGGTCGTGGACCATCTGCGGTCGGTGTGGCCGGACGGGGTCGAGTCAGTGCACTCGCACCGGCTTGTCGAGGCCCTCGCGCGCTTCCGTCCGGACCTGTACCGGCCGTGGCTGGAGATGGATGCCGCTGCCGCGTCGACGGTCCTCAGTGCCGCGCTGAAGCCATTCAAGATCTCAACTCGACAGCTCACGATCCGCGAGTGCTGCGGCGGCGCGAAGGGCCTCCGCTGGGCGGACATCCCGCCCGCCGAGGACGGCGACTAGACGCCCCCGGGCCGGTTTCGGATCAAGCCTGTGGTTTCACCCCGGCCCGAAACCGGTTTCGCCCCCGATATCGGCCCTGAGCTGCGCAGTTTCGGGTTTCGGGCCCTCTCGCAGGGGCTTGAAAACCCCTCAGAAGCCTCTCCGCCGTGCTTGGCGGACCCGAACCCACCTGGAGATCACATGTATACGCCCGGAGAGAAGCTGCGCCTGGCCTGGCTCACCGCCAAGGCCGCCAAGTCGGCCATCCTCTACGCCCGGCAGGGCCAGGACGACTGGCAGCCCAACCCGCGTATCGAGCGGGAAATGGACTGCATCACCGACCGGGCCGAGAAGCGGTGGGAGCGTGAATCCTCCGCCGCCTTCGCGAAGCTGGCTGAAGCCGAGGACGAACTCACCGCGGCCAAGGCGGACCTGCGCGCCGCAAAGGGACCGGAGAAGACTGCCGCGCGCCGACGCCGCAACGACGCCAAGGACAAGGTGCGTCGCGCCCGCGCCGCCGCCCGCCGGTACGACCCGCACGCCTGAAGAGCGGCCACACGACGCAAGGGGATGAGCCCAACTGGTGTGCGCAGACCCGCGGGTATGGCCCGACGCACGCGACCCCGGAAGCGTCGAGGTTGCTCATGACCTGACGCTACGCCAAGCTCTCGGCTCAGGGATGCAGGACTGGCAGCTGTGTTGGGTGCATTGGCTGGCGCTGTAGCGACTACCGGGGCCGCCCTGGTCGCTGGTTATTCGGCGCGTGAACAGGCACGGATCACGGCTCGTGCCGAGCACCTTCGACAGCGCAGGGAACCTCGGCACGGGGTCTACAAGGAGTTCGTCGCGGTGACATCAACCTTGAGAGACAGTGCCGCATCCCTCTTGCCGAGACTCAGAAAAGAGCTGGAAGCGCTTGAGCAGGCATCGCCTACCCCTGATGAATTCTCCCCCGTGGTTGCTCGCATCATCGAGCTATCTGAAGAATTTGCTCAGGAATTCTGGGAGATGCAACAACAGATCAGAGATAAATGGCTCGAGGTCGCTCTAGCCGGTCCTCAAGTGGTAGTAGACAAGGCTACGCAGATTGAGGAAGCTAGTCGCGAACTCACAGTTCTCTTGCGCTTGCGATTCGTATTTGACGACCCTGACCCTGAACGGGCTGCATCTCATGAAGAGGCTGCGGCTTACCTGCTTCGAGCCGTTGTTGAACTCAATGCCGAGCGCGCCAAAGAGGTGGCCGAAAAGGTGGTTTCCGGGGTTGCGGAGTTCATTTCGCTTGCACAGTTAGCCCTTGATGACGACGGCAGCAAACGCAGGCTTTGGCTCGGCAGGCTGTAGTCGTCGAGATCGCGTGACATGGTTCCCCGCCCTGCTGTGCCGTTGTGAGGGAGGCGAGCCTAATGCCGGTCCGCAGCCGCGTACGCTGGTCGTACTCCAAGGACTCCCACATAGGGGCGACGCACAGGGATGGGTAGACCGGTCCCCGGCCCGTGGCCGCAGCGACCGGCAGGCTCCCGCAGCCTGAAGAGCGGGCCCTGTCGCCCCGCCACCAAGAAGGCCCGGGGCGCCCACGCCGATGGGTGCCCCCGGGCCGCCCCGCTGGCATCGATCCAGTCATACCCCTGGTAATCCGGCTGAATCGGGCGCATGATCCTTTCGCCCACCACGCAACACCAACCGCGCAGAGGGGGCGATATGGGCCTGAAGCGCCACGTCCGGACCTGGGCCACAGTCGTACGCGCCGGGAACCCACAATGCTCGTATCCCTTGAGAACTGGTACGGCGGGCAGATTCTGGCCCCCGTCGATACGTCGATCATCGAGCGGGCTACTCGGAAGCCACGCCAGCAGCTACCCGGCACGCAACTGTCGGTGATGGCGCGGCTCACTGCGCAGTCCGCCGAGGAACTCGGCCTACGGAAGTGGGAGCCATGCCAGAGGGCCCGTCGCAGTCGGGCCGCGTGACCGGGCCTGGATCGCCGCGCTGCGGCGGGCGCCCCGACTGCGCACGTCAACGACGCCGCCATGATCACCTGAACGGGCGAATATGGGCAAAGGGCGACCCTCCGTGGCCGAATACGCCGACAGAGTGGTGCGCGTCGTTCAGGTGAGCCCTCCCGTTAAGGAGTTGCCCATGCCCAAGCGCAAGTGGACCACCGTCGCGCTCGTGTCGGTTCCGCTGGCCCCGCTGCTCTACTTCGGCACCGTGCAGTCGGCCTCGGCGGCGGCGTCCTGCATGCCGACTGCGCCAACGGTGACCAACCCGACGCCGACCAGCACGCGGATCGTTGCCGGCGTGACGTGCAGCGGTGCGACCGAGGACGTGGGTATCGCTGTTGAGGTCAAGGACGCGGCCGGGGCCCCGTTCGTGCTTGCCACCTCCACCACGGATGTGGCTGCGAACGGCACCTCGCAGCAGGTCGTCCAGGTGCCGGTCGCGGTGAGCAAGGTGTGCGTGACAGTAACAGCCGGAGGTGAGGAACAGACCCACTGCGTGCCGTGACAATCCGATGACCGGGCCCGCGCCCCCGCCGGTCATGGGGCGCGGGCCCGGCTGCGTTCTGAGGCGGCGCCTGGCCAGGCTGCGCCGCGCCCGAACGGACGACCCGATGGACGGGCGGGCGGACTGGGGCACGGGACATGGCGCCGGCGGGCTCCACAAGCTAGCCCCGCATTTCGCAGGTCGCTGATTCAGGTCTGTTACAAGCGGGGTCGTCTGCTACCACTGTCGAGAAGGTGGAGTCGGACACGCCCCGGGTGATCTGGATGGTGGGAGGGTCGGCTGCGTCGTCGCTGCGCGGGATGAGTTCGGCGAGATGTAGAGGATCACAGGCCGGTGGATCGGCTTGTCCGGTAGGTGGGATGGGAGGGTTGCGGGCTCATCGTCAGTGAGTCCTGCTGTCGACGGATCGAGGTGCCGGGTGGCCTCGTTGCCGGGGGCGAGCAATGAGGATTGGGTTCGTGTGGTGGGTTCCGGCCCTGGGTGCGTGGGCCAGCCCGGGGGATCATGCCGTACGGCGTTGATGCGCGATACGGAGGGCGGAGCCGGTGATGACGGAGCGGCGGTGGGCGCTGGTCAGGCGGGAGAGCGCACAGCAGGGCGTGTCCGTACCGACCGCGGTGCGCTTCGGCGCCTTGGTCGCTCTCGTGCAGGTGGCGGTCGGGCAGCTCATCTTCGAAGTCGCCGTGTCGAGCGGGGGCGGGGGCCTGGCGCTGGACTACGCGGTGATCCTGGACTACGCGGTGATCGCGGTGGGCCTGGGTGCGGCGTACTACTGCGTGCCGGGTCCATGGGCCTCCGCCGCGTCCTCCCGTTCGGCAGGCCGCCGTCGCCTGGTCGGAGCCCTGCTGTACGGGGCGTGGCACGGGGTCTGGCTGTTCGTGGTGACGATCCTCGCGCGGTCCGTCGCGATCGAGGCGCCGTCGCCGGTGTTGTACGTCGTCTGGTACCTCCTGCTGGCCGCCGTGCTGGCGGGGACGCTGTACCGCCTCGGCCGCCGCTCGGCGCGGCGAACCGCGCACAGGCAGCCGTCGCAGCGGAGCGTGCCTGCCACCACGGCACGCCCCGTGGACCCGGACGAGGAGGTGCACCGGGCCACGATGGAGCTGGTCCGTGCGGCCGGGGACTTCGGCGCCGGGGGCGCGGAGCGGCGGCGGGCCGCGGAAGCGCGGCTGAAGGCGGCCAGGGATCGCGCTCACGTGGACCCCGAGCAGCAGGCCCGGGACGCCGAGCGGGCCATCACCGAGTTCGGTGCGCTGCTCTCCGTACATCCGTTCACGCCCGGCGATCTGGACGCCACGTACCAGCAATTGGCCGACCACTCCCTCGCGCTGGACGCGTACGAACGCGCCAAGAGTGCTCCTGCGGCGGACGTTCCCGGGATCCTGGCCGGGGGCCGTGCGGCTCTGGAGCGGCTGGACAGGCGGCTGGGGCTCGACACCGCCGTGTCGGGGGGCGGGTGCTTCTTCGACCAGCGGCACGGGCCTGCGGTCGAGTCCGTTCGGTGGGCCCCGCCGGGTGGCGCCGTACGGACCGTCGAGGTGTGCCGGGCCGATGCGGTGCGGCTCGCTGACGGGGAGTTGCCCGGCAGCCGTTGACCTGGCCCAGCACGGATCCGGCCCGGCCTGCCACAGACCTGAAACGGTGACCCGCGAAGTCCGGGGCTAGCAAGCGGCCCTGTCGCCCACCCACTGAGAATGGGTATGGGTGCCCCCCTGCGGCGGGGGCACCCATACCGGGAGGGGTTGCTGCACTGCCAGGATCACCTCCGCTGCTCGGCCCCGCATCCGCACGAGACAAGCCGTCACCCAACCGGCCTACCCGGTCCCTCGTCTCGATGTGCGGCGTATCCCATTCGGTCGCACGCTGAGCATGACCCGGTTGCGCCAAGCACCAGCTGTGATCACTGCTCAGCGGGGAGGCGTCGTGATCATGCTAGCCCTGCTCGTGCCGGTGATGATGTTCCTCATGCTGTTGGCGATGGCCGCCCTCGAAGACCGCATGTTCCCGTCACCGCAACCGCCCCCGTCGGAACCGGCGATCCCGGAACAGCCCGCACCGGACAAGAAGCTGCATGGATAGGCGGCGGGTGGGGGCAGTTGGCAAGCGGGGCGGGAACAGGTTCCGTGATCATGGAATTGGGACGTTCTGTGATCACCGGAAGACCTGTGCCTGTGCTTGCCGTCATGGCTGACCGAACCGCTATGGGACCAATTTGCCGCCCTGCTGCCGCAGCGGCCCAAGTTGTGACCGGCCGCCTCTATGCGGGTACGGCTGCACGTACGACAACGCCAGCGGGTGCCCCACCCATCAGTTGAGCGAGGCATCCGTGCTGGCGAGAGGTTGTGCAGCGCCGTCATGCCTGCGGAGTCGTCCGGCTCACTGCGGGAAGCACCTGGTGATTTGGTTGACAGTGACGCATACCTGGGAGATTGGCGATCCGAGGAACACGGTCTGGCTGATTCTGCCTCTTGCCGCGACGTTTGCATTGGTGTCGGACAGCAGCAGCGTATTGCCGTTCAGGGACGCACTGATCGTGAGATGAACGGGCTGTGCCTCCGCGCAGGTGGCTCCTGCCGTGATCCGAACGCCTTGGGCCGCTGGCCTGACGGTGGGGGGCGTCACTACACACGGGGTCTGTGCATGGGCCGGGGTGGCGGTGGCGGTAGCGAGCGCCAGCGGTGCGATTGACGTCACCGCAGCGAGCATGACATTTCGCAGAGACCGGATCGACAACGACTTCATGGTTCTCCTTCCAAGGCGGCGGGCTTGGATGCGCGGAACACGCAGCCCGATGAACATATGAACCGGCTATTCGAGAGCTGCATCAGTGACACGCCGTGGCATCACCCATCAGGCCGCAACTTGCATGAGCACCAGGCCAGGGCATCGACATGGCCATGTGGCGTCTGACGTGACGATTGGTCAGGACTGAGCTCTCTGGGGACGTCCCACCGCCCTGGAGGCAGGCCGTGCAACAGAAGCCGGCATCTCCACGGTGCTTCGCCTCGGGACGGCGGTGGGCTGAGCAGGGGCTGCGGCGCATGGTCTCGCTGGCGCGATCATCACCGTTCGAAGCCTGATCCGCCGAGCCTGGACCCCCACCGCTGGGATACATCGTCGGCGCCGGTCATGCCGCCCTTTCTACGCGGCCTCTAAGACGTCATCTCATTTGGGTCGGTAGCCTGTTGGTCGTGGTTTCGATCGTTGAGCGGCTGGTGCCGGATGAGTT